>CAZIWA010000147.1:0-10261 GCA_964542875.1 uncultured Phycisphaeraceae bacterium
TCATGGCCCCCATCTCCGGCATCGACCAGGGCCTCATCTTCCGCATGGTCGATCAGCGCGTCGCTGAGAAACTCAAATAACCAGACATCGGCTTCTGACGCCCACAATTCATCTTCAAGCACTCACGATACGTCGTGAGCACATTCGCGTGCCGACAATCATTCTTTGAGAAGTGCCCGAAATAAGCATTGAACCAGCTGCGCATCCCACGCAGAGTCCTGGAACGGCGGGATAAGGCCCAGGCGACGGGTTGCGGGGGGTATGCAATGTGAAATTAAGGCTTAATGCACCCCAAGGGCATTCACCTTGGCTGTCGCAGGCGTTTTCGAAGCCCCCCGATACCCCGTCGCTCGATACCCGGGGTGCATGTGCCGACAAATACCCCAAATGCTTTTACCCTGCCCATCTCCCATCGCCATTAAACCTCCACCCCGAAAAACGCCGATAACATCTCAATGCTACGCCCACACCACATACTGCAGATTTCCACCGTGGCGCTCCTGTGCATCGGTGTTGTCATGGTCCATTCTGCCGGCATGAGCGTCACCGACGCCAGCCAGACTGAAATGGGCCTCATCGGCCACTCCCGGCACCTCATTTTCGCCGTCATTGCCGCCTGCGCGCTCTTTGGCGCCAGCCGGATCAACATGCGCCAGTTCATGGCGGTTCGCGGCCTTTGGAACCCCATCCCCTGGCTCTTCCTCCTCGCCTGCACCACCGTCGTCCTCACCCTCATCCCCGGCATTGGCCGCAGCGTTAACGGCTCTGCACGCTGGCTCTCCCTGGGCTTTGTCCAGTTTCAGCCCAGCGAACTGATGAAATGGGCCGTCGTCCTGATGCTCGCCTACTGGTGCACCATCAAGGCCGGCGTGATGAACAACTTCCGGCACGGCGTTCTCCCCGGCATGTGCCTCATCGCGCTCTCCTGCTTTCTGGTCGTCATTCAAGACCTCGGCACTGCGGCCCTCACCGGGGCCATCGGCATGGTCATGATCTTTGCCGCCGGTGCCAAGTGGTGGCACCTGGCTCTCACCGTACCGCCCGCCTTGGGCGCGGTCGCCGTCGCCATCCTCAAGACGCCTTACCGCCGCGACCGCATCCTCGCCTACCTCAACCCCTGGGCGGACCCTCAAGGCAACGGCTATCACCCCATTCAGTCCATGCTCGCCATCGCTGAAGGCTCCGGCTACGGCCGCGGTCTTGGCAACGGCATCCAGAAGTTCGGTTATCTCCCCGAAGACACCACGGACTTCATCTTCTCCATCATCTGCGAAGAAACCGGCATCGCCGGCGCGCTCCTGGTCATCGCCCTCTACGGCCTCATCCTCTGGTCCGGCTTCATGATCATTCGTGAAACCAAGGACACCTTCTGCAAGCTCTTTGCGATGGGTGTCATCATGATGGTTACTCTCCAGGCCGCCTTTAACATCGCCGTTGTCACCGTCATGGTGCCCACCAAAGGCATCCCGCTTCCGCTCATCTCCGCAGGCGGCACCGGCTGGGTTCTCACCAGCCTCGCCCTGGGGCTCGTTGCTTCTCTGGGCGTCGCCGCCCAGCACGAAGAGGAAGCGCAAGACCCTCTCATCGACCTCGACGAACGCCTCTCCACCCGCATCGCCTGAAATGGCCACAACAACGTAAAATAACCGCCACGGGTCTACGGCTTCGCAGACCCGTGCTTTTATTACCACTCTGAAACGACTTTCCCAACCCACCCGAGAGCCAACCCAAAATGTCCACCCCAGCCTCCATTCTCTTCGCCGGCGGCGGCACCGGCGGACACATCTTCCCCAACATGGCCATCGCCGAACGTCTCCTGGAAGCCAAGTCCCCCTTCAAACCCATCTTCGTCGTCTCAGATCGCAAACTCGATGCCGAACTCATGGCCAAACACAAGCTCGACTTCATCCCCATCCCCGCAAAACCCTTCTCCCCAAACCCCCTGAAATGGTTCGACTTCTACCGGCACTACGCCGGCTCTGAAGCCATGATCGCCCAAGCCATTAAAGATCAGAACGTCCGCGCCATCGTCGCCACAGGCGGATTCGTCTCGCCGCCCGTCGCCATCGCCGCCAAGAAAGCTGGCATCCCCGTCGTCCTCGTCAATCTCGACGCCGTCCCCGGCAAAGCCAACAAACTCGTTGCCAAATCCGCCACCCAGATCTTCAGCGCCTACGCCATGGCGGAAGCGCCCACCGCCCAGATCGTCGGCGTTCCGCTTCGCCAAAGCGCCATCGGCCCCGCCGACAAAGATAAAGCCCGCACCGCCCTTGGCCTCCTGGCCGGCCGCGAAACCCTCTTTGTCACCGGCGCCAGCCAGGGCGCTTCCTCCATTAACCTGCTCATGCAGGAACTCATCACCCAGACCATCCCCCGCAAAGAGCTCTCCAACTGGCAAGTCATCCACCTTACAGGCGGCACCGCCCAGCAAGCCAAAGAGCTCGAAGCCGCCTACGACAAGGCCGCCATCCCCGCCCGCGTCGAGGCTTTCTGCAGCCAGATGGGCTACGCCTGGGCCGCCGCCTCCCTGGGCATCAGCCGCGCCGGTGCCTCCAGCGTTGCCGAAGCCTGGGCAAACTCCGTCCCATGCTTCTTCCTCCCATACCCGTACCACAAAGACCAGCATCAGCGGAAAAACGCCGAACCCCTCGCCAAGATCGGCTCCGCCCTCATTTACGAAGACCTCATCGACCCAGGTAAAAACGCCCGCCAGCTCGCCGGACCCCTCGTCTCCGTCATGACCAACACCACCCGTCGTCAGCAGATGGTCACCCTCATGCGCGACCGCATTCCCCCCGACGGCGCGCTCTCCGTCTCCCGCTGGCTCCTGCGCCACGTCAAATAACAATCCCATTCCAAAACGCCTCGGTTACGATACCCCCACGCCCATTCCCGGAATCACGCGTGGAAATCTCTCCTACTCCAGACCATTGGCAGGAAGCCGCCCGCAAAGCGCTCACCGCGTTGTGGGGCGTGCCTGTTGTCTGCACCATCAAAGACACGCTCCGCGCCGAAGGCCGCAACCGTGTCTACCGCCTCGCCGTCGCAGGGGGACCCGTCTCCACCGTCATCCTCAAAGCCTCTTTGGGCGACAGTAAAACCCCTTATGTCATGGGTGATGACAGACCCGACAACCCATTCCATCGCTTCTGCAATGAATGGGCCGGCTGTGCCATGATGGGGCCCATCGGCTTTGGTCCCACCGCCTACACCGGCGACCCTCAACAGGGCTTCTACCTCATGTCCGACCTTGGCGCTGGCATCAGCCTCGCCGACCGCCTGACCGGCTCGGACCCCGCCCTCGCCACTGACGCGCTGCTGGCCTACGCGCACACCTTGGGCGAGCTCCACGCCGCCACCCAGGGGCAAAGCGCGCACTGGCAGGCCCTGCGCGCCGGCCGCGCCGGCTCTTCCCAATCTTCCGGGCGTGACTCCTGGCGCGCCCAGCTTTCCGGCTTCGCAGGCATCTGTCAGCGCCATGCCGTAGCGCTTTCGTCCGAGCTCGATTCCGACCTCGCCAAAATCTCCGCCGTCATCGACAACCCCGGGCCTTACGATGTTTTTTCGCCCACCGACTGCTGCCCGGACAACCACTTTCTCCACCCCTCGGGCCGCCGTGTGATTTTCTTCGATTGCGAATGGGCCACCATGCGCCATGCCTTGCTGGATGTCGCCTACTTCATCGCCCCGTTTCCCACCTGCTGGTGCACCAGCCGTCTCCCTGACGGCATGCCGGGTCAAATGGTCGCCGCTTACCGTGAGCATTTCTTCCCAAGTCACGACTTCGAAGATCAACTCACCCTTGTTCTCGCCGGCTGGGTGCTCGCCACCCTCTCCTGGAGCTGGGCGGGTGATTGGGAAAAGCAAGACCATCGCTGGGGCCTCATCTCCCTTCGCCAGCGCCATCTTCATCGGCTGGAGAACCTCTTGGCTCAGCCCAACTTTGCTTCTCTGCTGCCCGCGCTTGCTCCGTCGGTTCACGCGCTCCATCACACGCTTAAATCAAACTGGCAGGACCTTGAGCCAGCCCCGCTTTACGCTGCTTTTCGCAAAGGGCTTCTATGACCCGCGCCGCCTGGTCCCAGGTTGATATCACGCCGCCGCTTGGCACGCCCCTAGGCGGCATGGGCGTTCCTCCCACGCTCGCTCAGCGCATCCGCGACCGTCTCCAGGCTCACGTGCTTCTCCTTCAGGACCACGCAGGCAACCGCATCGCCATCATCTCCATCGACACCGTCGGCATCACTCCCCAATGGGGCATCCCGCTTCGCACTTGCATTGCCGCCGTGCTCGGCTGTCCGCTCTCCAGCGTGCTCTTAAACGCCTCTCACACCCACTCAGGCGCCGAAACCACCTGGGACTACTACGCCACTTCCGAACCCATGCCCGCCCTGGTCCATGACTATCTCGCGCGCATTTCCGGCAAGATCATCACCGCCGTTCAAACCGCCCTCGCACGTCTGGCGCCGGCGCAGCTTAATTGGCACCGTGGTCAAACCAACATCGCCGTGAACCGTCGCATGAAAACCCCCGAGGGCCTCATCCGTCACCGGCCCAACCCCGCCGGTTTTGTCGACCGTGACCTGGATGTCCTCCACATCGCAACCAGCGCCGGCCAGGCCGTTCTCTATTGCGCCGCATGCCACACCGTCTCCGTTTACGGCGCCGAGCCCGACGCCATTTCCTCCGACTTCATCGCATCCACCCGGGCGCAGCTTGCCCGCCGGCTTCCGCCCGGCACTCACGCTCAGTTTGTCCAGGGTTTCGCCGGCGATTGCCGTCCCCGCGCGCTTGGCGATTCTCAAACCGCTACATTCCGTCCCGCAAAACCCGGTGAAGTTGAATCCATCGGCGCTGAGCTCGCCGCTGATATCCTCCGCACGCTCGGCACATCCCCCAGCCCGGTTCCGCTCTCCCTGGGCTCGGCCGAATGCTTCATGCCCGTCTACCCCGGCCAGCCCATCCCCCGCGCCACGCTTCAGGACATGTCTACCGGCCGCTCCCCCTCGCTGGCCCACCTCGCCGATTGGTGGCTCGCCCGTATCGACGCAGGCATCCCGGCCAATGAACCCATCGGCTGGTCTCTGGGCGCGTTAAAACTCTCCCCCGATCACTGGCTCATCCACACTGCGGGTGAGCCCGTCGGCCAGCTCGCCCCGATCATCAAATCCATCCCCGGCACGCCATGCGTCGCCACGCTGGGCTACTCCCAGGACTACACCGCATACCTGCCCACCGACGCCATGCTCCCGGAAGGGGGGTATGAAGTTTTCGAGTCCAACGTCTTCCAGCGCTACTGGCCCGCCGCCCCCAAATCCGGCATTGACCAGCTTCTCCACGATCGCACGAAAGCCTTGATTTTCAGGCTCTTAAAAGTGTAAATTTCAAACTTTAAATTCCCTCTCTCTCCGGCACCTTCGCGATCACATCGATCGCCAGCCCGATCCCTTTCCACAGCACCCCTTGAAACGTCGTCCGTGCCGGCCGCGTGCCTACAAAGTACTTGGCGTACTCCGCATTCACCCGGTCGAAATCATTCAAATCCCGCAGGATCAGCGTGCATTTCACCACGTCTGCCGGCCCGCAGCCTGCGGCCTTGAGGATTTTGTCGATGTGTCCCAGCACCACGCGTGTTTCATCTTCGATCGTCCCGCGCGTCGGTTCGCCGGTCTTCATGTCCACCGGCCCCTGGCTGGAGATGTACAGCCATCCGTCGCGCACCACCCCAGGCGAGTAGGGGCCTGTAAACGCGGTCTTGTCCGGATGATTCACTTCGATGTTCTTGCCTGCCATCGCGTCCCTTTCTTCAACCGATTCTGCCCACACTCAGCGCTCATGAAACCTATAAAAACGCCACTGCCGGTTTCCCGCCAGTGGCATTTGAAAGAGTCGTCGTTCAGGCTTATTCCGCGACGCGGGTCAGCTTGATGATGCTCACCGTGCCGCCGGGGCCGGCTTCGGTGAAGGTCAGGTTCAGGGTGTTTTTGTTGGTCAGGTTGCCGGAGAACACGCCATCGTCTTCGCCGGAGATGATCGTCACCTTGCCGGTCGTGGGGTCGATGGTGCCGTACACCTTCTTCTCGCCTTCGCGCAACTGCGCCTGGGCGGTCGTCTTGTAGTACATCGTGCCGCGGAACTGGTTGCCGTCCTGGTCGGTCACCGTCAGGGTCCGGACCGTCTTGGCGTAGCCGATCATCGTATGGACTGCTTCAGACTCGCCCGTCCACTGCCCGGCCAGTTCCTGCCCTGTGTAGTTCTCGCCGGATTTGGCGCAGCCAGCCATCAAACCCATGCCCAGGGCGACCAAAACTCCAGCAGCGGTATGCAAGCGTGTCATGCGCAGTTCCTCCAAGGGTGAATGTAAATCCATTGTCAAAACAGGTTCAACGAGCCCTACAGGAGTCGAACCTGTAACCTTCTGATCCGAAGTCAGAAGCTCTATCCAATTGAGCTAAGGGCTCTTATGGGCGGTCAACAAGCGCCCTGATTGGAATTGTGCCCGACCTCACTCCCACAGTCAATTCTCCTCCCGGGAATTTCACCATCCATCGCACATTTCGTTAAAGTCTTAAAAAACACGCAATCAAAGGGCATCCCATGACCAAGCATAAATCCATCGAAGAAATCGACCGTAACTTTGCTCCGGTTGAAACCACCGCCGACACGGTCTGGTACGACATCCGTGCCCTCGGCATTGAGAATCAAGGCTGGTCCGATGTCGCCTCTCCTTATGACCGGCTTCCCGCCCGCGCCGAAGGCGTGGTTCGTCCCGATGTCTGGTCGCTCAGCCGTCATTCCACCGGTCTGGCTGTGCGTTTTGTCGCCACCACACCGACCATCTCCGCCCGCTGGACGGTCCGCTCCCCGATTGAAGCCCTCGCCATGCCCCACATGCCCGCCACCGGTGTCAGCGGCCTGGACCTCTACATCCGCACCCCCAAAGGGTGGCGCCACGCCGCCAACGGCCGCCCCAACGCCGTCACCAACTCCGTCAAACTCTTGTCCGACATGGAACTCGCCACCCGAGAATTCATGCTCTTTCTCCCGCTCTACAACGGCGTCCAATCCGTACACATCGGCCTCCCTCCCTCCGTCCAGCTTCTCCCCGCCCCCGCCAGGCCCGCCTCTCATCAAAAGCCCATCGTCATCTACGGCACCTCCGTCACCCAAGGCGGGTGTGCCTCCCGCCCCGGCATGGCCTATCCCGCCATCCTCAACCGCTGGTTCGACCGGCCCGTCATCAACCTCGGCTTCTCCGGCAACGGCCGCATGGAAATGGAAGTCGTCCAATACCTCACCGAGCTTGATCCCGCCCTCCACGTCCTGGATTGCCTCGGCAACATCGAAGCCCCGGCCATCACCCAGCGCACCGGCCCGGTCGTGCGCCTCCTGCGCAAAGCCCACCCCAATGTCCCCATCGTGCTTCTGGGCCACATTCCCTATAACTCACGTGAATTCACCATCGCCGGTAAAGCCCGCTACCTCACCAGCGACGCCGCCAACAAGGCCCAATTCGATCTTCTGATCGCCGAAGGTGTCCCCAATCTCCATCTCATCCCCGGCGAAGACTTTTACGGCGACGACGGCGAAGCCACCGTCGACGGCGGCCACGCCACCGACCTGGGCTTCCTCCGCATGGCCCAGGTCCTCGCCCCCAAACTCCAGAAAATCCTCAACCCCTGACCAACCCGGAATTGAAACCTTTGAATAGTCCCCCGGCTCTTTCTGACCCCTTCGCCCTCAAGGAGAGGGTAGGGTGAGGGTGTTCTTCCTGCGATTATTCAAAGGTCCTATGAGAACAAATCAACGCCGAGGCATTGCGCCAAGCCCCGCACAGGCGGGACAAGAAAGCCCTGAATGCCGCACCCCAAAAGCCTTCTTTTCTGGCTAGACCCGAGCCCACAGACCCCAGACCCTTGCTACTCAATATTTCTCCGTCAGCGGCACTTTCCCCACTTCCACTTTCACGATCGTCTTGATCCCGCCCCGGCCTTTCCAATCCGTTGTCAGCACCATCCACTTGGGTTTCATTGCCTTTGCCAGGTCATCGGCGATTTTGTTCGTCACCGCTTCAAAGAAAATGCCTTCATTCCGGAAGCTCTGGTAGTACAGCTTCAGGCTCTTGAGTTCCACGCACACCTTGCCGGGCGCATACCGCAGGATCACGTGTCCAAAGTCCGGGTGGCCCGTTTTGGGGCACACGCTTGTGAACTCTTCGGAGATGTGCTCGATCACGAAGTCCCGCTTGGGTGAGGGGTTGTCAAAGCATTCGAGCAGGCTTGTGTCTGGCATGTTTTTGTCTCGGGTAGGGGGGTAATGGCCTGAAAACGCCCAGCGGAATGTGCTAGTATACGCGCTCTTTTTCCCGCTTGGAGTGCCCATGACACAGAAGCTCACCGAAGAACAGGTCCGCCACGTCGCCAAGCTCAGCCGCCTGAAGCTTTCCGACCAGGAAGTCCACGCCATGAGCGAAAAGCTCTCCGCGGTTCTCGACTACGTCTCCAAGCTCCAGGAGCTGGACGTCACCGGTGTCGAGCCCATGGCCCACGCCATGGAAATGACCAACGCGCTGCGCGAAGACAAGGAAATCCCCGGCTTCACCAACGAAGTCGCCCTCGCCAATGCGCCTGACAAGCACCCGCCGTTCTTCAAGGTCCCCAAAGTCATCGACGACGGCTCAGGAGCTTGAAAGAAGGGTAAAAGGGAAAGGTAAAAGGGATGAGTAAAAAATCCCCGGAACCTGCCCCTTAAGCCTCTCTGCTCTTCCTCTGCCTTTTCCCTTGTACCTTTTCCCTTTTAACTTTCCGCAGACTCCCATGGACATCACCCAAACAACGCTCGTTTCCCTCCGCGACGCCATCGCCTCCAAGAAGGTCTCCGCCACTGTTGCGGTCAAGGCCTGCCTGGACCGGATCGACCGTTTTAACCCGCAGCTCAGCGCCTATAACGAAACCTATCACGAGCGTGCGCTTTCCCGTGCCTCTCAGGTTGATTCCGGCAAGGTCACCGGCCCGCTGGCCGGCGTGCCCATCGCCATCAAAGACAACATGTGCACCGACTACGGTCACACCACATGCTCTTCCAAGATCCTCGCCAACTTCAAGGCTCCGTACAACGCCACCGCTGTCGCCCGTCTGGAGGCCGCAGGCGCCATCGTCCTGGGTAAAACCAACCTCGATGAATTCGCCATGGGCTCCAGCACTGAAAACTCTTCCCGCGGCACCTCCAAAAACCCCTGGGACGTCACCCGCGTCCCCGGTGGCTCCTCCGGCGGCGCTTCCTCCGCCATGGCCGCTGACCTCTGCATCGGCTCCCTCGGTTCCGACACAGGCGGCTCCATCCGCCAGCCCGCAGCCCTGTGTGGCATCGTCGGCTACAAGCCCTCCTACGGCCTCGTCTCCCGCTACGGACTTGTCGCCTTCGCCTCCAGCCTCGACCAGATCGGCCCCTTTGCCCACACTGTGGAAGACACCGCCTTGATCATGCAGATCATGTCCGGCCATGATCCTCTGGACTCCACCTCCGCCAAGGTCGCCGTGCCCGACTACTTCGGCCAAGTGAACCAACCCGTCGCCGGCCTGCGCATCGGCATCGCCAGGCAATATCTGTCTGACGCCAATGACGCCTCCGTGAAGGACGCCATCGCTGCCGCGCTCGACGCCCTCAAAAAGCTCGGCGCCACCGTCGTGGAGGTCGATCTCCCGCACACCCAGTACGGCATCCCCACGTACTACATCGTCGCCACCGCCGAAGCCTCCTCAAACCTCGCCCGGTTCGACGGTATCCGCTACGGCCACCGGTCCGACAAGGCCCAGGACCTCATCGACGTCTACTCTCGCAGCCGCGCCGAAGGCTTCGGCCCCGAGGTCAAACGCCGCATCATGCTCGGCACCTACGCCCTCTCCTCCGGTTACGGCGACAAGTATTACCTCACCGCCCTTAAAGTCCGCCGTCTGATCAAAGGCGATTTCGACGCCGCTTTCACCTCCTGTGATGCCATCCTTTGTCCCACGACCACGGGCCCGGCTTTCAAGTTCGGCGCAAAAACCGACAACCCGCTGGAGATGTACATGCAGGACGTCTACACCGTCAACGCAAACCTCGCCGGCATTCCTGGCATCAGCCTCCCGTACGGCTTTGCCAGCACCGATGGCAAAAAGCTCCCCATCGGCCTCCAGCTCCTGGGTCCGGCTTTCGAGGACGTCAAACTCCTGCGCATCGCCCGCATGCTCGAATCCACCGCCAACTTCCACACCCAGCG
>CAZIWA010000147.1:10361-13023 GCA_964542875.1 uncultured Phycisphaeraceae bacterium
CCAACTCCCCGAAAATTCTTCCCCCAAACCCCTACAATGACCATATCCCATCCCCTCATGCTCGACTTCAAAAAGGTTCCTTCATGGACATGTCCACCGTCGAAGACTTCCGAGATGCCGGTTTCCGCGGTTTCCTGAAAGTTTCCGCCCTCCAGGCCACCCGAAGCATGGCGGTACCCACTCTCCCCGGCGTTTACGCCGTCCTTCGTCCCGAACTCGCACCCCCCGTCTTCATCCCCGAAAGCATCGCAGGTCACTTCAAGGGTCAGAACCCCACGCTCCCCATCGAAGAACTTCAGCGCGAGTGGGTCCCCAAAGCCGTCGCGATTTATTTCGGCAAAGCAGGGGGGCCCGATTCCAATGCCGACCTACGCACCCGCATTCAGCAATTCATGCAATTCGGCTCCGGTAAACCCGTCGGCCACACCTCCGGACAAGCCATCTGGCAACTCGAAAATTCCGGCGATCTCTACGTCTGCTGGATGCCCACCGGCGAAGAAACACCCACCAAAATCCTTCACAAGCTCATCAACGACTTCCGCAGCCGCTTTGGCAAGCGCCCCTTCGCCAACCCACACGAATAATCACTCCAGGGGAACCACAAACCCCGTCCCCGGTTCCTCGCTTTTAGCCTCTTGCGCCTTTTCTTCCTGCCGCGTCTGCGTCGCCGCAGGCTCCACCCCGACGCCCGATAAAACCACCGTCCGTTTCACCCTTAGCGTCACCTCCTCAGGCGGCTCCGCACCCATGTACCCCGCCTCCCAAAAAGCCGTTTGAAACGCCTTCTCCGTCGCCTGCACACGCAGGTCCACAACCTCTTCCCGCCCCGAGTCGTACACCGCTTTCATCTTCACCACCTTGGGCTTCAGCGGTATCACATTCCCTGTCCACTCCGTTTCCGGGCTTTGATAAGACAACCCGCCCAACGGCCACATGAAAAAAGTCTCCTCCCGCTTCGACCCCGGTGAATACCGGTCGACAGCCCGGCGGTATTTATCTTGTTCTTCATCGTTGATCGGATAAATCACATCACGATACCCTTGCTGCTTGATCCTCAGCGTTCCATACGCCACCTTCACCGTCACCGGCGTATACCCCTTGTCTTCCCCGTTGATGAACACCCGTGCCCGCTCTCCCGGAGACTCCACCCGCACCTCTTCCTCATACTCCGGCGAAACTTCGCGCTGATCCGTCAACGCCCATTCCACCCGCATCTTGTACGTGCACCCGCTCAGCATTAAACAGGCAAATGCAAGCAGCAACACAACCAACTTCATTAACCCGGAACCATAACGCATTGTAAAACCAATCTTGTAGGGTGCGACCGAGTCTTTGAGGCCCACCACGCCGCGTTCCAGACCCTTTGACACTTGATTCACCAAAATCGCACCATCATCAAACCGGTGCTTTTTTTCCCATTCTCTTCCTAATTCTATCGCTCCGCTGCTCTACTTAATCCAGATATATTTTCTATCGCGGCCCTCAATAAAAAACCAGGGCCTCCCCATGGGCAGCCCTGGTTCATATTGTTAACCGAAACCAACGCTTACCATTTCACCTTCGCTACGCCGTTCTTCTTGGCCGCGCTAAACAGGGCTTCGGCCACTGCCACACCCTTGATCGCTTCCGTCGCCGGTGAAAGGCATGTCGCCCCGTTCTTGAAGCAGTCCACAAAGTGCTTGGCCTGCGTCACGTACATATCCGTCCGCTTGAACTTGTGCAGTTTGGTCTTCTTCCGATCCGGGCTGGCCACCAGGTAATAGCCGAACTTTTCCTTGTCCAATTCAGGCTTGTCCAATTCACCCGGGCCCCAGGTCAGCGACCCTTTGCTGCCCAGTGCGTCCATCGTGTTGGACCGGTTGTAGATCACCCACGACCAGGAAACCATCAACTGGCTGCCCGATTTGTATTGCACCACCGCCGTCGCAGTGTCCACTGCGGTGCAGTCCTGCGACAGCTTGATGGATGACGCGATCACCGATTCCGGATCGCCGAAGATGGAGTTGCCAAAGTCGTAGTTGTGAATCGCGCCGTCGATCAGCGGGCCGCCGCCAAGCTTCTCATCCAAAAACCATTTCGACGGGTTCCACAGCGCGATCATCGACGCATTGGTGTGGCGCCATAGGATTTTGTCACCCAGTTCACCGGCTTTGTAGATCTTCCCGAAAGTCCCCCAATCCGTATCAAACCGCCGGCAGTGCGCCACCATCAGCACCTGCTTGTACTTCTCCGCCGCGTCGATCATCTTCTTGCAGTCGGCCACGGTCCGGGCAAGCGGCTTTTCCGTCAGCACCGGCCGGCCGGACTTCATCACTTCTATCGCCACGTCCTTATGCAGCAGGGTGGGGATGACGATCACGAACGCATCCACCTTGGTGTCTTTGATCAGTTGCTTGTAGTCGGGATAAACCACGGCGCCGGGGAATTCCTTCACAAACCCCTCGCGCGCCTTCTCAGACGGGTCCGCACCGCCGTACACCTTCACACCGGGCACCTTGGCAAACGCCTTGGCTTGGCCGATACCCATGCCGCCCAGACCAACCACAGCAACATTGACCATGATGCAGACCTTTCGGATGTGTTTTGTAAGACTCCCCCTGTTTGGGGCTCAGAGACGTTAACGGAATTTCAAAGACTCTGTCAATTTCATGCTCACGCGAAA
>CAZIWA010000148.1:0-12551 GCA_964542875.1 uncultured Phycisphaeraceae bacterium
TTTGCGCCGCTGTCGCTGGCGGAGGCCTGGGACAAGGTGGGGTTGCAGGTTGGGTCGCGGGAGGGGGAGGTTAAGCGGTTGTTTTTGACGATCGATATGACGGAGGCGGTGGCGGCGGAGGCGCTTAAGAAGAAGGCGGGGCTGGTGCTGGCGTATCACCCGGTGATTTTTGAGCCTTTGAAGAGCTTGACGGATGAGGATGCCAAGACGCGGGCGCTACTTGCGCTTGTGAGGGGGGATGTGGGTGTGTTTTCGCCTCATACGGCGCTGGATGCGTGTGAGGGGGGGATCAATGATTGGCTGGCGGAGGGGGTGAGCGGCGTTGGGTTTGAGGAGTTTGAGAAGAAGGGGGTGAAGTGCGACCCGATCAAGCCGGTGAAGGGCGGGGATGGCGGATTGTTCAAGGTGATCGTGTTTGTGCCCGCGGGAGAAGCGGACAAGGTGCGCGATGCGATGGCCGCAGCGGGGGCGGGGCGGCTGGGGAATTATGAGAAGTGTTCGTTTGAGCTGCAGGGGACGGGGACGTTTCAGGGCAATGCGCAATCCAACCCGACGATCGGGAAGGCGGGGGTGTTTGAACGGGTGCGCGAGGTGCGGCTGGAGATGATCGCGATGTCAGGCGTGCTGGCCGGGGTGATCGCGGCGATGCGCAAGGTGCACCCGTATGAAGAGCCGGCGTTTGATGTGTTTAAGGAAGATGCCAGCGCGGTGAAGACGTCGCACGTGAAGATCGGCCAAGGCCGGGTGATCGAGCTGCCTAAGGCGATCTCCATGGCGGAATTGGCCGGGCGGGTGAAGAGGCACCTGGGCGATTCAGGCGCAGGGCTGGAAGTGAGCGTGGGGGCGATGAAGAAGAAGGTGAAACGCGTCGGGGTGTGCGCGGGGGCGGGGGCGTCGCTGATGAAAGATGCGGGGGGTGTGGATGTGTTTTTGACGGGCGAGATGCGGCATCACGACCAGATGGAGGCGGCGGGGCGCGGGGTGACGGTGATGCTGGCGGGGCATACGCGAACGGAGCGGGGGTATTTGAAGGTGCTTAAGTTGAGGTTAGACAAGATGTTGAAGGGGTCGGGAGTGGAGGTGACGGTGAGCAAGGCGGACAGGGAGCCGATGGAAGAAAGGTAAAAGGGATAAGGTACAAGGGACAAGGCGGAGTTAGAGGAAGAGGGGCGTTTGAAGGGATTTGGTGTTTGGGGTATATTAGTTGGCTTAACCGTCGCCTCGGAACCGTTTCCGGGGCTACAAAACCCACGACGGAGGATAAAAGTCATGGCAGAATTCACACAGTTTGGCACCGTTACCCGGACCAAGGTCACCAAGAAGTCCAGCAAGGGTAAGGTTTACATCGATTACAAGAATGCTGACGATCTTCGTCGGTATCTGACCCCGAACGGCAAGATCCTGAGCCGGAAGCGGACCGGGATGACGGCTGCGGAACAGCGTCTGCTGTCCCAGGCGATCAAGCGGGCGCGCTTCATGGCGCTGCTGCCGTTCACTTCCGCGACGCTGTAAGTCGCTGGGTGGATTGAAGGAAATTTAAGGCAGGCGGGCTCTTTTGGGTCCGCCTGCTTTGTTTGTTTTAGTGGGAAGGAGGGGAGGCCGGGAGTTTGAAGAGATTTACGGAGAGGGGTGAGATTGAGCGTGTGGGGGAGTTTGCATGGTTGGGCGACATGGGCGCGTACAAGGGCTTTCAAGAGACTTCAGTGCCAATGCAGAGCGGATTTCTCTGCGACCGTCGAGGCCACAGGAAAACAAGGGTTATTCAAATATCCGCTTGCTGAGGGGATTCGCCGGCCCGCGGCTGCATTTATCGTTTTGGGGCGAGGAAGATAAGGCGGTTGGATCAGGTGGCGGGCTTGGCGGTGGGTTTTGCGGGTTTGGGGGCTGGGGCGGGGAGGGGGGCTGCGCCGAGGGTTTTGAGGTCCTGGGTGGCGAGCATGGTGGGGTACCAGGTGGGGCGCTTGGCGGAGGCGGCTTTCTGGAGGCTGGCGATGGCGCCGGCTTTGTCGCCTTGGGTGGCCTGGAGGTTGCCCAGGGCCCAGTAGGCGACGCCGCGTTCGTATTCGTCGACCTTGGAGGCGGCCTTGTCGAACTCCTGGGTGTCGTTTTGGGAGACGGCGCGGACGGCCCAGATCATGGGGCCGTAGGCGCTGTCGTACTCGCGGGAGTTGACGGAATCCAGGAGGGCTTTGGCTTCCTTGGTTTTGCCGGCGCGGGCGAGGGCGACGCTTTGGTAGAGGCTCAGGAGGTAATCGCCGCGCGGGGTGAGTTTGCGAGCGGTTTCAAATTCCTTGGCGGCGGGGAGGTATTTGCCGTTGAAGAGGAGTGCGATGCCGAGGTATTGGGAGGATTGGGGGATGTTGGGGGCGAGTTCCTTGGCTTTGGTGAAGTCGGCAATGGCGGGCTGGACTTTGCCCTGGATGAGGAGCCGCCAGGCGCGGCTGGAATAGGCGGCGCTGAATTTGGGGTTGGCTTCGATGAGCGCGGTGAGTTGTTCGATGGCTGCGGCGATGCGTTCGGGAGAGTTGTCGTCGCCTTCGTTGGCGGCGCGGTAGGCGTCGACGGATTCGGGGGAGACTTGGTAGGCCTTTTCGAGTTCGAGGGCGTCGTGGAGGTTGTCCATGAAGCTGAAGGGCTTGGAGTAGCCGCCGATGCGGACGAGGAGTTTTTCGCCGTCGTGGGTGAGGAGGAGGGTGTGCGGGGTGCCGGAGGGCTTGAATGCGGTTTTGACGGAGGCGAGGTCTTTTGCGCCTTTGACGGGGATGAAGTTCTGGTTGACGTACTTGGCGATGACGGGGTCGGCGTCGATTTGTTTTTCTTTGATGCGACACCAGCCACAACTGGCGGAGGAGAAGTCGATCATCAGCGGTTTGTTGGTGCGCTTGGCTTCGGCGAGGGCTTTGGCGTAGTCGGTTTGCCAGATGATGAGGCTGGGAGGGACTTCGGGTTTTTCAACGACGGCGACGGCGCTGGGCGCGGGTTTGGCCGCGGGCTTTGATTGCGCGAAGGCGAGGGGGGAAATGGAAACGATGGCGGTGAGAACGGTGAGGAAGGTGATGTGGCGAGACATGCCCCGGACTCCTGTTTGAGGTGTTTGGGACATTTTAGCAGGGAAGAGCAGAGTTTTTGACTGGGATTAAGAGGATTGAAGATGATTAAGAGGATGGAAGAGCGGATTTTTTACACGATTTACAAGATGGTTCAAGATTTACATGCTTTGCCTGGGGCGAGCCGGGGACCCCCTTCATTTGCGTATGATTGAGTTTAGAAGAACAAGAAACGATCAATTGATTCTTTACGGGGGGCTGCGCCCGAAGACTCGCTGATCCCACTCACGGCTACAGCCGGTCGCTCCGCTGGGGGCGCAGAAAAGTGTCGGTCGCACTTACGTCTAAATGCACGCAGCCCTGTAACGTTGCCGAAGAGCCGGATGGTCACCGACTTTCATGATTGAGTCACCACGCAATTACGTGATTTATGCCGATCAGCAACTGTAGTACCCGGCTGTAATAGGGCCGTGCCTTGAGCACTTGGAATGAGGATGCAAGGCTTAATTGAACCGTATTGACCCTCACGCCAACCCTCTCCCGAAGGGAGAGGGGGCAAGAGAAGACATGCTCACGGAGACGAGAGCATGGCACGCGGATTTGAGTGAGTTTAGCGGGCGTATTCGACGGTGCGCATTTCGCGCAGGACGGTGATGCGGATTTCGCCGGGGAAGGTCATTTCCTCGGAGACGCGCTTGGCGATGTCGCGGGCGAGGGAGTTGCAGGCGATGTCATCGACTTGTTCGGGGTCGACGATGACGCGGACTTCGCGACCGGCCTGGATGGCGAATGCCTGGCGGACGCCCTTCATGGAGGTGGCGATGCCTTCGAGTTGTTCGAGGCGTTTGATGTATTTTTCGAGGGTTTCGCGGCGAGCGCCGGGGCGCGCGCCGGAGATGGCGTCGGCGGCCATGACGATGGGGGTGTAAGGGCTGGTGGAGGGGATGTCGTTGTGGTGACCGCCGATGGCGTTGAGGACTTCTTCGCATTCGCCGTATTTTTTGGCGAATTCCATGCCGATGGCGGGGTGTCCGCCTTCGACTTCATGGTCCATGGCTTTGCCGATGTCGTGGAGGTAGCCGCAGCGGCGTGCGAGTTCGCCGTTAAGGCCGAGTTCATCGGCGATGACCTGGCAGAGGTAGCCGACTTCGATGGAGTGGCGGAGGATGTTCTGGCCGTAGCTGGTGCGGTACTGGAGGCGGCCCATCATCTCGTTGATCTTGGGGTGGATGCTGGGGAGGTTGACCTCAATGGAGGCGTCCTTGCCGATCTTGACGATGCGCTGCTGCATGTCCTTGCCGACTTGTTCGACGATTTCCTCGATGCGTGCGGGATGGATGCGGCCGTCTTCGATGAGCTTGGAGAGGGATTCGGCGGCGATGGCACGGCGGACGGGATCAAAGCAGGAGACGACGATGACGCCGGGGGTGTCGTCGACGATGACGTCGACGCCGGTGGCTTTTTCAAAGGCGCGGATGTTGCGGCCTTCGCGGCCGATGACACGGCCCTTGAGGTCATCAGAGGGGATGGCGACGGCGTTGACGGTGCTGACGGCGGTGTGTTCGGAGGCGTAGCGCTGGATGGCCTGGAGGGTGATCTTGAGGGCGATGTCCTTGGCTTCGTCTTCGGCCTTGACGGTACGGCGCTGGATGAGGAGTTCGGCTTCGCGCTGGACTTCGTGTTCCATGACGCGGAGGGTTTCCTTCTTGGCTTCGTCGGCGGAGAGGCCGGAGATGCGAAGGAGGATTTGTTTCTGTTCGGCGATGGATTTTTCAAGGACATCGCGCTTTTGCTGGACGAGGCCGTCGATCTGGCTTTCCTTTTCGGCGATGACGCCTTCACGTTTTTTCAGTTTGTTGTCGGTGTCGTCGAGGTGCTTTTCTTTAGTGGCCAGGACGTCGAGCTTGCGGTCGAGGTTGTCTTCGCGCTTGGCGAGGCGGCGTTCCTGTTCTTTTAGTTCGTTGCGGGCTTGTTCAGTTTCTTTTTCAAACTCTTCACGGCGGCGGGCGACTTCCTCACGGAAGTCGAGTTCGACTTTCTTCTTGATAGTTTCGGTTTGTTCCTGGGCGCCGGCGAGGATGACGTCGGCTTGTTTCTTGGCGTCGGTGATGGCCTGGAGGCCCATCATGCGGGCCAGGAAGAGTGCGCCGGCAGCGCCGAGGATGATACCGACGATGATGGCGACGGCCTCAAGGATGTGGCTGTCCATGAAGCCTTCGGCGAGGGTAAAAACGATGGGAATCATAGTAGGCACCTGACTTTATGTAATTCGGCGGCGGGCCCGAGGAAGTGACATGCATCGCCTTGGCCATGATCCAATCATGGCCTGTCAGGGCGCGTAAGTGCCAGAGGGGGTTGGCAGCGTGGACACGAATCACCCGAATGGCGACGTCCAAGTCTGCCGGGCGGGTGAGAGGGCTAATTACAAGTTGTTGGTCCTGATGACCTTAGAACGATTTATTGACCGTTCAACCTTTCTTGTGGACCCATCTGAATTCGTTTAAACGCTGTTGACCGTCTCTAACATCTATCACCCGGTGTAACCCGAGCGCCGGAGAAACGCTTCGAGAGCGCTCTTTCCGGTTTTTCGGCGGCGGCCCTGACATTGGCACGCATGCCGGAGAATCCTTAAGTTTCTGACCCATCCTTAATGAAAGGCAGGGAACCAGTTGGTGTCATGTTAGCCCCGGGTTGGCGAAGTCGTCAAGCGAGGGGGGATGGCGTCCCGGGTCCGGGGTCCCGGGTTCCGTGTTAAGAGTTCAGAGTTTTTAGTCGTGAGGGTTCGGAGACCTGTAGGGATCGCGGTGGGAAGGGAAGATTTTGGGGGTTTTAAGGGCTGTAGTTTCGGGTATCGGAATGGTTTGCTGATGAAAATTGAAATTCAGTGGAACTTGTTGAGGTGTAAAACATCTGTTATTCAGCAAATGTTGTTTAACGGTTATGCTGTTTCAATGTTGTGCAGACAGTCATGTGTTGGCCGGGAATCGTCAGGACACCTTTGAGCAGAACGAGGGCACCGTATGGGAGGACTTTCAATGTTGATGGGTCTAAAGAAGTTTCTGGCGGCACTGATCGTGCTGGTACTGCTGGCGGCAACGCCGGCGTGCGCGACAAGCAACCAGGGGCAGGAGCCGGCGGAACCGGGTGCGACGGGCGGCGTGACGACGCTGGTGAAGGACGGCAAGACGCAGTTTGCGATCTATGCGCCTGCGGACGTGGTGAACGACAAGGAACCCGAGCCGGCGGCGATCTGGAGCCAATACAACAGCGCCAAGGCCAACCGGGCACGGCTGCGGGAGTCGGTGAAGGATCTTTCGGCGACGCTGGAGAAGATCTCCGGCGCGAAGGTGGAGGTCGTGGCGGGTGCGCCCAAGGCGGGCGACAAGCGGCTGCCGATCCTGGTGGGCAGCCTGGCGGAGGCGAAGTTCGGCCCGACGAAGACGCCGTACGAATTCAAGCAGGGGTTCCGGTATGTGGTGACGCCGACGGCCATCGGGCTGTCGGGGGAATCCGACCTGGCGACCAGCTATGCGATCTACGAACTGGTGTGGCGGCTGGGCTGCCGGATGTACATGCCCGGCGAACTGGGCTGGTGCGTGCCGACGAGCCCCACGGTGACGCTGGCCAACGCGGATTACTCGGGCCACCCGTACACGCATGGCCGGTTTGTGTGGTTTGCGGATAACGAATACGGCCGACGCAACCGGCTGGGCGGGTTGTACCTGCAGGCGGGGCATGCGTTTGAGTTCTACATCACGGAAGAAGACCGGAAGAAGCACCCGGAATGGCGTGCGACGGTGGACGGCAAGCCGATGGATCATCGGCTCAAGTGGTCGGTGCCCGCGGTGACGGACACGATCGCCGAGCGGATCGTGGAGCAGATCAAGAAGAACCCGGAGGCGCTGACGTATTCGCTTTCGCCCAACGACGGGCTTGGGTACGACAACTCACCGGAAGACAAGGCGCTGGATGCGGGCGACTTCGACGAGAGCATTCAGGACACGAGCCTGACGGATCGGCTGATCTGGGCGTGCAACAAGGTGGCGCGAAAGGTGAATGCGCAGTACCCGGACATTATTTTCGGGATGCTGGCGTATGTGCCGTATTCGCGCCCGCCTGTGCGGGAGAAGGTGGATTCGCACATTATTCCGGAGATCGCGCCGATCACGTTCAGCCGCGCGCACCCGATGGACGACGACGGGGAGCCCAACAACAAGGCGCTGAGGTACATCGTGGAAGGGTGGGCCAAGGCGGCGCCGAGGACTTCGTACTACTTTTATTCGTGGTTCCTGGCGGAGCTTTCGGGCCCCAACCCGATGATCAGGAAGTGGTCCAGGGATATTCCGTACATCTATCAGAAGGGCAATTGCTACTTCTGGCAGCCGGAGACGATTTCCAACTACGACACGTGTTTCCATGCGTATACGCTGGGCTTCAGCCTGGCGTGGGACCCGACGCGCGACCCCAAGCAGATCATGGATGAGCTGCATACGAAGTTCTACGGGAACGCCGCCAAGGAGATGGAGGAGTATTGGAACTTCATCGACTGGGTGTGGTACGGCGTGCCGGAATACTCCGGCTGCGGGTTTGGGCACATGCGCCGGTGGAACCCGGAGAACATGAAGAAGGCGCGGATGCTGCTCGACAAGGGCAAGGCCGCGGCCAAGACGAAGATGGAAAAAGACCGGATTCACCTGGCTGACGAAGGGTTGATCCTGTTTGAAGACTTCATGCGCATGCGGCACGAACTGGCCGACGGCAACTGGGCCAACCTGGGCGCAGAAGGCGAAAACTACATGAAGGTGATGCGCGCCAAGGGCGAGGAATACAAGGCCAACTTCTCGTTTGGGAAAGTGGGCTGGAGCGCAACGGGATCGGTGAACAACGCGTACTTCGCATCGTTCTACCAACCGACGTACAAGGACGCTTCCCGGCTGGCCAACAGCACGAAGATTCTGCTGGATAAGCCGGTGCGCAAGTTCAAGTTCGTGGCTGACCCCAAGAAGGTGGGCGACGGCGAGAAGTGGTTTGCGCCGGACTTCAACGACAAGGGGTGGCAGGATACGGACGTGTCCGTGAACACATGGTCTTCCATGAACCTGCACAACTACATGGGCACGGGCTGGTACCGGACGACGGTGCGGGTGCCTGAGATCAAGGCAGGCGAGCGGACCCTGGTGTGGCTGGGCGCAACCGACGGCTCCGCAGAGGTGTGGGTGAACGGCAAGCAGGCCAAGTATGTCGACCCCAAGGGGAAGAAGGACACGTTCAACAGCTACTGCGAACCGGCGTCGTTTGATGCGACAGGCCTGGTGGTGCCTGGGAACAATCAGATCACCATCAAGGCGACACGGACGGACATCAATGAATTGGGCACGGGCGGGCTGATTGCGCCGGTGACGATTTATCAGGAGGCGCTGAAGCCCGCTGCGCCGAAACCGGCGGAGCCCAAGGGCAAGTGATCGGGGGAGTTTGAGGTTTTCAAGAGGCGGCCCGGCGAAATGCCGGGCCGCTTTTTTGTGGAGCGCGCGAGGGGATGGTGTTGTGTGATATGCCCGGGACGTTGATGTGATGTAGGTGCGGCGCGGCCGAAACAGTGCTGGGATTTGCGGATGTACGTGGGCTTAAGCGTGGTGGTTTTGCTATCATTCTGACCCGCTGAAACACCTCACTGGAGATACGCCATGCGTTTTGGAAGCTGCGGTTCGATCAACGATGCACAAGTCCTCAAGGATGCGGGTTTTGATTTTCTGGAAGTGAATATTCAAGGCGTGCTCAAGGGTGATGAACCCAGCAGCACGTGGGACGCGGCGGCGCCGGACCCGGCGAACGTGGTGCTGCCGATCGAAGCGGCCAACAGCCTGGTGCCGGGGAACCGGCCGGTGGTGGGGCCTAAGCGGGACATGAATGGGCTGCAGGACTACATGCAGCGCGTGGCCAAGCGCGGACAGCGGCTGGGGATCAAACGGTTTGTGTTCGGCTCCGGCGGCGCGCGCAAGCGGCCTGAAGGCGTGAGCGAGAAAGAATGCCAGGCGCAGCTGGAAGAATTCACCCGGATGGCGGGTGAAGTGTGCGCGCACCATGACATCGTGCTGGTGATCGAACACCTCAACAAGGGCGAAACCAACACGCTCAACGCGCTGGACGAATGCGCGGCGTTGTGCAACCAGATCGACCTGCCGTCGGTGCAGATGCTGGTGGACAGCTACCACTTCGGGCTGGAGAAGGAAAAGATGTCCAGCGTGATTTCGCTGGGCAATACGCTCCGCCACGTGCATGTGGCCGAGGTGGTGGGGCGCAGCCAGCCGGGGGTGCGCGTGCCGGAAGCGAAGGAATCGGACATGTTTGATTTCGTGGACCTGTTCCAGGCGCTGCGCAAGATCGGCTACGACGAGCGCGTGAGCATCGAGTGCAAGTGGACGGGCCCGATGGCGGAGCATGCGGCGGCGAGCCTGAAGTATCTGAAGAAGGCGTGGGCGGAATCCGCCGGGTAAGAAACCGGTGTCGCGTGTCCGGCGTGCCGTGCCGCACGCCGAAGAAAGAGTTGATTAAGTGAAGAGGCCCGGAGCTGATGGCTCCGGGCCTCTTTTTTTTGGTGGTTTTTGTGGAGTTGTGCGGGATGGGGTTTTTGTGCGGCGGGTGCAAGAACCGGCGGATGCAGGCGATCGCGTTGCAGGATGGATGTTACGGATTGGTTATTCGCCCGGGGCCCAGATGTAGTAGAAGCCTGGGGCATTTTCGCGGCCGAGGGAGGCTTCGATGTTGATCATGTTGAATTGTGTGCCGGCGGCCTGGGAGGCGCCGGGGGCGGCGGCGTAGGGGGAGCCGATATAGGCACGGGGGCGGGCGTAAATGTAGACGTCGGCATTTTTGATGCCTGCGAGAGCCTTGGCTCGGTCGATGGCGGTGTTTAAATCACCCAGGTGGTCGACGAGGCCGAGCTGGAGGGCTTGCCTGCCGGAGAAAACGCGGCCGTCGGTGATTTCCGGGAGCCTGGCGGTTTTGAGGGTGGGGCGGCCGGCTTTGACGACGTCAACGAATTGGGCGTAGAACTCGTCGACGATTTGTTTGAAGATGGCGCGTTGTTCGGGGGTGAGCTCTTCGAGGGGGTTGCCTGCGGCCTTGTTTTTGCCGGAGGTGATGGCGTCGGTGGTGATGCCCCAGCGGGAGAGTGCGGGTTTGAAGCTGACGGTTTGGATGATGACGCCGATGCTGCCGACGACGCTGCTGGGGAAACAGACGATTTCGTCAGAGGAGCAGGCGATGTAGTAGCCGCCTGAGGCGGCCATGTCCTGCACGCAGGCAATGACGGGCTTGCCGGATTTGGCTTTGAAGTCGGCGATGAGCTTGTGCATGGCTTCGGAGCCGGTGACGGTGCCGCCTGGGGAGTTGATGCGGAGGATGACGGCTTTGGTGCGCGGGTCGGCTTGGGCGGCCTGGAGGCGTTCGTAGAGGAGGCTGACGGGGTTTTCGTTGGAACCCAGAAAGCCGGTTTGGTTGCCGTTGTAGATGAGACCGGAGACGTCGATGATGTCGATGCGGTCGGAGAACCACTGGCCGTCGGATTTAACGAGGGTGGGCTGGAGGTTTCCGGCGGGTGGGCCGCCGATGGTGAGGTTGACGGGGGCGCAGGCGGGGAGGGTGGCGAGGGTGAGGATTACAAGTGCGGTGAGTTTTGGGATGGGGTTTTGCATGGGTGGCTGGGGATTGGGTTTCGATAAGAGCGGAGAAGAGGGCTTGGAGATCTGAATTGAGGTACAGCGAAGCATAGGCGGATTTGGCTTATCTGACTAGGCCTCACACCCCAGAGTCCTCACACCCAGCACAATCGCATTTGAATGAAAACTACCGGAGCATATCGTTGGCGCAGGTAGGCGGAGCTGCTGGAGGTTGGAAAAACCAACGGGGTGCCTGAGGCAGCCGCAGACGGCAGCCTCAGGCACCCCTATTGAGCCCTGCCGCAGACCCTGTTTCAGAAGTTTTCGTAGACGGAGGGGACGAGAATTTCGGTGCCGCCTGAGGGGCGGTTCTGGCTGAGCCAGAGGAGTTGGTCGACGGCTTGTTCGGCGATGCGGTCGACGTCCTGGAGGACGTGGGGGAAGTTGCCGACGCGCTGGAGGCGGATGGTGTTGACATCGCCGCCCAGGACGAGGGATTCGGGGCCGACGGAGACGCCGAGGTTGGAGAGGGCGTCGATGAGCTCACGCGCGCCGCGGGCGTCGGGGACGACGAAGGCGGTGGGGGGCTTGGGGAGCTTCATGAGGCGCTGAGCGCTGGGGATGATGTCGGTGTAGGGCTTGAAGGAGGTCTGGATATAGTCGGCGTTGATGGGAAGCTTGGCCAGGGCGAGGGCGCTGACGTAGCCGGCGAGCCAGTTTTCGTGGCGCATGCCGGGGACGAGGGCGTCGGTGACGAAGCCGATGCGGGTGTGGCCGAGGCTGATGAGGTGAGCGGTGGCGTCGCGGCCTTCGGACCATTCGTCGCAACTGACGATCTGGCGTTCGGGGCCGGGCGCTTCCAGGCCCTGGCGAAGGACGTGGCCGATGGTGACGCAGCGGATGTTGCGGGACCAGAGCTCTTTGAGGAATGCGGAGGTGATGGTGCCGGAGATGAGCAGGCCTTCGATTTCCTTGCAGAAACGGAGGGCTTCCTTCAGGATGGTGTCCTGCGTGGCGTCCTGGGCGATGGAGCGGAATTCCACGCGCGCGCCGTGATGCTGGGTGCAGACGGAGAGGCCTTGAAGGAGGCCGAGGTTGACGGGTTCGTTGAGGTCGTCGCCGACGAGGAGGAAGCCGATGCGGTTGATGCCTTTTTTGCGGCCGTTGCCGGACTTGAGGCCGCGGGGGCGGTAGCCGAGTTCCTTGGCGATGCGGACGACGCGTTCACGGGTTTCGGCGCCGATCTGGGTGGAATTGGCCAGGGCCATGGAGACTGCACCGGGGGAGACGCCGGACTTTTGGGCGATGTCCTTGAGGGTGATGCGCTGGCGTTTTGAGGGTGCGTTTTTGGTTTTTGCGCCGGAGTCTGGTGTCATGGTGTTCTTGGTTTGGTTAAAGAGTAGGCAAGGCAACAACGTTGACATGACAAGGGCGGGCCACGGCGGCCAGAACCATACTTAACATGCGTTGCAGCAACTGGTTGACGATGTGGAATGTAAACGGATTAGGGTGGGGTGTCAACTGAATATTCAGTTGGCGGCGTAGGGTTTGATGGATGGACGGCAGGGTTTGGGGTGCGGGGTATGGGGTTCGGGGAGCAGAAAGAGTGGCCTACGGCCTTTTCGGGTTTCGGGGTACGGGTTTCGGGGATCGGGTAAGAAAGATCAGAAGCCCGGGATGACATCCGTGATGGAGTCTTATGCATTTTCTTGGACCCGAAACCCGATCCCCGAAACCCGAAAAGGCCGTAGGCCTCATCGCTTGCTTTTTCCGATGTGCGGTACCGGGCGTTTAGAGGTGTTTCCAGTGTTTGGCGGGGGTGCCCAGGTCGGGGATGGGGAGGAGT
>CAZIWA010000149.1:0-12413 GCA_964542875.1 uncultured Phycisphaeraceae bacterium
GAGCTTGGGCGTGGGGGAGTGAGGATGCGCAGAAGTGTTTTAACCGCGAAGGCGCGGAAAAAGCGGAGTCATGAAAGGGTGAAGAGAAGATGGAGTTGGGGCGTTACGGTTATGGCGGTAAAGGGATGTCGGATTACGACGAAGACGTCTAATCCGACCCACGTCGGAATATTTGTGCATGGTTTCTTGGGAGCGGGGGGTGTGCGAGGTGGTGAGGGTATAAGATGAGCATGGCAAGGCGCCATGGAGGCTCAACGCTTGAATTACATCCCACGAATTGCTGCGTTTCTGGTGGTTTGCGTGTTTTTGCTGCTGACTGGGTGCGCCTCGCAGGGAAGTGGCGGTGTAGTGGAGCCGACGACGGGTCCTGCGCCGTTGAGGGTGGGGGTGGCGCCCAATGCTCCGCCGATGGTTTATCGGAATGGTCAGGGGAAACTGCAGGGGCTGGAGATCGATTTTGCGACACGGCTGGGCAAGGAGCTTGGCCGGCCGGTGCAGTTTGTGGAGTTGGATTTTGAGGATTTGATTTCCAACGTGCGGTCGGGGGAGGTGGACATTGTGATGGCGGGGATGACGGTGACGCCGGCGCGCGAGCAGCGGGTGTTGTTTGTTACGCCTTACATGAAGACGGGGCAGTGCGTGATGGTGAGGATGGAAGATCGATTCAACTACTATGCGCCGGCTTCGATTCTTGCGGTCAAGGGATGGGTGGGCGCGGAATCAGGCACGACGGGGGACAGTTTCGCCAGGCGGTACATGCCCAACGCGAGCGTGTGGGGCTATTCATCGGTGGCCAAAGCCGGTGAGGCGCTGCTGAATAAAAAGGTGGACATGGTGATCGGCGATATGCCGACGGTGGCGTACCTGGCGCAGGTGAGCCAGGCGCAGCCCAATGGTGCCTACACGGTGCCGACGATGCTGACGATCGAGTTTCTGGCCTGGGCGGTGGCGCCGGGAAACACGGCGCTCAAGGCGCAGTGCGACAAGGCGGTGTACGGGTGGACGTCGGACGGGTCGATTTACACGATGATCAACGCGTGGGTGCCCAGCAGGGGGCAGTGACTGCGGTGTGGCGGGGCGGTTTTTTTCAGCGACCGGGGTATCGGGTCCCAGGTCTGAAGGGGATTTCATGGACTCATTGAACATCGGCCGGGGATTGTGTTGTGCAATGTCGACTCTTAACCTCTAACATCTAAACTTCTGACATCCCTATTTTCCTTTGGAATAACCATGCGGCACTACGATTTAGCGGTGATCGGGACCGGGCCGGCGGGCCAGAAGGCAGCCATTCAGGCCGCCAAACTCGGCAAGCGGGTTGCGATTATCGAGAAGACCAATTTCCTGGGTGGCGCGCAGATCAATACGGGGACGATCCCGTCCAAGGCGCTTAAAGAAGCCGCGATGCATTTGACGGGGGCGAACCAGCGCGGGCTGTTTGGCGAATCGATCAAGATCAAACGCAACATCACCATCGCGGACCTGATCGGGGTTTCCCGGCGGGTGATTCAAAACGAGTGGCAGGTGATCCGGGATGCGCTGGACCGGAACGATGTGGACATTCTCTGGGGCAAGGCGAAGTTCGCCGATGCGCATACGCTGACCATCGACCGGGGCGATGAGCCGGGCGAAACGATCACCGCGGACAAGTTCATCCTGGCCACGGGGACCAAACCGGCGAAGCCGGCAAGCATTCCCTTCAACGATAAAACGATCCTCACCTCCGACAGCCTGCTGGTGCTGGCGAAGCTGCCCAAGAGCATGATCGTGGTGGGCGCGGGCGTGATCGGCACGGAGTACGCCTGCATGCTGGCGGTGCTGGGCGTGCGGGTGATCCTGGTGGAAGGGCGGCACTCGGTGCTGGGCTTCCTGGATGATGAGATCACCGAGGCCTTCCAATACCACATGCGGCACATGGGCATCACACTGCGCATGGGTGAAAAGGTGGCGAAGATCGAAGAGATTCCCGCGGCCAAGGCGGACAGCTTTGCGCGCGTGTGCGCGACGCTGGAATCCGGCAAGAGCCTGCAGGCTGAAACGCTGCTGTACTGCGTCGGCCGCGAGGGAACCACGCGCGAACTGGGCCTGGACAAAGTGGGCCTGACACCCGACGACCGGCAGCGCCTGAAGGTGAACGAGAAATACCAGACCGATGTGCCGCACATCTATGCGGTGGGCGACATCATCGGATTCCCCGCATTGGCTTCCACGGCGATGGAGCAGGGCCGGCTGGCGGCGCTGTATGCCTTCGACCAGGAAGCGCACACGATGTCCGAGTTGTTTCCTTATGGGATCTACGCGCTGCCGGAAATCTCCATGGTGGGCAAGACCGAACAGCAACTGACGCAGGAAGGCGTGCCCTACGAAGCGGGCATCGCCAATTACCGGGAGATCGCCCGGGGCCAACTGCTGGGCGACGACACCGGGATGCTCAAACTCCTGATCCATCAGAAGACACACGCGATTCTGGGCGTGCACATCATCGGCACGCAGGCGACGGAACTGGTGCACATCGGCCAGGCGGCGATGGCATTTAACGCGACGGCGGAGTTTTTCGTCCACAACGTGTTCAACTACCCGACGCTGGCGGAAGCGTACAAAGTGGCTGCGTGGAATGGGCTCAACAAGATTAATTATGTGACGTGATTGAGGGGAGAGTCCCGCGTCCTGTGTCCCGCGTCGAGAGTTAAGAGTTTATTTTTGCAGGCTGATTGGCGTGCAAGCTGGCGTGTGAAGCAGTCTTAAGAATGGATTGCAATGCCATTTTCGAGCGGTGTTTTTCCGCGACCGTCGAGGTCGCGGAAAGTAAGAGTTATTCAAAACAGCGGCTGACCGTGGGCTGCGCTCGAAGACGCGCTAACCCACGGCTACGTGCTTATGCCCCGATGGGGCGAAGAAAGCGCGTTTAATCCGGTTCGGTCATGCCGGCGTCGTCGGGGCTGATGTCAATCATGGTGATGTCGGCGTCGGGGTCGGGGAGGGAGAGCGTTTTGGGGGGAAGGTTGGATTCGTCGCGGCGGACTTCCATGATGCTGGCGTTGAAATGGTCCATGACCTGGCGGACGAGGGGGAGGGTCATGGCGTCTTGAAGGGAGATGGGGATGTTGGCGCGGGGGGGCAGGGCGCCGGCATTGGGGTTGGAGGGATCGCCGCTGGGGTTTTGGCCGGCGAGGATGAGCTCAATGCGGATGGAGCGGCCGGTGAGCTTGCTGAGCTCTTCTGCGAGCTGGCCGCGACGGCTGAGGAGGAAGCGGGTTTGTTCGGCGTTGATTTCGCCGGGGGTGAGGACGGCGAGGAGGTCTTCGTGCCGGGTGAGCGTGAGCACCTTCATCCAGCGCCAGGAGGGCTTGGTGTCTGCCTGTGCGATGAGCGCGGCCCAGGCGGCGGGGATGGAGGCGTTTGCGGCGAGCGGGGCGGCGGCAGGCGCAGGAGCCTGGGGTTTGGCCGGCGGCGGAGGGACTGTGAATGAGGGGCGGGGGCGGCTTTCAACCTTGGCTTCTCCCTGGGGGAGAGGGGGTGCGGATGGGGCGGGTTCAGCAGGTGCGATTGGCGTGCGGGTGCGGTCCTCACTCCGGCCCTCTTCCTGAGGGAGAGGGGGTAAGTCGGAGGCGGGGGGGAGTGTGAGGGGTTCGGGAGGAAGGGCGCGGGTGGTGTTACCCGTTATTTTTTTTTTAGGCCGGGGTTACCGGCGACGATGGCGGCGACGTCGGCCATTTTTTCCGCCATGGCGAGCCGGACGATGGAGGCGTCCAGGAGTGCGCGGGGGCTGGAGGAGAGTTTGGCATGGCGTGCGAGGTTTTCGCAGAGGGCGATCATGTGGACGAGGCCCGGGGCGTCGAATTTCTGTGCTTGGGCGTGTGCCTGGAGGCGCAGGTCTTCGGGGAGCTCGACGAGGGGGGATTTGACGCCACACACGCGGATGAGCATGAGGGTGCGGAGGCGGTCGATGAGGACATCGAGGAGTTGGTCCTGGGAGACGCCTTGATCGATGATGCTGCTGGTGAGTTCAAGGGCTTTGGCGATGTCGGAATCGGCCAGGGCGTCGACGAGGGCGACGACGCGCTCCTGCGGGGGGAGGCCGAGCATCTGGACCAGAAGATCGACGGTGAGGGGTTCCTGGCCGGTGGCCAGAAGGCGTTCAAGCAGGGAGAGGGCATCGCGCATGGAGCCGTTGCCCATTTTGGCGACCTGCCAGACGACGGAGGCGTCGGCCTTGACGTTTTCGGAAGCGAGGATGCGGGTGAGGTGGTCCTGGACTTTTTGTGTGGGGATGGAGCGGAAGTCAAAACGCTGACAGCGGGACTGGATGGTGACGGGGACTTTGTGGGATTCGGTGGTGCAGAGGATGAATTTGACGTGCGCCGGGGGCTCTTCCATGGTTTTAAGCAGCGCGTTGAAGGCCGCCGTGGAGAGCATGTGGACTTCGTCGATGATGTAGACCTTAAAGCGCGCGTTGCCGGTGGGGGCGAGTCCGGCGTTGGCGATGAGCTGGCGTGCGTTTTCGACGGAGTTGTTGGAGGCCCCGTCGATTTCGATGACGTTGAGGTCGTCGCCGCGCATGATGGCCTGGGCCATGCGTTCCTGGACTTCCAGGGGCGGGTATTCAAAGTCCGGCTGGCCTTCGGGGGCGGGGGGCTTGGGGCAGCCGGGGAGTGTTTCGGGGGCGTTTAAGGCGCGGGCAAAGAGGCGCGCGGTGGAGGTTTTGCCGACGCCGCGGGTGCCGGTGAAGAGGTAGGCGTGGGCGATCCTGCCCTGGCGGATGGCGTTTTGAAGGGTATTGACAATGACTTCCTGGCCGACGACGTCGTCGAAGGCGCCAGAACGGTATCGTCGTGCCAGGACGGTGTAGGCCATTGCGAGGATCGTGGAGAGGGTGCTGTGGATGGTCCTTAAACAGCTTTCCCCGGGGCTGTAAGCGTTTTTTGACGCCTCATTGTCCGGGGAAGGGCCTGCTGTCGGCTGGATTTGGGAGGCAAGGACACCGAAGGCACCGGGCGAGCATCACTTAAGGCTGCTCCGATCAAGGCCTGACCTGGTTCGCGTACTCACCCGTGCCTTCGGGGTCCCGGCCGTCCCGTTTGGGCCGTGCAGGGAGATGCACTATACACGGTTGACGGGGGGCGCGCCAGTGGGGCCTTTGCAGGGTGTGTGACGGATTCAGCGGATGTAGAGCAGGCGCCTGGATACGAAGGCCTTCAGGGGTTGTTTGCATCGGGTTAAGTTTGGGGTATTTGCGTGGTGTGGGCACTGCCAACTGTGCGGCACCTGCGGCATGGATTTTGGTTTTTTCGCTTGTTTGTGGGGAAAGAAGGTGTATGCTTCTATGGGCAATGTTCCGCCGGGGAAATGGGAAGATCATGATTCTGTTTTTGTTACGTGGCGCGTTTGTGCTTCTTTCAGCATCGGTGACGATGCTGTATGTGTTGTCATTTCAAAAAGACGCACAGGACGGATCGGTCGACTTCAATAAGGTTTGCGCGATGCTGGGGATCACGCTGGGCGTGGCCCTGGTGATCGTGATGTCCGACATCTGGTTCCGGCAAAAGAAGCTGGCTGCGCTCTCGGGGTTGTTCCTGGGGTTGATCGCGGGGCTGGTGGCGGCGTTTGCGATGAGCAAGGTGATCGACCTGATCGTGCTGATCGTGCCGTATTCGGATGAAGGCTCCAACCGGAACTTTGTGAAGCTGATGGAAGGCGTGAAGGTCTTCATCGGGCTGATCACGTGTTACCTTTCGACGTCGCTGGTGCTGCAGACCAAGGACGACTTCAGGTTTGTGATCCCGTACGTGGAATTTGCGAAGCAGATCCGCGGGAATCGGCCGATTTTGCTGGACACGTCGGTGATTGTGGACGGGCGCATCCTGGACATCATCGATACGCATTTGATTCAGGGAAGCCTGATCGTGCCGCGATTTGTGCTGGAAGAACTGCACACACTGGCCGACAGCGCAGACAAACTAAAACGGGCCCGCGGGCGGCGGGGGCTGGAAATTCTGCAGAAGCTACAGGACAGCCGGAAGGTGGATCTTTCGATCGATCATTCGGAAGTGGAAGGCGTGGGCGTTGACCACAAGCTGATGGAGCTGGCCAAGCAGACCAACGCGCGGCTGATGACCAATGACTTCAACCTGAACAAGGTGGCGTCGTTGCGCAAAGTGGATGTGATCAACCTGCATGACCTGGCGCGGGCGCTGCGGCCTGTGGTGCTGCCTGGGGAAGTGCTGAGGATCAAGATCGTGAAGCCGGGCGAAGGCGTTTCGCAAGGCGTGGGCTATCTGGACGACGGGACGATGGTGGTGGGCGAAGGCGCCAAGCGGCTGATCGGGCAGGAAGTGGACCTGACGGTGACTTCGACACTGCAGACGTCGGCGGGACGAATGATTTTCGGTCGGTGCGAGGTTCCTAACGCGACTGGCGGGGAAAGCGCGGCGTCGAAGTCTGGGATGGCGCCATCGATCGGGTCGTCGAACCGGGCTTGATTTTGTAATAAATTTATAGTTTAATTATTGACAAGCAGATTTGCTGGTGTATGATTTATGCACTGGGATGTGGCTTGGGGTTTACGTTTTTAGAAAACCGGTTAATGTAGGATCGGAGTCAGTCCTATCTGCCGTTTTTTATATCGTGGGTTCGACAAAGGAAAGCGGGTGTTGAGATGGTGCTTAATCGCCAGATGCGGTTTGGGTTTTCGCTGATTGAATTGCTGGTTGTGGTTGCGATTGTGGGGGTGCTGCTGGCGCTGGTGCTGCCTTCGCTGAAGGCGGCCAAGGAGGCGGCTGGAAAAGTGAAGTGCGCTTCGAACCTGAGGCAGATCGGGTATTCGTTTATCCAGTATGCGACGGACCACAAGGACTGGGGCCCGGGGCCGAACGCGGTGGATAACGATTATGGGTCCTACATCAAATATGGGATTGCCGATGTGCGCAGCTACTTTCCGAATATGAAGATCCTGGTGTGCCCCGGGCAGGACCCGGATTGGATTTTGCGGGCGACTTACGGGCCGGGGACGCTTTATTCGCCTGCTACGTACAAGCACATCTTCTTTGGGTACCGGATTTATTTCGGGTGGGGTGGGGAGACGGATGGGACGGATCCGCGGAACCTTTACGGGTGGCCGGTAACGGGGGGCCCGACGCCCAAGTACACGGAAACCAATCACACGTACCGGGTACCGAGCCCGAACATGCGGTTTTACGGGCGGCTGATGACGAGCGTGAACGGGAGCACGTGTTTTATCGATCAGCCGGATCGGCAGCCGCTGTCTTTTGATGTGTTTAACCCGACCAAGGGACAGATGCACATGCCGGGATTTTTTGTGGAATCCAACCATGCGTCAGAGAGCGTGTACGGGCAGAACATGGTGTTCGCGGATGGTCATGGGACGTGGAAGAAGCCGGAAGAGACGGTGAGGCGGTTTCAGAATTTTGATTTTGTGTATTGGTGAAAGAGGAGGTGCGAGGAGGAAGGTCGGTCATTTAAAATCCGTGAATTCAAGAGGCGAAGAGTGGGGTTCGGGGCGATGAATGTTTAATCTAACTCAGTGTAAAGTGCGATGTGCATAATTGATTTTGCACGGGGGTGATCAAATGGCGATTGCTATTGGCTAAGGCGAATGTAGAATCCGGACGTGCCACATGAGGCACAATTCCGGTTGCGGTTTCTGAGGGTGTTTTTCCGGTGGAATCACACAAGACAAACAAATACTTCAAGGGGAGTGCTATGCGCATGTCTAACACAGGCGTTGCCGGCGGCGGTTTGCGTGGCGGACGCGAAGAGCGTCATTCGATGAGGGCGATGCTGGAGGCGCTGGAGCCGAGGCAGTTCATGACTGCGGCGGATGCGGCGGAACCCAACAAGTACATCGTGCCGGTGGTTGACTCGGCGGCGAAGGTGGAACTTGTGGGCGATTTATGGAACCCGGTTGTCGCGTCGGGCATTCAAACGATGGATAAGCAGTCTGGCCCGCAGATTGGGCTTCCCACGATGCAGACGAATTATCCCAGCAACCTGGGCGGCGGCTACCGTGTGGTGGTGATCGATACCGGAGCCGATCTGGATCATCCTTATTTTGGCATTGGGGCGGCGAATCGGATTGTGTACGACTTTGATTTCGCAGCGGATGCCCCCAATCCGCTCTATGGTGGCGCTTATATCGATGATGATGCGTCAGATACAGACGGGCACGGGAGTAATGTGGCGAGCATCATCGGCTCAGAGGATTCGGTCAATCGCGGCGTAGCACCTGGCGTAGATCTGATCATTCTCAAGGTGTTCAATTCACTGGGGCAATCCTATGTGGGTTCAGTGGAGAGCGCCCTGAACTGGGTTGTCCAGAATGGCAAGGCCTTCAACGTCGTGGCAGTGAATCTGTCGCTGGGGAACGGGGAGAACTTTGAAACAGCGACCAAAGGCGATTGGAACGGCTATTTCGAGGATATCGACGAACTGGGGATCGTGACCGTCGCGGCGATGGGGAACGATTATGCCGGGTACAAATCGCAGGGCGCGGATTATCCGGCGGCGGACCCCTATGTTTTGGGGGTGGGGGCGGTGTACGACGCTACGTTCCCGGTCGTGTATGACACTGATGGGGCGACCATCATTCACAGTCCCTTGATTGATGAGGTGGCGTATTTCAGCCAGCGATCCACTGAGTTAACGGATATTTTTGCCCCGGGATATGAGATTGAAGGTGCATCCTGGAACGGCGGGACTGTAACGTCCAAAGGTACCAGCCAGGCGGCCCCGGCGGTGGCCGGGCTGGTGGCGGTGGCACAGGATATCGCCTGGGACAAGCTGGGACGAAAGCTGACTCCTACTGAGTTTAGAAGCCTGATCCAAGTGACGGGAAAACAGATTTTTGATTCAGACGCACAGTCGGATTATGTGCCCAACACCGATGAATACTTCAAGCGTATCGATGCCAGTGCGATGGCAAATGCGATTACAAGCATGTTTGACCAGGGGGTGAGCGGTGTCGTGTGGGACGATTTGAACGAGAACGGGGTGCAGGACACCGGTGAACCCGGGGTGGGCGGGGTGAAAGTGTTTATCGATTCGACGAATAACGACCTTTGGGATACGACGGAGACGTTCACCACGACCGATTCGTTTGGGCGGTATATCCTGCCGAAACTTGCGGCGGGGAACTATTCCATCGAGATCTCACTGCCCACAGGCGTGGAACGGGTGAACATGAGTTCCACGTCCACGTGGACTGCGCCGACATACACATCGGTGGCGGGTGGATTCACCGGAGCCAATGACGTGGCCGTGAGCGACGACGGCAAGTTTGTGTATATGGCGAATTCCGGCGCAAACTCCGTCACGGTGTACAGCCGAAATCTGAGCACAAATGCATTGACGGGAAAACAGACGGTGGCAGATGCCGCGGCGACCGACGGGCTGGCAGGGGCGTACTCGGTGGTGATCAGCCCGGATGGATTGAACGTGTATGTATCGGGCCAGACGGATAATGCGATTGCGTGTTTTTCGCGTGACACCACAACCGGCCTCTTGACGTATTTGGGGAAAGTGACCGATCCTGCGCTCATTGGGGTGCGGGGGTTGTCATTCATGCGCAATGATACTTTGTACGCGGTGGGCAATGGGTCTGACACCGTCATGTCGTTCCGGCGGGCGACCGTCGACGGTCGACTGACGCGATGGGGGAGCGTCGAGACGAATGGCGTGAATGGGGTGGTGGGCCTTGACGGCGCAACGGATATCGCCATTTACGGTCCGAATTATTTCCAGAATCGGTACGTGGTGAGCTCCAGTGCGACGAATCCAACGACGCAAGGCGAATTGCTGGTTTACAAGGATTATGGAACCCAATTGCTTCAAGATGGAATCGGCGGGGTGGATGGGTTGGCCGGCGCGCGGAGCGTGACGGTGAGCCCGGATGGGAAAAATGTATATGTGGCTTCCGAACTGGACAACGCGGTGGCGATTTTCAGCCGGGCTTCAGACGGTGAGCTGAAGTTCATGTCGACGATCAAGAGCACGACAGTGCCAGAGCTTGCGGGGGCGTGGGATGTGGAAGTTTCCCCGGATGGGGGAACCGTGTTTGTGACGGGGAGCACGGCGGACTCTTTGGTGTGGTTTACTCGAAGCCAGGTAGACGGCTCTTTGACATTCGTGAGCGGCAGCAAGCTGGTGGACGGCGTTTCCGCGGTCAATGGGCTTAATGGCGCGCATGGCATTGCCGTGGCGCCAGATGGCCACGGGTTGTTTGTGGCAGGGTCCGCTGATAACTCGGTGGCGTGGTTTACGCGGCTGGGCTCCAACAATGTGAAAGTGGACAATGGCCATGCCTATACGCCGATGAATTTCAGTGTGAGGGTGGAGAAAGGGACGATCTCAGGGAATGTGTGGCATGACCAGACAGTGCTTAACGGATTGAAGGATGGAATTGAATCCACCATCGGGAATGTCAGGGTTTATCTCGATTTGAACAACAACGGGGCGTGGGAGTTTGAGAGTGAGCCGTCTCGGGCTACGGAGACTGATGGTTCCTATTCCTTTATTGCACCCACGGGAAGATACCGGGTGGGTGTGGTGCTGCCGACCGGACTTACGCTTGCGGGGCCGGGCTGGGCATGGTCAGACAAGTTGACCCAATCCTCTGCGATTGCAGAAGCGGCGCCGACTGCGCAAGCAAGCAATATCGCAATTTCCGCAGGCTTTGCGGCGTGGGGCAACAATACGGGCACGATTTATGTCGCCACGCGCGCGGCTACGGGGGTGCTTTCGAATACCAAAGCCTATCTGGAACCGGGGGTACCGGCATCCACGAATTACAGCATTCGGGATATTGCGATTTCGCAGGACAGCAACGGGACATTCCTGTATGTGACAGGAACGCATGCGGCGACGATGTCGGTGTACAAGGTGGGAACCAGCAATGTCCTGTCGCTTGTGCAGACCATCACCAATGGCGTACTGGGGCTCACCAACATGTCGACGCCTTATGGGGTGGAGGTGAGCCCTGACGGGGAGATGGTGTACGTAACGGACGTGAATGGCGGCGGGCAGGGACGATTCTTCGCATTTACCCGGGATCCGGCGAACGGAAAGCTTACGGCGGTGCAAGACGTTGCTAAGGCGCCAGATGCTTATGGGGCCATCGCGCCGATCAACATTACTGTGATTGCACCACATGATGGGATGGACGAGCAGATCGTTGTTTCCGGACAGTTCATGTGGTCTGCGCAGACATGGGTGTATAAGCGGAGTGCTTCAGATGTGGTGACGTTTTCAAGTCTGCTTCCATCGACTGCGGGCCCCGATGAAATTGATGAGAACTACGGGACGGGCGCGGCCTCATCTGACGGCAAGTTCTTCTATCAGGCGAGCGGGAGTCATCCATTGTCGTATAACGTAAACAACGGCTCGCTGAGTGCTGCGATCGATCCTGAAAATCACTCAAGCTATGCGCATGCACACACAACGAACAATCCGCCTCGGCCGAGCAATATGGCTGCGCTGTCTCCAGATGGCGAGCACTTTGTGGTGGCCAACTACCAAGGCGTCGAGATTTATCGGGTGGATACGGTGACGCGCGGGTTGATGTACACAGGCTTCTTCCCTGTGGAGAAGGCAACCTCCGTGGCATTTAGCCCCAACGGCCAACAGGTTTATGTACTGACCGAAGGATCAGGGGTGAGGGTCCTTACCCGGGCAGCCGACGCGGTGCGGAGGGTGACGGTTTACTCAGATCAGGAAACACAAGGAACGAATTTTGGATTGAGAGGAACGGTTCCGAGTGGGTCGACCGTAGGTTCCGGGTGGTTCCAGATTCCTCAAAACAAAAATGGCGTGCTGAACGTCAGTGGGATGACAAGCGGGATAACGACCGGCACGAAATTCACCGGGAGCGAGAAGCTTGCAGAGGTCTGGCCCTGGAAGAAGGGAACCGATGGTCAAGGAGATCAGCAGAAGTCCGGGCTGTTCCAGGTGTTTAAGGATGTCTTCTCCAGTTGGGGCGCCAGCAAGGGAGGGGCGAGCCCGTGGAGCCTGAAGATGCTTGACCTTGGAGAGGCGATCGGAGAATTCAGGGATCAGGGATATCACGCGGAAGATTGATCGTGTAGTTAATGCAAAAAAGACAGGCCGGCACTGAACTGGGCAACCAGCGGTGCCGGCCTGTTTATTTATTGGTTTGAGTTGGGTGAGGGGTTTTGCCGGCACGTGAAAGAGCTGGCAAGATGCCGGCGCTCCGGCTCCAGAGTGGGATTTACCAGGCTTTGTCTGAAAACACGATGGGAGTGAGGAAGAGGTTTGTCTGTGACTTTGCAGAATCAATGGGTATCCAGCCTGCGATGGTGGGCCTCGAAGACTCGGCGCCACCCTACGAAGAGATGGGAGTGAGGAAGAAGATGCACCCGTGAGGAAGAGGTTTGTCTGTGACTTCG
>CAZIWA010000150.1:0-12181 GCA_964542875.1 uncultured Phycisphaeraceae bacterium
CGTCGACGTCGGAGAGATCGCAGGGGACGGTGGTGATGCCGTCGTCTTCAAGGGCCTTGCGGCTGGCCGCGGAGGTGTAGCGGGAGACGGCGAGGACCTTGTTTTTCTTGCCGGCTTCTTCGAAGGCGCGCTTGGCCATGAGGGCCAGGCCGTGGCCGATTTTGCCGCCTGCGCCGAGCATGAGGAGATCGCCCTGGATGTTGGAGAGCGTCTTGATGACGCCTGCGTCGGGCTTGGAGATGGAGAGGAGGATGTCGCGTTCGGTGAGCATGTTAGGGCCTAGGGTCTGGGGTTTGATCAGAAGAAGGAAGGCCTGTGGCCTTTACGGGTTCGGGGTGCGGGTTTCGGGTCAAGAGCGGGAGTCGGATTGAGGTGTTTGGGGTTTTACCCGAAACCCGGAACCCGAGACCCGGTCCTTCGCATTATCCGACGAGTGTTTTGAGGTTTTCGTAGCTGATTTTGACGGACTTCATGGGGTCTGCGGAGACCCAGCCGTTGTCTTGTTCGACGATGAGGTGCTTGACGCCGGCGGCGTGGGCGGCGGTGAGGATGCGTTTGAAGTCGATGATGCCGGTGCCGACTTCGGCGAAGCCCTTGTCGGGGGTGTTGGCCATGTCCTTGATGTGGAGGAGGGGGACGCGGCCGGCGTATTTGTTGATGGTGGCGACGGGGTCGGAGCCGCCTTTGGTGACCCAGTAGACGTCGAGCTCGGAGGCGTAGTTGGTCTGGGTGTCGGCGTTGCCGAAGAGGATGTCCATGCCGTTGGAGCCGTCGGGGGATTTGTCGTATTCAAAGGCGTGGTTGTGGTAGCAGACGCGCAGGCCGGCGGCGCCGGCGGTGTTTTGCGCCTCGGTGAGAACCTGGGCGATCTGGCGGTAGCCGTCGGGATTGCGCAGGTCGCCGGGGGCGGCGGGGATGACGATGTAGCGGGCGTCGAGGGTTTTGGCGAGGGAGATGGCTTCCTCGATTTTGCCCGGGCGAACGGCGTCGAGCCCGACGTGGAAGCTGATGGGCTGAAGGCCCAGTTTGTCGCAAAGCGCCTTGACGGCCTTGGGGGCGCGGTCGTAGAGGCCTGCGAACTCGACCTGGCGGTAGCCGATGCCTGCGACCGCTTCGAGTGTGCCTTCAAAATCGCGGGACATGACATCACGGATGGTGTAGAGCTGGAGAGCGATGGGGAGGGGCAGGGGCATGGGAGTCCTTTGAACGAAAATAGAGGGGTATCAATATAGCGGATGGGGGATTGAGGGACGAACGGGTCTTGGGGGGTGGGGGTGTTGAGATATGGTGGAAAAGGGGGTGCGGGGTGAAGAATCACGGAGGCCTGCGGCCTTTTCGGGTTCCGGGTTTCGGGTTTCGGGTCGAAGAAGTTAAGAAGGCGCGTGGTTTCTTCCTCTTCTATCTGATCTTTCCTTACCTGAAACCCGGAACCCGAAGAGGCCGCAGGCTCTCTGATTTTTACTGTTTCTTGCTTCATGCCTGATTTGCACTCCCACGCGGGATGCGGGAATATGGAATCCCCCTTTTATTTGAGGACTCAAACGATGGATATCAAAGGCAAGCTTGCTGGACTGGGATTGACTTTGCCCCCCGCGCCCAAGCCAGTGGCGATTTATGTTCCCGGTGTAAAGACCGGGAACCTGATTGTGGTGTCCGGGCAGCTTCCTTTTGAGCAGGGGAAGCTTCTTTCCACGGGGCCGGTGCCTTCAGGGGCGAGCCTGGAGCAGGCGCAGAAGGCCGCGCGGCAGTGCGTGCTCAACGGGTTGGCGGTGGTGGACGGCCTGATCGGCGGGGATTGGTCGAAATTCGTGCGTGTGGTGAGGCTGGGGGTGTTTGTGGCCTCGGATAACGGATACGGCGACCAGCCGAAGGTGGCCAACGGCGCCAGCGAGCTTCTGGGGCAGATTTTTGGCGATGCCGGTCAACATGCGCGCGCGGCGGTTGGGGTGAATACACTTCCCCTGACGGCGACGGTGGAAGTGGAAATGTTGGTGGAAGTTCGGGATTAATGTGATTCCGAGGCCTGTGCAAGGTCAAGATTGCACAGGATTTTCCGCTGTAGCAGTCAAGGCTTGACGAATCCATGGCCTGTGACCATGATGGTGATTGCCCCAAGGCATATTTAAGTTATGCCAGGCAGATGTGTTTTAAGAATGATCTTCCAACGTCTTTTTCGAGGTTTGCTCGATGGCACGTACAGCTAAAGCAGCAAGCGGCGCAAACTACATGCTGGCCTTCGTGGTCGTCTTGTCGTTTTTGTTTGTGATTGCAGTCGGTTGCGCGATCATGATTTACAACAACGGCCAGGTGTGGAAGAACGAGCTGGATAAGGTGAAGGCCACCAGCAAGAAGTTCATCACCCAGGAAGAAGGCCGGTCTGAGTCTTACCTGCAGCTTGAAGCCACGGGTGACCCGAATCAGTCTTCCTACATGAAGCTGACGAACCACATCCGCGCCCTGAATGTGCTGATCACCGGTCAAGACGGTGCGACGCTGGCGGGCATCAATGCCGAAGTGGGCACCCTGAACCCCCGTGACAACCAAAGCCTGGTGGCGATGGTTCGCGGCGACCGGGCCGATGCCGACTATCTGCGCACCTCGCTGCAGGAAGAACGCACCAAGACCCAGAAGCTGGAAAGCGACCTGCAGAAGGCTGCTGAGATCAACAAGACGACCCGGGCCGCCAGCGAACAGACGATTGCCGAACTGCGCGATGCCCTCAACAAGCTTCAGCAGGGCTATGTGGCTTACCAGACCAACCTGGACAAGACCGTGGCCGACCTGGAAAAGCGTCTGGGCGAAATCAAGGACTCCGCGGCGGGCGAAAGCAGCAAGCTGGGCAAGGAAAACGACGGCCTGCTGAACGAACTGAAGCTTGTGAAGGCGCAACTGGTGGACCTGCAGCAAACCCGGTCTTCCGGCGGCAAGGGCCCCAAGGTTCGTGCTGAACTCCAGGCTGACGGCGAAGTGGTTTCGATCATCGAAGAAGATTCACGCGGCCGGTTTGATGGCAAGTCCGGCCTGGTGTACATCAGCCGCGGCCGCAAGGACCGGATCGTGCCGGGCATGACCTTTGAAGCATTCAACCGTCTGACGGGTGTTTCGCCCGACCCCAATGACCGTAATCGTATCCGCGGCAAGGCGACCCTGGAAGTGATGAACGTTCAGGAAAACGCTTCGGTGGCACGCATCGTCCGGCTGGAAAGTGGCCAGACGGTTGTTGAAGGCGACGTGATCGCCAACGTGGTGTACGACCCGAACATGAAGTTCAAGTTCGTGGTGTTCGGCGACTTCGACATCGACCAGATCGGTGTGGCGACGACCCGCGACACGACCCGTGTGGAAACCATGATCAAGGACTGGGGCGGGATCGTCGGCAAGGACCTCAACTACGACACCGACTTCCTGGTGCTGGGGATTCGTCCTCAGATGCCCCGCGAAGTGCCCGGCGAAGTGGATCCCGTGATCCTGGCCAAGAACAACGAACAGCGCAAGAAGGTGGAAGCGTACGACAAGCTCGAGAAGCGGGCCGTCGACCTGGCCATCCCGATCCTGAACCAGAACCGGTTCCTCTCGCTGGTGGGTTACTACCGGCGCTGAGCTGACGGCGACCAACAAAAAAACGCTCTCTCCAACTGGGGAGAGCGTTTTTGTTGGTGAAGAGCGGATTTTTGACTGGGATTAAGAGGATTGAAGATGATTAAGAGGATGGGAATGGGGATGCAATGTGTCTGGGGGGGGGGAAGTTTTTTGAGACGATTTACCAGACGGAAAAGATTTCGGCCGGGCGTGCGGCTTCTCCGGATAGAGATGCCTTTGGAGCGTAAAACAAGGGGCCGGATTACGACGAAGACGTCTAATCCGGCCTAGTTCGGAATATTTGTGCAAAGCACCCGGAGCGAGAGGGAACCAGAATGAGCCGGAAAAGATTAAACTCTTGGTCCTCTTAATCATCCACAACCCTCTTAATCCCAGTCGAAAACTCATTCCAACGCATGCCTAAAATCATCCCCGCACACATCCAATGGGCCCAGTACCTGGGCGCGCGTCTGGCGGCGATGGGGCTGACGGCGTTTGAGCCGGAGGCCAATCTCAAGACTGCGGCCTGGATCGGCCGGCTTATTCACGCGGTGGACAAGAAGCACCGGGTGCGGATGCAGAAACATCTGCGCATCGCATTTCCCGAAGCCACGCAGACGCAACTGGATGTGCTTGGGGTCAAGAGTTTTGAGCACTTCATGCAACTGGTGATGGAAGTGCTGCACACGCCTCGGGTGATTCATCCCGATAGCTGGCCGGCCCATGTGAGGCTGCGCAACATGGGGCCGGCGATCAAGCTTTTAAATTCCGGGAGCCCTGCGATTTTAGTGACGGGGCATTTGGGGAATTGGGAAGTGCTGGGGGCGCTGCTGGCGGTGCTGGGGTATCCGTGTCATGCGATTGCGCGACCGCTGGACAATGTGCTTTTGAATGATTGGCTGCTGGGGGTGCGCGAGCGCCGGGGGATGCAGATCATCACCAAGTGGGATGCGAGCGACAAGATGGTGGAGGTGCTTTCGGGGGGCGGGATGCTGGGGTTTATCGCCGATCAGAACGCGGGGGACAAGGGGATGTTCGTGCCATTTTTCGGGCGGCTGGCGAGCACTTACAAGTCGATCGGGCTGCTGGCGATCAGCCAGCGGGTGCCGGTGTTGTGCGGGTATGCGCATCGGATGGGGAACCGGTTTGAATATGAGATGGGTGTGATGGATATTATTCGGCCCGAAGAATGGGAAGCGCAGCGGGATCCGCTGTTTTATGTGACGGCGCGATACATGCTGGCGATTGAAAACATGATTCGGCTGCGGCCTGAGCAGTATCTGTGGATGCATCGGAGGTGGAAGAGCCGGCCCAAATACGAGCGCGACGGAAAGCCGATGCCGGAATCCGTGAAACGCGGTCTGGGGGAATTGCCGTGGATGACGCCGGCGCTGATGGAGAGCTTATGCCAGCCGTTTAAAGAGGCGTGAGGCGAGTTGCGAATTGAAGAGGGGATGGGGTTTGATGCGTAAGGACTATGGCAATGCTCCGTGGATGTGCAGAAGAGGAGAGGCAGATTTTTAACCGCGAAGTCGCGAAGGCGCGAAGTTAAGAAAGGTAAAAAGCAGAGGAGGGTAAGAGACGGCGGGGTGTGTTATTGATGTGGAGAGATGGTTGCGTGGAGCAAGTTTTGTGTGGTGGAACGATGGGGTGTTTCCGGGGTGTGGGAGAAAAAACAAGGTCTTTAGTTTCTTTTGAGGCAAGGTGTATAATCACTCGGCGAGTGATTCCCGTGATGGTTTCGCTTATTGTTCCCACGGTTGCCCGTCAATGCGGAGCGACCAGAGACACGCCTAAATTACCCGGGTCTGAACAAACGCATTATGGAGCTTTTTATGGTTGAGCAGGCCGCTGAGTTTCGTTTGAAGGACCGCAAGATCCTGGTGGTGGATGATTCGCCTGAGGTGTTGGACAGCATTAATCAGGCGCTGCAGGCTGAAGGTGCGTTGACGCAGACGTGCACGGATGGGAACTCTGCGGTTCGGATCTGCGAGGTGGACCCGCCGGAGCTTTGCGTGCTGGACATGATGCTGCCCAAGCGTTCGGGCTTTTTGGTGTTGGAGCGGATCAAGGTGATTCGTCCGGGCGTGCTGGTGGTGATGGTGACGGCCAACGAAGGCAAGCGTCATCAGCAATTTGCGGAATCGCTGGGCGTGGATGGATACCTGTTGAAACCGGTGCGGCTGGAGCGGTTAATCACGCTGGTGAAGGAACTTCTGGAAAAGAAGGATAAAGCCGGCGAACAACCTGGACCCCAAGCCTGAGTTACGCGTCCATAAACAGTAGATAAGCGGTCTGAAGCCTGCGCCTAAAGGGGCGCAGGCCGGACACTCGGGCAGAAGGCCCGGGAGGCGGCCATGTGGAAAACCGGGTGTGCCCGGGTGCGCATGGGCTGCTTGGGGGGCGCTGGTAGCGCGCCTGTTCACCGGTGGTTAGAGTTTGTGAGAGCAATTACCTGGGTCCGCGGGAGTTATACTTCCAGCGACTCGGAAACCGACAGTATCTCGGAGGTCTCCCATGCGCTTCTCGGTAACCAAGGCACTTAGCGCGTTTCTCGTTGGATGCGCCCTGTTGACGGGCCTGGCGGACGCCATGGCACGCGATGTGGTTATTTCCTTCAAGGATGGCAGAACCATTCAGGGCGAGTTTGTGTCGGAAGACAACGACACGGTGGTGATCGCGATTTCCACCATTAAAACGAGCTACAACAAGAAGGACATCAAGAGCGTACAGACGCTTTTGACGGTTGAAGAGGAATATCAGCAGAAGAAGAAAGCGCTTAAGGCCGGTGACGTGGAAGGCTGGTACAACCTTTCGTACTGGCTGTATTCCCAGAAGGCCTATAAGCAGGCACTGACTGAAATCGATGGGCTGTTGGCGGCGTTCAGCAAGCCCGGAAGCCTGAAGCCCGAGGAATCCTCTTATCTGGACCGTGCGAAGATTCTCCGCGGGCTGGTGAATGCCGAAATCGCCAAGACGACCGGCGAAACGAAGGCGCCGCCTGTGAAGCCGACGACGGGCACGACCCCGGCGACGCAGCCGACGAACACGGCTGCGGGCGCGATGGGCGTGCAGCAGCAATATACGGATCGGCGCATGACCGATGCGCAGTTGAACATGATCCGGGTGTATGAGATCGGTAATCCGCTGGTGGAAAAGCCCCGGGTGCAGATCAAAAAGGAAGCACTGGACAGCTTCATCAGCACGTACAACGACAAGCCGTCGGGCATCCGGACCAAGGAAGAGCGCGATGCGTTCATGCGTGCGCCGGCCTGGTTTCAGTTGAGCATGTTGTTTGACAACAAGGCCCGGGAGCTTTATCCGAGCGTGACGGTGTTTGACGATCCCCCGGTGATGCTGACGTTCAAGAAGAACATCCACAGCAACTACATCATGAACTATTGCGGCACGTCCAACTGCCATGGCGGTGCGGAGGCAGGCAATCTGTTCTTCTTCACGCTTGACCCTTCAAGCTCGCGGACGGTGTACAGCAACTTCTTCAACCTCTACACGTGGCAGGACCCCACGGGTTACATGATCAACATGAACAACCCGACGGATTCTTATCTGGTGCAGTACGGGCAGCCGATTGACATGAAGCGTGCGACGTTCATGGCCAAGAAGGCGCACCCGAATGTGAAGGGGTGGGCTCCCAAGTTCCTGACGCTGGGCGATCCGCTGCAGAGGACGATTGAGGAATGGATTTTGACGCTGGGCACGACCCGGTCGGACTTTGGGATCGATTATGTTCCGCCGGTGGTGAGCCCTGGGGCCAAGCCGGCGCAACGTACGTTTTCGCCGCCGCCTCCGATTGCACCGGCCCCGGAAGAGCCCAAGAAGGCCGTACCCCGGTAAAGCGGGATTCGGCAAGGGATTGCATTACGGGTTGGGATAATGTCTTTAAAACCCGTTGGTGGGGCTTGAAGGTATAGACGGATCGGATATTCTCTAGCCGTTGACCCGCGACCAATTTGCGGGCCTAAAGGAAAAGGTGAGCCAGTGCGTAAAGTCTCGATCCTGACGCTCGGCGTGGTTTTAATGATGACCGGTTGTGCGGACAAGACCGCTCAGAAGCGCAATCAAACGCGTGATGAGGTCAACAAGGTCTTGGCGGACATGCAGAAGACCAACGCAGGCTTCGTGCCCAAAGGCGAAGGCGAAGGCCAGACTGAAGAAGAACGCATCAGCGGGCTTGAGAACTATCAAATTCGCGAAAATACCAAGAAAGCCGTCGAGCTTAAGAAGCTGGTGCCGGACCTTGTTCCTGAGCAAAAGTCTTCCGTGCTGATGGTGATCGCCAATACCGACATGCAGGCGGCGCTGATCCGGTCGCGCGATGCAAGGATCGAAGGGGCGCGGATTTGCTCCGGCTCGATCGGTCTTATGAACAGGCTTTCCTCAGCGGCCAACAGCCAAGTGCTGGCCAATGCGTTTAAGAAGTCCCTGGACGGGACGACCGTGCGTGAACTGGACGCGCTGCTGAGGGGCTACCAGAGCGATCTGGAGACCCAGAAGGCGGCCGCCGACAAGCTGACGAAGGCCGCGGAAGCCTTGCAAGTGGAAATCCAGGCGCTGGGCGATGAAGCCGACAAGCTTAACGCGGGCGTGCGCGAAACCCGGCAGAGCGCGTTTGTGAAGAGCGGCAATGCGCAACTGGACCTTTACAAGAAGGCCGCGAACCTCGAAATCGAAGCGCAGAAGAACCTGACCAAGCGTCAGTTGAAGATCGTTTCCCGCGACATGATCGTGAGCCAACTGGCGATGGCGATTGCCAATCAGCAATCGCTGCAGCAGTCGGTGGACACCATCCAGACCCAGATGCTGCAGGCCCAGGGCCGGTCCAAGGAACTGGATGCGAAGGTTCGTTCTTTGGAGAACGCAAGCTCCGCATCGCTGGCGAGCGTGCTGGAACTCTACAACGAGCTGGAAACAAGCCGGAAGAAGTTTGTTGAGCCCGTCTTCAAGGAAGCCCGTGACCGGGCGAAATCCGCGGTGGACAATGCTGATGCCGCGGTGAAGGCCGCTGCCGGCAAGGGCGAGCAGGAACGGTATTACAAGCTGGAGCTTCTGGGCAAGCGCGAACTGTACATCGACATCATGGTGCAGCAGTTGGCCTTTGAACAGGACTACACCGAAACCCTGAATCTGGTAACCAAGTTCGGCGCAGACCAGGGCGTTGCGGTGAGCGATACGCTGCTGCAAGGCCAACAGCGGTACGCCAAAGATCAGAAGGAAGTGGGCTCGCTGGCGTGGACGGAATACCGTGCCGCTTCGGCCCTGGTGACCGAACTGAGCACCGGCCAGACGGACGATGCCTCCAGCGTGCAAGCGCAGGCGGCGTACACCCGGCTGCAGGCGCTGGAAAAGTCGCTTACCCAGCTTGCTCCGGAATCGGGCGCGGCGCAGTAAATTAAAAACACATCGGGTGGATTGGACGCTTGGAATTGTTGTGTTACAATCCCTCCCCTGTTTGTGCCTAAAACCTTATGGAGAGGTGGCCGAGAGGCTGAAGGCAGCAGTTTGCTAAACTGCCATACGAGGTATAACCTTGTATCGCGGGTTCGAATCCCGCCCTCTCCGCTTTAAAAAACGGCTCTCGCAAGTGCTTGTAGAACAAGCTTTTGTGAGAGCCGTTTTTGTTTTATAAATGTGTTTGCGGCGGTGTTGGTTTCTTGAAGATTCGGGCAAAAAGGATGCAGATGATGGAGCGCGAGATTATTCAGCCTAAGAGCGTACATTCGACCCAGGGTGTGGGGTATTCACATGTTGCGAAGGTGGGACCAATGCTTTTCCTTGCGGGGCAGATCGCTTTGGACAAAGACGGGCGGCTGGTGGGCAAGGGTGATATCGAGGCGCAGGCGAGACAAGTGTATGCGAACATCAAGAGCATCCTGGAGGAGCTGGGCGGAGGCATGGAGGATGTGGTGAAGCTGACGACGTACCTGACTGATCGGGCAGATCTCCAGGGGTTTCGGAATGCGAGGAATCAGGTGTTGAAGCCGCCTTATGTGCCTAATACGCTGGTGTTCATTTCGGGGCTGGCGTCGCCGGATTATTTGATTGAGATTGAGGCGATTGCGGTTTTGAAGCAAGATCGGGCGTAAAAAGCGGAGATGTGTCGACGCGGCTGGTACTGCAACTTGGTTATCGAGATGGGTTAAATGAACGGTTGCGCTGACCTATGGCGGCTGCTTTGGTCTGGAAATGCCCATAGGGATTCCGGGACAGGTTCAGAAACCAGTCCCAGGCACCCGCGCTTTTAAAAATGTCGCGGTACTAGGGAGTGTCCTGATGGGGACGACCGCGATTTGCCGATGGTGGGAGAGGGCGTTGCGCAGTGAAATGACTGATGACCGAGGGGTGGTGGGCCAAATGCGAAATTCGCCCGCCGCCGTGGGAGTCATTTTAAGGAGCACAACGATGGCAAAGCACACATTGAAAAAGCAACCCGTAGACAAGTCACCCGTCACTGTTACCCGGGAAGAGCTGATCAAACTGCTCAATGAAGACCTGGCGCGGGAGTATCAGGCGATCATCGCATACGTGGTGTACAGCCAGGTGATCAAAGGCGCCAAGTACATGAACATCGCCAAGGAACTTGAAGTTCACGCCAGCGAGGAACTGAGCCATGCGCTGCTGATCAGCAAGCAGATCGATTACCTGGCAGGCACACCCACGGTGGTGCCTGCGCCGGTGAGGATGTCCAGCAATCCTGATGATCTTCTGCGGTTTGACCTGGAAAACGAGATCGAAACGATCGGCCACTACCGCAAGCGCATTCGGCAGGCCGAAACGCTTAATGAATTTGCCCTGGCGGAGACGATCCGCGGAATCATTGTGCAGGAGCAGGAACACGCGATCGATCTGGCGACGGCGCTGGGGATCGATGTGCCCAAGATTCTGTGATTGGGCTGGCGTAAAGAAATTTGTGGAACAGGCGTGCTTTTATGGGCGCCTGTTTTTTATTTGTGGCCGCAAAGGCCTGCGGCGATTTGGTGCGGCTGGCGGGGGATTTGGGGAGGATAATGATTGTGATTGAGCCTTAAATGAAGGGGGAAGCAGATGCTGGTTTTTTGGCGATGTTTTGCGTATCTGGGTGTGGGACTGATGTCTATTCCGGTATTTCTTTGGCTGGGTCATGGAATGATTGGGGACCCAAAGCACGCACAAATGAGTTGCGGGGCGTTTTGTTGCTTCACGCCTGGGATGGGCATGCTGCTGTTTGGGCTTTTTGCACACTGGCTGGTGAAAAGCAAGCGGGCGAATGCGCGGCCGGTGGAACGGAGAATGCCACAGGAGCCTGAGGAGCGTTAGAACCGGCTGGGAGCGGGGGTATGCAAGTTTCCGGTAGACCGGTTCAAGGAGCCAGGGCGTTGCGTGCAAGACATGCTCACGAAGACGAGAGCATGACATACGTTCTGGAAACTTGGATTGCGTCCAATGGGATCAGATTCCTGTGAGGTCTGCGGCTTGCTTGGAATGTTTTAGGGGCGGCGTGGTGGGCCGATTGCGGCGGAGCGCAATAGAAGTGGAGTCGTAGGGGTGCGGATTCCGCTGGAGGTGGATGCGGGGTTGGAATTTGAGGGTCGGTGGGGCTTGTGCGCGGCGTGGTGGGCCTCGCGGACTCGGCGCCACCCTACGGGAGAGGTTGACAGTTGATTAGGTGAGTGCATCCATGCCGGGGATATTGAGGCCGCCGGTGATTTTGGACATTTCGCCTTGGACGAGGATTTTTGCTTTGGTGAGGGCTTCGTTCATGGCGAGGAGGATGAGGCCTTCGACGTATTTGCGTTCGTAGTCTCCGCCGCCGGAGGCGTAGGCGCCCATCATGGCGGGGTCGATTTTGACTTCGGTGACTTCCATTTTGCCGTTGATGGTGACTTTGACGGCGCCGTAGCCGGATTCGCCGGTGACGTACATGTTGGGGAGGTCGGCCTGGAGGCGTTCCATCTTGGCCTGGAATTCTTTGGCCTGGCCCATCATGCCGGCCATCTGGGAGAGGTTTTTGAGTTTGTCGAACATGGGGAAGGGTCTGGGGTGCGGGGTCTAGGGTCTGGGGGAAGAGCTTGTCGGCGACATGGATATCTTACTTCTGATTTGATCTGATTAGGCTTTGTCTGAAAACCCGCCAGACGGAGCAGGAAGATCAAGAACACCCTCATCCGTCCCGGAGTACCGGGCCACCTTTCCCCTGAAGGGGAAGGTTTTTTTCAGACAGACCTTGAACCATGGACCTCTTTTCAGAAGTACTCCCCCCAGAGGGGACGGAGTTTTTCGATTTCGCTGGCGGGGATGAGTTTTTTGTCGGTCCAGATGGCGAAAGCGAGGGATTTGTGGGCGTGGCTGGGTGTGGTTTTAAGGAGCGTGGTGTCGGCGAGTGCGCACTTGATGAGGGAGATGGATTTGCGGGTGCAGTTGTGGATGTTGCCGATGATTTCCTGGAGGAGTTCGTGCTGGGGTTTGGAGGTGTCGTGCGGCCGCCAGGCGTCGTAGTCGGTGGGGAGGTTGACCAGGGCGTAGGCGATTTGCGCTTCGCGGGCCAAACGCGCTTCGGGCATGGCGGTCATGCCCACGAGGTCGGCGCCCCAGGCCCGGTGCATGT
>CAZIWA010000151.1:0-12179 GCA_964542875.1 uncultured Phycisphaeraceae bacterium
AAAAAACACCCCGTCTCCAAACCCGCCCTAACCCGTTAGCCCGACGCGCCAGCGAGGGTATTCGGGCAAAGCCCGACCTCCCGCTCAGCCCACAAAAACCCCACCGCCCTCTCACCAACACCAACCCACCCATGTGTCACAGAACGCACACCCGCAGCAGCGCTGTGTCCGGGCCACGCGCCGCTCGAAAAAAAGAAGGCACACCCAAACCCAGGTGTGCCCTCAAAAACCCAACTCTGACCACCTCCCCAAAACTCACTTCCTCTTCGGCGCCACCGCAGGCGGCGCTTCCGGCGCCGTCACACGGTCCACCACATACACCGGCCGGATGATCCCGCCCAACCCCAGCTCCGTGATGCCCGAGTGATCGCAGCGAACCGCCACCACGTTCTTCCCCGGCTTCCACGCGCTCGATACATCCACGCTGAATGTCGCTCGCTTCTTGTTGGCCGCCACTTGGGCCACTTTGCCGTCCACATACGCCATCGTCTTAACTTCCGGCGGCGCATCTTCCTTCTCGATGCTCTCCGTCCAATAAACCTTCTGGCCGTTCACGTACACCGTGGAGAATCCATCCACTTCCACGAAAAACAGTTCCGGCTTCCCTTTAAACGTCGCAGTGGAATCCACCGCCGTGCGATACCAGAACACCGTCTTTTCTTCCGGCAAACCCTGCGAAACCAGCGTGTCACCGAAGGTCTGCACCGTCTGCCAGTGCTTGTCCGTGTACTCCGCCTTCGCGTAGCCCAGCTCTTCCCCCTTAAATTCACGGTCCACCTTGTACTGCATCTTGTCGGGCAGCACGGCCACCACTTTGTTGTCTCCGCGTGTCGCCCGGTATGCCGCGCCCAGGTTATTCCCGATGAACCGATTGAGATAAGCCAGCGTGTAGGAGACGCCGTACTTTTCATCCTTCTGCTTGTTCGCACGGGCCAGCAGCGCGTTGAACTGCTCATACGCCTTGGTCACGTCGCCCTTATTGGTTGACTCGCGCAGCGCCAGATAGTCTTGGGCGTTCTTGAACCCTTCGCGGTTCATCTTCACGCGCGCTTCCACATCCGGGTTCCCCTTCGCGGAGCCTTCCGCATCGTTCAGGATCGAATCCAGCTTCGCCACGTTTTCCGGCGTGTAGAAATCGTGCATCCCAAAGAAGCACCCCGTGTGTACGTGCGACAGTTCGCGCATGTCATCCAGCGTCTGCCAATACTTGGCCATCGGCTCGGCCGCCGGCCCGTAGAACTTCTCATAGAAATCCTTCATCAGCGCCTTGGAGTCGGACCGCGGCGCGTACGCCAGCCGGATCGACTGATAAAGGTGGGGCCCATACAGTTGCCACGCTGGCAGCGTCTCCACGTTGAAGCCCATCGTGTTCGCGTCCGCCAGGATGGGCATGTCGTTCTCCCACACCCCCAGGAACGAGAACGGCATGGTGATCTCCGCCAGGTGCACGTTGTACGTCCGGTACCCCGTGCGCCCAAGCGAGCCCCACTTCTTCATGTCCTTCTCTAGCTGCTGCCGCGAGGGGCACTGCGCGCTCCCCATCTCATGCACCCGGCAAAACCGGATCGGCGCCATCCACACCATCAGATTCTTTTCCAGCTTCTGCCCATTGGTCGGCGGCACCGTGTAGTCCGCATACGCATAAAAACCCAGCGTCACGTCCGGCAGCTCCTTGCCCACCGCGCGCGCCACTTCATTGAAGAAGTCCACATAACGGTTGGTCATCGCCACCTTGCCCGATGACGGCTCAATCGACTTGGGGTCATCCTGCGCCACACACGCCGCGCACTGGCAATAGCTCACGCCGTCCGGCGGCGAAAGCGTCCCGTTCTTGGCCCCCGAAGCCTTCAGCTTCGCAATCGTGTTCTTGATGAATAGCTTCCGGAATTCCGGGTTGGACGTGCAATACCACGACCCCTTCTTGCGCACCCCATCGCGCAGCGCGAAATATTCAGGATGCTTCTCAAACTCCGCTGGATCGATCACTCCGGTCCAGCCGTGGCTGTGCGAATAGGGAATGCCGCCCGATCCGTTCCACACCTTCCACAGTTGCCCGCCGCCCCAGTTTGAACCCCAGATTCGCCGGAAATTCATCCCCGGCTTTTCGGTGATGTCCAGATCCTTGACCGTCACATCCTTGGTCTTGGGATAAATCTCCCCCATCGGTGTGTCCATCAGGTACCGGCAGCCCAGCTCTTCAAGCATCCGGCAACCCGCTTTAAGCGTCGATGTCGGGTTCTGCCCCGCCACCAGCACCTGGTTGCCCTGTGTCTTGATCCGCAGCCCTTCGTGCGATTCACTGGCGATGTCATCCAGTTTCAGCCCCGCATCCAGCGCCGGCTGGCCGATCAGGATCACGTTCCCGCTCTTGGGCATCTCTTTGACGATCTCAAGCCGAGCGCCCGACATTTTCTCCACCCAGTCGGCGATCGTCGTCGCCGCCGCCTCCGCCCCCAGCTTTGCTGCCGCCGCTTTGCGCGCCTGCACGGCCCGCGCCGCTGCGGACTTTTGCGCCGGCGTCGCGTCCTCGGGCAGTTCCTCTACGTCATCGTCGTCGATATCAAAAGCTGCCCCCTTGGGCTGCACCGCGTAAATCACCGCGTTGGGTTTCCCGTCCACAACCAGCTTCACATCCGCCCACGCCTTTGACCCCAACATGGCGCTCAAACCCATTGCAGCCATCAAAACCAACGCCCGTTGATTAATTCCCAACATGGTCCAACCTTTCTCGATCACATGCGCTTTAAGAACCCGCCACACGCTGCAACTCGGCCGGAATCGGCATCAGATACTAGCAATAGACAACCTAGGTTGATTGTGGTTCCCACAATTTCCTCAGAATTGATTTTGAGTCCCTGAATGTTCAGTCCGGTATAATCCCCCGCTTCTCTAGCCCCTTCCAGTTCCCTTCCCGCCCCCTAGATTCGAGGTCCCCATGATCCGTTTTGTGCAGTTCGGTCTTGGTCCCCTGGGTCAAAAGCTTCTCGCCGCGGCACTTGAGCGTAAAGGCTTCAAGCTCGTCGCCGCCATTGATCCCGACCCGGCCAAAGCCGGCAAGGACGTCTCCGAAATCCTCGGCCTGCCCAAGAAAACAGGCGTCAAAGTCGTTGCCTCGCTGGATCAGGCCACCCTCCCGGCGGGTACGAACCTCGCTCTCATCGCCACCGTCTCCAGCATCGCCCGCCTGGTTCCCCAGGTCGCCGTTGCCGCCGCCGCCGGCCTCAACGTCGTCTCCACCTGCGAAGAGCTCAGCTACCCCTGGACCACTCAGCCCAAGGAAGCCAAGAAGATCGATTCCATCTGCAAGAAAGCCGGCACCTCCTGCCTCGGCACCGGTGTGAACCCCGGTTACCTGATGGACTTCCTCCCCAGCGTTCTCACCACGGCCTGCCTCACCGTTGATAAGGTCGAAGTCGAACGCTTCCAGGACGCCGCCACCCGTCGCGGCCCCTTCCAGAAAAAAATCGGCGCCGGCCTGGCCATCGTCGACTTCAACGCTCAGGTCAAAGCCGGCAGCATCCGCCACGTCGGCCTGCCGGAGTCCGTCCAGATGATCGCCGCCGGCCTCGGCTGGAAGCTCGACAAAACCGTCGAAGTCATCAAGCCCGTCACCGCCACCAAGTCCATCAAAACTGACTTCGTCGACGTCCGCCCCGGCCTCGCCTCCGGCGTTGAACAGTGGGCCAAGGGCTACGTCGGCTCCCGCGTCGTCATTGAGATGCACTTTCGCGCAACCGTCGGCGAACCCGCCCCTCACGACACCGTCAAGATCACCGGCAGCCCCAACATCACCTCCACCATCCAAGGCGGCGTCCAAGGCGATGTCGCCACCTGCGCCGTCACCCTCAACTCCGCTGAAGCACTCCTGCGCACCAACAAATCCGGCCTCCTCACCATGCTCGACATCACCACCCCCCGCAGCATCGGCTCCGACGCGAAGAAGAAGTAAGAGGTCCCGCGTCAAGAAGTTCAGAATCGAAAATGCAAAGAGGTCCGGAGTCTCCACTCCGGACCTCTTTGTTTTTTTCAGGTCTTTGACACAGGACGCAGGACGCGGGACTTCTTCTTCTTCACTCGTACGGCGCAAGATTCCACGACTGCGTATTGGCAATGCACCAGAACGGCTTGTAATTGCAGGCATACTCCCGGCTCGCCCGGATCGTCGCCAGCGTCGGCTCCCCCCGGTAAAAGATCGGCGCTCCGTGCCCGTCCACATACTGCACGTTAAACCCACGCGTAAACCCTCCCTGCCCCTTATGAGGCGGGTCCGCCCACGCCGAATCCGTCCGCCCCATGAACTGCTGCTCCGTATAGTCGCTGTAATGCGGGTAATACACCCCGCGCTGCGCGCCATCTGAAAACGCCATCCCTTGTGACGCACGAAACACCTTGTCCATCCGTGCCGGCCGATCCGTCGTCACCACGCCCCATCCGTTGGGCGCCATCAGCACGATGTTCATGCTGTACGTCCACCCCGGCCCCGGCTTGGCCCGCGGCGTTCCCGAAAACGCCGTCCGCGCCGACAGAAAACTCGTCACCGACTGCGCCTCCAGCGGGCAAAACCGCTGCGCATCGCTCTGCAGGTAATTCATGTTCACCAGCGTCGTCGCCCAAAGGTAGTTGGGGTAGTACTGCGAGTGATCCACCGCGTAAGTCGTCCCCGCCAGACCCACCTGCGCCAGCCGCGTCGAACACGTCAATTCCATCGCCCGCTCACGGGCCCGCGCCAGGCTCGGCAGCAGCAGCGCAAACAACGTCCCCACCACCGCAATCACCACCAACAGCTCCACCAGCGTAAAACCCGCAAAACGCCGACTCATTTGAATTCTCATAAAACCCTCCTGTTTAATCTGCTCTTTCCAATCCCTCTGACCAGACCCTAGACCCCAACCCCTTCCCTCTTCGAAGCCGTCGCCCCCGCATGCACCCTTGGCTCCACCACCACCCGCTTGGCGCTCTTGCCTGCCTGTGAAAAGTTTGAAATCAAAAGCTCCACCGCCGTCTTGGACATCTCGTGCAGCCCGATATCCACCCCCGTCAGGTCAACTGGAATGCCGTTGTCCCGCGCACATCCCCCCACGCCGGCCACGCTCACGTCGCCAGGCACGCTTCGGCCGATCGCTTTCAGGTACTGCATCGCTCCCCAGGCCGCCATATCCGTATTGCAGAACACCGCCGTCAGCTCCGGGTGCCGGCCAAACAACGCCGACATCGGCCCCACCATGTCCGGCGAATCGCACTCCTGCGTCCACGACTCAATCACCCCCGCATCCACGCCTTCTTCCTTAAGCACAGACGAAAACGCCTCCGCGTACAGCCGGTGCAGTTCGCGCTTGCGTGGCCCCACCGCGATCCCGATCTTCCGGTGCCCCAGCGCCCAAAAGTGCCGCGCCATCATCACGCCCGCCTGCCACGGGTCGCTCGTCACCTGGCTCACCCCGGTGCGCCCCGCCTGCGAACCCAGCAGCACCGATGGCATCATCCAGTGGTCCAGCTTGTCTAAAAGCCAGTCCGGCACGTTCCCCGTCAGAATCACCCCATCCACCCCCATCTCCTCAAACATCGGCGGCAGCCGATCCTCCTCAAACCGCGTCGTATCGCACAACGACAACTGCAGCCGATACCCCATCGCCCGCGTCGCCTGCTCCACACCCGAAACCAGCGGCCCGTAATTCGCCTGCGTCAAGAGCCGATCGCACAGCACCACCCCGATCGCGTTGTTCCTGCGCATCGCGATGCTCCGCGCCGCGGCATTCAATCGGTACCCATGCTCCAGCGCCAGCTTGCGCACCCGCTCACCCACCTCCAGGCTGATCCGCCGGTCATTCGACAGCGCCCGCGTCACCGTCGTGCGCGACACCCCCGCAAGCTCCGCCAACCGCTGCTGACTCATTCGTTCAACCACAGCTTAAAACCTCGATTAAGCGACCCTGAAACAGGACCTTCAAACACTCTCGAAACTTAATGCACACGAGTGCATACTAATTAGCCCATATCCCCAAGTCAATGATTTTCACGCCTCCACAAATATTCCATTATCCCCAATAAAACCATTGATCACTTTCAAACACCTCACTATTATCTCATGCACACGAGTGCACAACTATGACCACACACACCATCACATTGCCCAACCACACCCACCCCAAACACGCCTGGACCATCCTGCGCGCACCCGCCGGTTCATTCCCCAAAAACACCCAATGGGCCATCGGTCATCCCGGCTCCTGGCACCCCGTCCAGGCCGCACTCCTATGCGATAACCCCGCGGCCGGCGCATTCCTCCGCATCGACACCGTCACCCCCCTCACCGGCCTCCAGTCCCTCCAGCCCAGCCCCCACGCCCCCACCCCTTTAACCGACCCCATTCAATCCGTCGTCACCCCGTCCGCCATCACCCTCTCCAACGCATCCCTCAAGGCCCAACTCTCCCCAGACGCATCCATCTCCCTCACCGCTTTCGCTCAAAAGCTCGGCCCGCTGAACCTCTCCTACGCCTCCGGCGGCCTCCGCTTCTCCTCCCTGAACGACACCCACGCCACCGTCACCCTCATCGACGCCGGCCCCGTCCGCACCCTCGCCCGCTGGCAAGGCCGTTGCCTGGGCCCCTCCAATGAGCCCGGCCTCGCCCTCACGCTCGACATCGAACTCTTCGCCTCCCTCCCCCACGCCGTCGTCCGCGCCTGGTTTGTGCATGATCTCCCCAACCTCCCCACGCTGGATCTCACAGACCTCACCCTCACGCTCCCCCTCCCGGGCCTCACCCGGCACCACACCCTCCAGCTCAAACGCGGCATCATCCCCAAGCCCCATTTCGTCTCCACCACCCAGCCGCTTCATGGCGCAGTCGGCCACGACAACGCCACCGTCTTTCGCCTGCTCGACCCCGCACCGCTTCAAGACCCCACCGTCTACCCCGACTACCTCATGCCCCCCTGCGATGAGATTGCCCCGTGGCTGGCCATGAGCTCACCCACGCTCTCGTGCGTCGCCGCCGTCGACGACCTGCGTGAATCCCGCCCCAACGCCCTCTCCGCGGCCGATGAGCAGCTCTCCCTCCACCTCTGGCCCTCCTTCGCCGGCCCCCTCACCCTCCCGCAAGGCCGCTCCCGCAGCGCCACTCTCCGCCTCTCCTTCTCCACCGCCGCGCCGGAAGCCGCAAGCCTCGCCCGCTCCCTGTCCGTCACCTCGCCCGAGCCCCTCCTGGCGGCCACCGGCCAGGCCCCTTTCTTCGACACCCATCTTCTCCTGCAAAACATCCCCGACCACGCCAGCCGCTTCGACGATTACTTGAAACGGGTCGCCTGCCCACCCACCGTCGCCGACAAGTTCGACCTGGGCGACACCCCCGACCCCGGCTACAAAACCACCTACATCGCCACCGCCCGGCGCATCGATCCCCTCGTCCCCGAATCCCACCTGCGCCCCATCCAGTTCTCCGCAGGCGGGCACTTCGCCGTCACCCCCTGGTCCGACCTCTCCCAATATGAGCAAGTCTGGGCCAACAACGAATACGACGTCATCTGGTGCATCGCCTCTGAAGCCCTCCGCTGCCGCCAGCCGGACCTCCTTCGCCCCCTGCGTTGGTATGCCCGCCACGCCATCGAGGTCGACTTCGTCCACCACTCCGACCACACCTGGAAGCACCGCTGCACCCCCGCCCACAGCGCCCGCCACACCACCACCGGCGCTTACCCCAGCCACTTCTGGACCGAAGGTCTCCTGTCCCATTACCTCCTCACCGGTGACCCCGACGCCCTCGCCTTCGCCCGCGCCATCGGCGACAAAATCATCGACTTCTTCAGCGAGCCTGATCAGATCACCCGCCTCTGGCACCCCACGCGCGAGCTGGGCTGGGCCCTGGTCGCCACCGCCGCCCTCGCACAGGTCGATCCTCAGGAAAAGTATCTCGCCATCAGCGGGAAAATGGCCTCCCAGCTCATCCAGGCCCCGCTGGACGCCCAATTCACCACCCAGATGGTCCAGTTCTCTTTCGGCTTTGCCTCCATCCTTTTAGGCCTGGACCGCTGGCATCAAATCAAGCCTTCCCCGGCCTGCTCAAGCTGGATCGTCGATGCCGCCTCCCACTGCGCCCGCCAGGTCCGCTCCACGCCCAGCGCCGTTCCCTCCATGACCATCGCCGTCCTCTGGCTGGGCTACAAGCACTCCGGCGATGAATCCCTCCTCCGCGCCGGCATGCACGTCTTTGAACGCATGATGGACACCCACTGGTGGCAGACCCCGGCCCCTTATGCCAAGCCCGCCGCCATGCTCCACCGTCCGCTGGCCCGTTTCTTCGAAGCCGCCCGTCAAAAAGGCCTGCTCACCAGCCTCGATTACCGCTTTTGATTCTCACAAGGTAAACCCATGAAGACCGCCCTCATTCTCCTTCTCACCCTCGCCTGCCTTCTGGCGATGTCGCACCCCGCCCACGCCCTCACCCTTGCGGAGAAAAACACACCCAAGGCCACCGTCTACGTCCAGGCCGACAGCCTTACCCCGGGCCAGCGCACTTCCATGACCCAGGCCGCCGCGTGGCTCACTGATTCCATCAAGGCCGCCACGGGCGCATCTCTCCCTCAAGCCGACAAAGCCCCCGACGACAACACCACCGCCATCATCTTCACCACCGCCCAGGCCCAGCCTGCCTTGGCCAGGGAACTAAAACTCAACACCGCCGCCGAGGACGCCTACGCCATCGCCACCCGCGGCAACCGGCTTTACCTCATCGGCGCAAACCCCTTTGCCGTCCGCCACGCCGCCGCCCATGTCCTGCGCGAGCTCGGCTTCCGCTACTACGCCCCTTCCCCCAAGTGGCACATCATTCCTTCCCTCGACCGTGTCGACCTCAACCTCAATCTCGCCGACGCACCTGCCATCAGCTCCCGCAAAATCTGGTACGCCTACGGCCAGCCAGACAAATCCCTCGACAACAACTACGAACTCTGGGTCCTGGGCAACCGTCTCTCCCGAGGCGGCCTGGTCAACACCGGCCACAGCTACGCCCACATCATCAACCGCAACACCGCCGAATTTGAAGCCCACCCCGAATACTTCGCACTCCTTGAAAACGGCGAGCGCGACATCAAGCGCGCCGTCCAGGCCCGCAAATTCTGCTACTCCAACCCCGGCCTCATCGACCTCGTCTCGCGCGACCGCATCAAAGCCCTCGAGGAAGCCCGCAAACAAGACCCCCTCCAATACATGGTCTCCGTCGATCCGTCCGACGGCCAGGGCACCTGCAACTGCCCCGAGTGCGTCAAGCTCGGCACCACCTCAGACCGCGTGTTTCACCTGGCCAACCAGGTCGCCATCCGCCTCCGCAAAGCCTACCCCGACGCCTGGGTCGGCCTCTACGCCTACAGCAGCCACCGCCTTCCCCCCACCATCCGGCTTGAGCCCAACGTCTACGTCCAGGTCGCCCTCGCCTTTAACCGCACGCAATACTCCCTCCCCCAGCTCGTGGAACTCTGGTCGCAGAAAGTCGGCGCCATCGGCCTGCGCGAGTATTACGGCGTTGAAGCCTGGGACTGGGGCCTCCCCGGCCGCATGCGCGGCGCAAAAGTCGCCTACCACAAGGAATGGATCCCCTTCTACGCCAAGCGCAAGCTCAACGCCATCAACGCCGAAACCAACGCCAACTGGGGCGGTCAGGCTCTTGGCCTCTTCATCGCCGCTGAACTCATGTGGGACACCAGCGCCGATACCGACGCCCTCGTCGCCCGTTTCCACAAAGACCTCTTTGGCCCCGCCGCCGGCCCCATGCAGGCGCTCTACGCCCGCTTTGAGTCCAGCCCCCCTCTCAACCCCGCCACCCTCACCCCCATGTTTGATGACCTGCGCCAGGCCCTCGCCCTGGCCGCTACGCCTCAGGTCCGTGCCCGCATCATCGACATGATGTCCTACATCCTCTACGTCGACACCTACCGCCGCTTCGAGCTCGTCAGCGAGTCTGAACCCACCCGCAAGGACGCCTACTACGCCTCCCTCAAGGAGCTCATGAACCTCGCCTGGCGGACCAAAGACCGCGACACCGTCCACTACTACGCCCTGGCCCGCCGCCTCTGCAACTCACTCCCCCTCACCGACAAACGCCCCGAGTTCAACCTCGTCAGCCAGAATCCCCCCACCATCTGGAAAACCGGCGAGCAATACACCGACGACCAGATCCTCGCCCTCTTTGAAGCCACCGCCAAATCCCTCAAGGAAGACCAGACCCCCTACACCACCTACTCCCGGTTCTTTGAACCCATCCGTCAGCTCGCCGGGCCCGGCCCCGCCAGCACCCTTCACGGCGATGACGCCCAGGGGATCACCCGCTCCCGCGGCACCCTCACCGGCTACATCGTCCCCGCCGGCCAGGCCGCCATCACCCTCCAGGTTCAAGCCGTCACCAAGCCCGTCACCTTCAAGGTCTACCTGCGCGATCAGGAAGTCCTTCAGGAAACCACCATCCCCGCCGGCGACACCTTCACCGACCTCAAGTTCGACCTCCCCAAAGCCGGCGAATACCGCTTTGAGCTCAGCGGCGAAGCAGTCCTGAAAGCCGCTCCCACGCTTCCCCTGATCCTCGAAGCCTCCCCCTCCCGCCCCGCTTGGATCGACTACTCCGGCCCCCACTACTTCTACGTCCCCAAAGGCGTCACCCAGATCTGCGTGGAGGCCGAACCCCGCCTCACCTACTTCATCCCCGGCAACCCCGCCCGCCAGGAGATCACCCCCGCCAACCGCCTGCCCGGCAAAAACTACGCCGTCATCAACGTCCCCCCCGACGCCGCAGGCAAGCTCTGGCGCACCGACCCCAACACCCGCGCCAAAATCTCCTTCCTCAACATCCCCCCGTTCTTTTGCCCCTCTCCCCAAAACATCTTCCTCCCCCGCGAAGTCGCCGAACTCGACAACCTCACCACCGCCAAATAACGATCCAAAGTGCTCGTAACCACGGCCCTATTACAGCCCAGGGTAAGCATGTAACCATGCGCAACCCTGGGTTTGCCGTTTATTGAAACGCTCTTGCATGTGTCTGCTTCCGCGCTCCAAAACCTGTAAAAATCCATGACGTTTCTCCCTCTTTCGCTCCATCGTCTTTAACCTGAACCGTACTCTGGAATACCCAATTTCCACGCCCCAAACACCCTTTTACCCCCGTCGTCAAAATGACATAACATATTCCCCGCGTTTGCCGCCCCACCCACTTCCTCCCTACCATTCTTCCCTCATGTTCAAGCACAACTACCCCTTCGATCCCACCTACGGCTACTCCCAGGACCAACTCCTCGCCATCAAGCCCCCCGCAGAGCCCGCGGGCTTCGTTGAGTTCTGGCAAAAAACCTACGACCAGACCCGCAGCGTCCCGCTCAACATCACCACCCGCGAAAACCCCCTCACCCGCGACGATGTCCTCGTGCTCGACGTCCAGTTCGACGGCCTTGAGGGCTTTCGCGTCGGTGCATGGGTCACCATCCCCCGCAAAACCCCCTTCACCCGCGGCATCGTCGCCGGCCACGGTTACGGCGAACCCGCCGCCCCCGCCAGCGGCATCAACATCCCCCCTGCCGCCGCCATCCACCCCTGCGCCCGCGGCTTCGCACTCTCGGCCCACAAAGACGTCCCCCGCACACCCGCCTACCACGTCATCCACGGCATCGATTCCCCCCACACCTACATCCACCGCCACTGCGTCGCCGACATCTGGACCTCGCTCTCCGTGCTCCAGCACCTGTGCCCCCAGATTACCCATTTCGACTACACCGGCGGCAGCTTCGGCGGCGGCATCGGCGCGCTCGCACTCCCCTGGGAACCTCGCTTCCGCAAAGCACACCTCTCCGTCCCCAGCTTCGGCCACCACCCCCTTCGCCTCACCATGCCCTGCGCCGGCTCCGGCGAAGCCGTCCGCATCTACCACTCCCACCACCCCGAAATCGCCCACACCACCCTCCCCTTCCTCGACGCCGCCATCGCCGCCACCCACATCAAAATCCCCGTCCACACCACCCCCGCCCTCTTTGACCCCAGCGTCCCGCCCCCCGGCCAGTTTGCCGTCTGCAACGCCATCAAATCCCCCCATAAGCAGCACATCATGCCCGCCGGCCACTTCGACTACCCGGAAGCCCAGACCCACAACACCGCCATCACCGCCGAACTCCACGACTTTTTCTCCGCCTGAAACCACAAGAAAC
>CAZIWA010000152.1:0-3891 GCA_964542875.1 uncultured Phycisphaeraceae bacterium
CCTCTTCACTGCGCATTCACCGGCCGATCCACCGGCGGCGGACTCGGCTCCTCCCAATTCCAATCACTCTTGTACTCAATCAACAACTCCGGCGTCTCCACCACCACCCCGCCCTTGCTCTTGGAAATCAACCCCGCATCCAGCGCGCCGGAACTCATCAGCGTCCGCTCCACCGGCCACGTCGCCTTGCCCATCCGCATCATCTTCTCAATCCCCTGCAGCAGCAGGCTGAAATGGAAAAATGGCCGCGCCTCCTGCGTATAAAACCATGTTGATTCAATCGGCGCTTTCGCATCCTTGTACCGCCACGAAGCAGTCCATTCCCCCACCGCCCCATTCATCGTCAGCATGTAAACCTTCAGCCCATCCTTGTATTCGAAAATCATCAGGTCCGGGCTCTTCACGGCCTCTCTCAAACTCCTCTTCCCGTTTAACTTCCGCGGCAGCCGATCCCACGCCGCGTTAAACAATTCCGGGTCAAGCTTCTCGGTCTCCAGATACTTCCAAACCTCCTCACCCGACAGCGTCTGCACACGGGCGATCCCCGTCTCCCCGCCCTTACGCCGCTCGGCCAGCGCCTGCCCGATCTCCACGGCGTGAAACCCATACGCATCCAGCGTGTGGTACGACAACACCAGAATCTCTTTCACCTCTGCATCGCGCTTCACGTCCGCTGCCGGTTTGCGCCACGTCACCGGCAGGCTTGATCCCGCCATCAACGGAATCTTCATCTCCTTGGCCGTGTCGTAGATGAACTTGGAATCCTTCCAATTATCTGCCAGGTGCTTGTCGATAAACACCGGCACCACCTTCCCCGATTCCTTAAACACCTTCACCGTCTCTTCAAAAAAACGCCGCTTGGGGTACTCGATATTCCCCACCGCGTTACGCGGATAGTTCCCGTGCTCGGCGATCAGCAGAACCCCCTCCACCGCCAGCTTTTTGGTCCCCAGCGTCAGCGCATCCTCAATGGTCGGCGAAAGTCTCACCTGCGCATTCTTGGCCATCTCCTTGCCGATATCCGGGCGCTTGGCCAATCCATCGGGCTGATCGATAAACAGTGACTTTAATTCCAGCGATGGCCATCCCCCCTTCATGTCCAGCGTGTACGTCTGCATTGTTCGGCTGATGATCACATCCGAGTGCGAGTTGTGGTGATACACCGACGAAAGCCCCGCCACCGGAATCTTCTTCTCCTCCGGCTTCACCGCTGGTTTCGCCTCCTGCGCAAACGCCCCCACAATCCCCACGCCGATCACACTCAACCCCACGATCAAACAAATCATCCCGCGCATAAAACCTCCCCAATAAAAAGGGCCACGCACCGCGTGACCCATTGTAGACCAGGAACCCTGTCTTAATTTGATGAACTCCCAACCCAAAACCCCGCCCCCTCTTCAACCATACGGCCCCTTGGGGTGCCGCCCAAGAACGCGCTGCAGCCGATCCCCCGCGCCTTCCCACACATGCTCCGGCATCTTGTAATCGATGAACGGGTAAAACCGCTGCGCCACCCACCTCTGGCAATACGACATCTGAAGCAGGTACCGCGTCTTGGTCCCCAGGTTCGGCGCCCCGCGGTGCCAGCTTTGCCCGTTATGGAAGTAAATATCACCCGCACGTCCAAACACGTTCACCGGGCCTCGCCCTTCAAACGACGGCGTCTGCCCTTTCTCCACGTTCGGATCGCGCCCGGAATAGTGGCTGCCCGGCACATACTGCGAAGGCCCGTCTTCTTCCGTCAACACATCACTCAGATAGATCTGCACCGTCAGCCGCAGCACCGGCAGTTTGTACCGCGCATCATGCCGCTCCATCCCAGGCGGACACGGAAATTCCACCGTGTTCTCCTGGTCGCGATCCACATGCCACGTTGAAATCGCCCGCCCCGGCCCGTTCCTCACCGCGTTATTCGCCATGATGTGGCAGTTCTTCGCGCAAAGCTCCTCCACCAGCGAAATAATCGGCTCCCGCACCAGCATGTCCCTGAACTTGTTGGACAGCTCAAACAACCTCGCCACCACAATGTCCCCATACAAATTGTGGCTGTTCGTGTACTTCTCCTTCTGGGCGAAAATCCCATCCAGCTCATTGCGCAGGTCCGCGCATTCCTCCTGCGAAAACACATTGCGCATCACCGAAAATCCATCCCGGTGGAAGTCGTTCAAAAACCGGTCCGCATCTTCCTTCGCCAACGGCACCTGGGGTATGATCTGCTCACTCAACGTTTGCATGCCTGATTCTCCTGCTGACTTTTTTAGAATTTCCGCCTGATACATTCCGCCTCGTTACCGCTCAAATCATCATCCTGATGGCAAACTGATAAAACATCCCTTCGTCTCATCCATGGGGTACAATCGTCTCACCATGGCCAAAGCCACTTCGCTCTATCGCGCCACCCCCGCCGTCGGTTTCGGCTCTGGCTCCGTCGTCATCCAGCCCGATACCCAGTCCCGCGGCACCTTTCGCGAATGGGTTCTCTCCATCACCCTGCAAGGCCGCACCCACTACACCCTCAACGACCAATCCTGCCCAAACCAGCCCGGCGACATGCTCCTCCTCTCCCGCAACGTCCGCCAGCACTGGCACGTCCCCGGGCCCGAATCCTGGTCCGTCGTCTATGTCATCTTTGAGCCTCGCGCCCATTGGCTCCCATGGCTTGATGCCATTGTCGCCGGCAAGCCGTTCCGCATCGCCGGTCACGGCACCCAGGCCTTCACCCCTGCGGCCCAGGCGCTTAAGGATGTCGATAACCTCCGCCGCGCCCGGCACATCTCTTTCTCACCCGAACTCGCCATGAACGCCCTGGAGCGCGCCATCCTGCTCATCGCCCAGGCCCTCCCCGGCCATGCCCGCGCGCCCGACCCTCGCATCCAGCAGGCCATCCACTGGGCCACGGACAAACTCGACCGCCCCATCGCGCTACAGGACCTCGCCGCCTCCTGCGCCATGTCCCGCGCCAATTTCTGCCGGCTCTTTCATCAAGCCACCGGCCAGCCCCCCATGCAATATGTCGAGCGCATGCGGATGGACCGCGCGCAGGAGCTTCTGGCCACCGCGGGGCTTCCCATAAAGCAGGTCGCCGGCATGGTCGGCTTTGACGATCCCAAATACTTCGCCAAACGCTTCAAATCCGTCATGGGTCTGGCCCCCACCGCATTCAAAGCCCGCGGCTGACCTGATCATTCCAAACCTCCGCATCCCATTTCCTTCCACGGTCAACATTTAAATTCTTTTTTTCGCATGCAACTTCTCTCACTTTTCGATAAGCTGGCCACGGCTATTCACTGAGGGAGCGCGTTATGGTTGGACCTGAAAATTACGGCTTGGTCGTCCGCAAAGCGGAAGGCGTCATCATCATCGAGTTCACCGAGGTCAGAATCCTCGATCAACTTCAAATCGAACGCATCAAGGACTACGTCGTCAAGCTCGCAAACGCAGCCGGCCAGCCCAAGATCATCATGTCCTTCCAGGGCGTCGCCAGCATCTCCTCCGCCGTCATCGGCGTCGTCATCGCCCTCAACAAAGCCTGCGTCGAGAAGCACGGCGAACTCCGCCTCGCCGGCCTCTCCAACGACATCCTCACCGTCTTCAAGCTCACCCGGCTCGACAAACTCGTCAAAATCTACCGCTCGACCGAAGAAGCTCAAGTCAAATTCTGATCTCCTTGTTGTAGGGTGGCGCCGAGTCCGCGAGGCCCACCACGCCACGCACCAGACCCATGGATACATGAATCACCAAAACCGCACCACCATCAAACCGGTGCAATCTCTTTCGCATTCTTCACTTCAACTCTGCCGCTCTACTGCTCTAATCACTTATGCCCTATCTCCGACAGGGCCCTGCGGCAATCAATAAAGCCTCTCCCTCTGACCAGACCCTAGACCCCAG
>CAZIWA010000152.1:3991-12038 GCA_964542875.1 uncultured Phycisphaeraceae bacterium
AGACCCCAGTCCCTAGGACCCCAGCCCCTTCCTCACGTATACAGCCTTCCCCCATCCACCCGGATCGTCTGCCCCGTGCAGTAGTGTGCATCCTTCACCAGAAACAACACCGCCTGCGCCGCGTCCACCGGCGTGCCGGGCCGCGCCAACGGCACCCGCCGCATGTATCGGTCCTGAAACTCCTGCGTGCTCCCTTCCGGCCACGCCACCACGCCCGGCGCAATCGCATTCACCGTCACCAGTGGCGCAAGCTCCATCGCCGCCGTCAACGAAATCTCCTGCAGCGCCGCCTTCGACGCGTTGTACGCCACAAACCGTTTCAGCGGCTGCCCCATCACGTGGATATCGATAAAGTTCACGATCCGCCCCAGGCTCTCGGGCTTCTCCACCGAGGCATGCGCCTTGAGCATCCCCGAAAACAGCTTGATCAACTCCAGCGGCGCCCACGCATTGATCGTCATGTTCCGTTCAAAATCCTCATGCGTCACTTCATCGATGCCCACCGGCCCAAACACATTCGCATTGTTCACCAGCGCATCGCACCGGCCAAACGCATGATCCACCGCCCGATGCACCTCACCCGCGGCCCCGGGCTGTGAAAAATCGCACGCCACCGCCAGGCCCCGCACGCCCAGCGCTTTAATCTCCTCCAGCGTCTGCCTCGCCTCAGGCCCGCTGGCGTTGTACGTAAACGCAACATCCATCCCATGGCTGGCCAGCGTCAATGCAATCTCCCGGCCCACCCGCTTGGCCCCGCCGGTCACCACGCCCACCTTCCCTTTAAGTGCCTGACTCTTCACTTGCATAGGCCAAACTCCTGTCGCAATAAACCTGCACGACCCATCACCATCTTACGCGCATCTCCCCTCCTCTCTTTACATCCCCCATCCAACATCTAACGTCAAACCTCTCCCCCACTCCTCAATCTCCTGCCACGCCTCCCCCGGCCGCGCCTGCAGCAAAAGATGCGGCCCATCCATCTCCCGCACACTCACTCCTCCGTTGAGCCTCGCCATCTCCCGCGCCTTCCCTGCGCCCACCAGCCGATCCTGTCTCCCCCGCAATACCAGGGTTGGTACCGCCACCTCCCCCAGCTTCCCACGCATGTCCATCCGCGCAATCAACCCCGCCCGAAACGCCAGCACATCGGCCCTCACCGCATCCACCCTCTTCTTCACCTCCCACGCCCCCAGCGCCGACGGCCCATTGGTCAGCACCGCCTTCACCACCACGCTCAGCACCGGAACCCCAAACGCCAGCCTCCACGGAATCCACCGCATCACCCCTCCCCCAGGCGGCGTCACAAAGCTGTTCACCAGCACCAGCCCCATCAATCCCTCCGGCTTTTGCGCACACCACGTCACCCCCACCCCGCCGGAAAAAGACTCCGCCACCACCACAAACCTTCGTCCCTTGGGAACATGCTCCTTCGCCGCCTCCGCCAATTCCTCATACCCCAGCCGTTTGTCGGTCGGATACCCCACTGCCACCGGCTCCGCCCACTCCGGCGCAGCCTTCAAAAACCCTTCAAACAGCCGCCCCGTCCCATCCATCCCCGGCAGGCAAACCACCATGACTTTGCGTTGTTTGGCCATTCCTTCTTCCCCCTCTTTCTCTGGCTTTCCTACTTATCCCTTACCGCTTTCCCTCTTGCGCAGCGCATCAATCGACGCCACCCCCGCCCCCGACACAATCAACAAGCAAGACACCATCAACGCGTGGCTGTACTCCGCCCCCTTCACCATCACCAGCATCCCCGTAGACAGCAGCGGAATCATAAACGACCCAATCCCCAACACTCGAATATCCCCCCGCTTGATCCCCACCTCCCACAACCCATACGCCGCATACGTCGGTCCCACCGCCAGCAGCACCAGCCCCACCCATTCATTCATGCTTCCCGGCACATACGTCTTCTCGAAAATCAGATGCAAAACCCCCGTCACCACCGCCGTCCCTCCAACAAACAGCATGATCGCATCAGACCCTCCCCCCGCCCCGCCCACATGGGCCGCCGTCGCCCTCCGAAACACGCTGTAAGCCGCCCAGCACAACCCGCCCCCCAGCGCCGCCAGATACCCCCAGAACGCCCCAGGCTCAAACCGCTCTCCCCGCCCGGTGAACAGCACCATGATGCCCAACACCCCCAGCGCCACGCCCGCGATATGCGTCCACTTGAGCTTCTGCCCCGGCAGAAAACTAGAAAGCAGCACCAGTTCAAGCGGCCACAGATAGTTCAACATGTTCGCCTGGGCAATCGGTGCATACTTCACCCCGATAAAGAAGAACACGATGTTCCCCGTCACCGCCGGCACCCCCACCGCCCACTGCAGCCACGGCATCTTGAACTTGGGAGCGATCCGCTCACCCCGCACCCGCCACACCACCAGCGCCATCACAAACGCCATCACAAACGTCACGCACGTCAGCTCAAGCGCTGGCACATCTTTCACCGTCTGGCTCAGGGAGGTCAGCGACGCCCAAAGCAAAATCGCGCCAAACCCCATCAGGGTCGCGCCGCGTTGCTGGACATGCATGGCTTGCCCGCCACTCATCGATCACCCTTGCACCAAAGAACCAGGGCGCGGATTCTACCCATTTAAATATCAACGTCTTAACCGCTCTTTTCTTCTCTTCCTTTGCGGCTTCGCGCCTTGATGGTTAACGCTTCCCCCCGCCCTTGATCTCAAACTTGTGAAATTAAGCCAAAAACCGTAAAATTACCCCCATGTCCATCATCAGCGAAATCCTCGAATACAACGAAAAGTTTGTCGAATCCAAAGGTTACGAAACCTTTAAAACCGACCGTTTCCCCAACAAAAAACTGGTCATCCTCACCTGCATGGACACCCGGCTCACCGAGCTGCTCCCCCGTTCCATGAACATCCGCAACGGCGACGTCAAAATCATCAAAAACGCCGGCGCCATCGTCTCCCACCCCTGGGGCAGCGTCATGCGCTCCATTCTCATCGCCATCTACGAGCTCGGCGCCACCGACGTCGCCATCATCGGCCATCACGAATGCGGCATGGCGGGCCTTAGCTGCTCGCGCGTCCTCAACAAAGCCAAAGCCCGCGGTATCTCCGAAGACGTCCTCGTCAGCATCCGCGAATCCGGCGTCAACCTCGAGCACTGGCTCACCGGGTTTGAAAACGTCACCGCCGCCGTCTCCGAAAGCGTCAAAATGGTCCGCGCGCACCAGCTCATGCCCAAAGACGTCTGCGTCCACGGCCTCGTCATCCACCCCGAAACCGGCAAGCTCGAGCTCGTCGAAGACGGCACCCACAGCACAAAAACCGCCAAAGTCTAAACAACCGCTCAAGCACCTCTGCCTTTTTATGGGCGCAATTCAACGCCAGGGAATCCACAATTCCCTCATTTCCAAGCGTTTAAATTTATAAATCGTAAATTTCAATTGATACATAAACCCCATGCCCCCCATCCTTCTGAACCTCTATCCAAATGCCAGGCGGCGCGCCTTCACCACCACCTGGGACGATGGCAACAAATCCGACCGCCGCCTCGTCGACCTTCTCAACCAGCACGGCATCCGCGGCACCTTTCACCTCAATACCAAAAACCTTCTCGCCGGCAACGATGTCCGGCCCGATGAAGTCAAAACCCTCTACGCCGGTCACGAGGTCGCCGCCCATTCCGTAAACCATCCCTACTTCACCCAGATCTCCGACGCCGACGTCCTCAGTGAAGTGCTCGACGACCGTAAAACCCTTGAATCCATCATGGGCGCCCCCGTCCGCGGCTTCGCCTACCCTTTCGGCGCTTACGACGACCGCGTTGTAAGCCTCCTCCAGTCCGCCGGCCTCGCTTACGCCCGCACCACGCAAATCCTCCCCTCTTTTGAATTTCCCACTTCAAACTTCCTCCGCCTTGGCTTCTCCTGCCGGCACAACGACGCCCTCCCCACGCTGGAGCGCTTCCTCGCAGTTCCCCTTCGTGCCAGTCTCCAGGCCATGATCGTCATGGGCCACAGTTTTGAATTCGACCGCCCCGGCGTCGGCTGGGACAACATCACCGCCCTCTGCAAAGCCGCCTCAAACCAGGAAAATTTCTGGTACACCACCCTCATCGAACTCGTCGACTACACCCTGGCCCGCTTCAAGCTTCAATTCTCCGCAGACGGCCGCATCGTCCACAACCCCACCACCACCACCATCTGGGCCACTCATCAAAACCAACCCATCCAGATTGCCCCCGGTCAAACCCTCCAAGTCTAATCACCCGCTCTATCTGGCAGGGTGCGGCCGAGTCCACGAGGCCCACAAAGCCGCCCTCCAGACCCTCAACACTTGAATCACCTAAGCCGCATCGCCTTCAAACGGGTGCTCTGAGCCTGCTTTTTACCCTTTCCTGACTCCGCTTTTTCCGCCTCTTAACTTCGCATCTTCGTGACTTTGTGGATAACTCTTACTCTTCACTTCTGCGCATCCATCGGTCGTTGCCGCAACACTCCCCTCCTCCATCTCCCACTCCATCGCCTCATACCCGCGCCACATCTCGTGCCATTTCATCCTCGCCCATTCCATCTCGCTTCCGCTCGCCGCCCAATCCCAATTTCCCTCACGCACTTCACCGCGCGCCTTTCCCATCCTTCGCATCACGCCCCTTGCATCGTCCAGTTTCCCGGCCTTCACCAACATCCGCACCGCAAAAACCTTCACCTCCATGCAGCGCCCTCGCACCCCCCAGCTCTTATTCAGCAACCCCAGATCCCCCTTCCCATCCATCGCCCCCAACCCCGGCAAACCCTTCTCCAGCGCATCAATCTCCGCAAATACTCCATCCATCTCCCCCATCCCAAGACGCGCCTTCCACCCAATCGTCTGCGCCCCAAACCGGTCATCCTCCAGATTCGAAAGCATCAAATCTCGCTCAAACGCCTTCGCCTGCGATTTTTCCCATTGCGAGGCAGGCACTGCTAAAGCCTCCTTCGCCAACCTTGCCGCCTTGGCGTACTCCCCGCCATCCAGCGCTTCCTGTGCCTCCCGTTTGAATCCTGCAATCGGGCTCGCCATCTTTCTGGCCACCACCACCGGCACATTCGCAGCCCACCACGCATCCACGCTTTCAATCCTGATCGGCGATGACAAATCAATCTCGCACTCCAACTTCCTCCGCACCACCCACGTCATCCGTTTCGTCTGAGCCGCCCGAGCCCGCAGGAACACCGTATAACTCTTCATCGCTTCGCCAACCGGCTCAAGCTCGATCGTCAACGTCCCCGTAGCGTCGTCAATTCCCATTCGCCGCCACAACCCCCGTGCATCCAACCCATTAGGCTCCACCCAGTCATTCGCCATCCCAACCGGCCCCGCCTCGGGCATCGTCGTCAGCCGCCCCAATTGAATCTGCACAATCCTCCGCCCCGCGTCATCCATCAACACCTGCACCACCCGTGGCCGCGCTGCCTTGTCAATCCCCTTCGCTCCCTCCGGCAGCTCCATCAGCCACCGCAGCATCCCATCCCCCCTCTCCAGCATCGACACGATCGAACTAGGCTGACTTTCACTCATCGCCCGAGTCTGCCAGGGCAACGCTTTAAACTTCTCCCGCTGCTCGTTCAATCGGTCGATCGTCCCCTGCACCGCACCAATCCCTTCTTCTTCAAAACGCCGCGCAAGGTATTCAGACACGTCATGGCCAAACCCGACATGCGCACTCACATCCGTTTCGAAAAGCGGAAGCATCCGTTCTTTCATCAGCGCATCCGCCTCCCCATCCCGCTTGGCTTCCTTCAATACCTTGTAAGCCCATCCGAGAAATTGTGCTTCATTGCCGGGCTCCTGCTTCCTACGGGTCTGCACCCGCCGCCACTGTTCCAGCAGCGTGCCCCTGTGCCAGATCTCTCCGTCGATAGCCCGTTCCTTTTCCACCCCACTCCAAAACCCGCCCCTCGCATCAGACTCCGCCGTCCCAAACCCCACCGGCACCTCGCCCGTCCATAACAAGATGTCAAACTCCACTTGAGCCCGCGAAGGATCTGCTGTCCTTACCGTCCCTCTCACGCGATGCGAAAGCGTCACCACACGCTCCCCTTCGCCTTTTTTAAACCCGCTCACGGGCGCAAAGAACCACTTCATCCCTCCGCCCGCCGGCTGGTTTCCCGTCTGCACATACCGATTCCCCCAGTTGTCCTTCACATTCACAAACCCTTCCATCCACAACGCTCCTCCCATTCGCTTCTTGTTCCCTGGATCATTGGTGTTGATCCCAATCTCACCCTCGGGCGTGCCGAAGCCAGACGCTGCAATCGCAGGCTTCAAATCCGCCTGCGTCGCCCGAACCTGTTCCGGCGCCACCGGCTTGCCGTCGATTTTTGCCACCCCCAGCCGATTCAATTCATCCACGTTCCAGGCCGTCGGCATCGCCCTTTCAAACGCCCTGGCATCAAAAAACTCAGCCCGCTGCTTGTCCGCATAATCAAAGGAAAACAGCATGAACTCATTGTTCCTCACCTCATAAACCTTGATCTGGATCGGCAGCCTGCTCTGCTTGAGCACCCACACCCGGGCCCACTTTTCTTTCGCATCATGTGAATAGTCGAATACCTCGATCCCCGTGTCCGATCCGGCTCCTGTGATGTTCACCGGCTGAGCCTTGGGCATCGCGCCGTCGAACACCACCTTCATCACGCCCGTCAGCAGATCGTTCTCGACGACTCCATCCACCAGCGCCTTGGGAACCGCCTTGAGGTATCCCTCATCTCCCGGCGTGATTTTCTTTCGCGCCTTGGTGTTGAACGTTGTCATTTCCCTGCCGTTATGGATCTGCACGATATTCCCGATGGTCCCCCGCCACTTGCCCGGGGCCTGGTAGTAAATATCGCCGTACATCACTTTCCCCGGTTCCGTCGGCGTGCTTAGGTCCCGCCGTTGAATCACCAGGGTCATATGCACCTCCGACACCCGGTTCATTGCCTGCATCACTTCCGCCCACGCCACGGGCTCCTGCGCCCGGTCTGTCTGATTCATCCAGAGCGTCACGCCAAATATCAATCCTGCCGCAGCAGCGCCTGACCAAACCCAGCGCTTTGCCCATCCGCGCGTCCCAGCTTTCACGTGCCGCGGTTTTTCGTTTTCCAGCGCCTTGCGCATACGCCCCTCAAAACCACTCGCCGCTCCCGCATCCCGCTCCGCATAAGCCATCAGCCGATCAGCCACCCCAACAAGCTCACGCGGCCCTACTTCCGCCGCGCCCGCTTCTTCGTCGGCATCCAGTGCGCCTTCCAGCAACGCCATCACCTTGTCATGTTGATTGTCTTCTTGAGTCATGATCGCTCCTCCATTCCCACACCCAGCGATGCGTGCAGCCTGGCCAGCGCATATTTCAATCGCGATTTAAGCGTCGGCACCGGTTCCGCCGTCACTTCTGCGATCTCCATAAACGTCAGTCCCCCGAAAAACTTCAACGCCACCACTTCTCGATGCGGCTCGGGCAGTTTCAAAATGGCATCCCGCAGCCGTTGCTCCTCTTCGTTTTGTTCAGCGCCTTTCCCCGGGCCAGCCTGCATCTCCAAACAATCTCTCGCCTCCGTAGCGGGCCGTTTCACCCTCCGCCAATAATCCCTCGCGCAATTGTCGGCAATCACATACAGCCACGTCTTAAAACCCGACCGGCCTTCAAATCCTCGCTCTCTCACCGCCCGGTACGCTCTTAAAAATGCCTCCTGCGCCAGGTCCTCCGCCAAGTGCCCGTCCCCCGTCTTGCATTTGAGGTATGCAATCAGTTTCCCGCTGTGCCGTTCCACCAGCCGCGTAAACCCCTCCTGCGACCCTGATGCCACCTCCCGCAGCAACTGCGCCTCATCAAGATGTTCCTCCCCATCCAACTGTCCCATAGTTCCTTCCACATCCATAAAAACCGCCAGCCGCCCCAGCGCCACCGTTGTACCGTCCATCCGTAGACGAGCCCCGCCGCCCCATGGATGTGCCACCACCAAAAATAAAACGATCCCCCTTGCTCCTCCCGAAAACCCCCCGGCCCCCTGAACTCACCCAACTTAACGCGCGTTCGACCCAGCTTCCTCGAA
>CAZIWA010000153.1:0-11974 GCA_964542875.1 uncultured Phycisphaeraceae bacterium
CCAAATGCTTTTACCCTGGTGGGAGAGGGGGCAAGAAAGTGTTTTTCACAAGATTTAGTGGTGGCTGGCGTCTTTTTTGGCGGCGGCCGCCATGGGTTCTTTTGAGCTGTCGGGGGAGAGCAGGCCGACGACGAGGCCGGAGAAGAAGACGATGGCGATGCCGGCGAGGAGATGTCCGGCGATCCATTTGGCCTGGGCGTCCGGTTGAAGCTGGCTTTGGCGTGGGGTGGAGGCTTCATCATGGGCCAAGGCTTGAGTTTCGCCAAGGCCTTCGCCGATGAAAAGGCCGCCCAGGGACCAGCCTAGGAGTGCGCCGAGGGTGAGCCCGATGGAGATGCGCAGGAGTCGTTTTTTAGTCCAGAACTTTTTCATGGGTTGGTTTCAGCTTGCGACCATTGTAAGGCTTTTTTGAGGTCTTCCCAGACTTTGCGGCGATTTTCGGGTGTGTAGGAGCGAAGAAGGTAGGCCGGGTGGAAGGTGGGCATGACGGGGATGGTTTTGCCGTTGGGGGTGGCGATGTCCACGTATTGCCAGTTCCCGCGCATCATGGTGATGCCCTGGGTGGTTTGGAGAAGGGTTTTCATCGCGGAAGCGCCCAGGGCGACGATGGCGCGAGGCTGGACGGTCTGGATCTGCTGGCGCAAGTAGCCTGCGCAGGCCTGGACTTCGTCGGGCTGAGGGAGCCGGTTGCCGGGTGGGCGGCATTTGACGACGTTGGCGATGTAAACGCTTTCGCGGGGGATTTTCATTCCCGCGACGATCATTTCGGTGAGCTTCTGGCCGGCTTTGCCGACGAAAGGGCGGCCTTGGCGGTCTTCATCTTCGCCGGGGCCTTCGCCGATGAACATGAGCCTGGCGTCAGGATCGCCTTCGCCGAAGACGGTGTTGGTGCGGGTGGCGCAGAGGCGGCATTTGATGCAGGGTTTGACTTCGGCTTCGTCGAGCTGGGTGAGGATGGCGAGCTTTTGTTCCCGGGTGAGGAGGGGCGCTTTGGGGAGCATGGAGTCCGGCGGTTCGGGGAAGGCGCCAGAGATGCGGTTTGAGACGACGGGGCCGCCGAAGAGATTTGAGGCGACGGGGGGAGGGGTGGAAACGGATGCCGGCGCCGGGTGGGGCAGGGGCATGTGGGCGCTTTGGAAGGTGGGCGCGCCGGGCGGGGGAGCGGGGATGGCGGGGATCGGCTGGGCCGTGCGAATGGGCGCGGGTTCAGCGGCGGTGAGATCGTCAGCGGTGCCCAGATCAGACATGATGACCTGATCGATCCCCATGAGGAGATCGGTGGTGAGGTGCTGGCGGAGGATGCGTTCCGGGTTTGGGGGCATGGGGTGGGGGTATTTTAGCTCTTTGCGCGGGGTAGGGTTTTCAGACGAAGCCCAGGACCGCGACTGATTATCAAGGTGGGTTCAATGAATGGCTGAGGCCGTTGTGGACTGTCTGGTCTGCAAAGACCCCACGGGATTTCGGGGCAGGTTCAGAAACCAGCCCCAGGGGTGCATGACAGATTCTGCGGAGAGAGCAGATTTAGGGAGATTTACGACTGAAGAGTTCACTTATGTCGGTGGAGGCGGTGGATCGGGAGCCGGCGGGACGCCGGCGCTCCCGGTCCAGACGCAGAATCTGTCATGCGCCCCCAGCCCAGGCACCCATGCTTTTAAGATTGACAGCGTGCATGGATGTGCAACGAGATGTCGGATTATGGCGAAGACGTCTAATCCGACCTATGCGAAGAGGTCCATTCGCACTTGAATGATCGTCAGCGTGAAAGTGGATTATGATCGATGGGGGGGACTGTTTGGTTCATTTCAAGGTTCGCTAAAGAAGTGGGGTTCCAGTGAAACAATTGATGCAATCGAAGCGGATGGTTTGTTTAGCGGCGGTGTCCGGGATGGTTTTGATCGGGGGCGCAAGTGTGGGGAGCGCCCAGACGCCTCAAGCGGGTGTGCAGGCCCCTGCTGCGGTCAAAGGGGATGCGTTTACGGTGTTTTCCGCTGAGCCGGGTTTCAAACCGGCGGCGATTGTGCTGCAGTACAACGCGCAAGCCAACACGGGCGCGGAATGGGCGAAAGTGAAAGCCCCCAAGTGGCATGAGTCGACCGATGCAATCATTCTCGGGAGAGCGGCGAACTTTTTGCGCGAAGGGCTGACCCGGATGACGGGCAAGCCGTTTGAAGTGGTGAGCGGGAATGATCTGTCTAAGGGAATCGTACTGACGCTGTATGCGGATGCGCCAGATGAAGTCAGAAATGATTCCACAGTGAAGAAGGCATTGGCTGCGGACCCGAAAGACCCGTACGCGACTGCGGAGGCGTTTTACATCCGGTCCGAAAAGAACCGGGTGCTGGTGGTGGCCAATTCTCCCTCCGGGCTCACCGATGCGGTGGTGGAGCTTTTGGATTCGGTGGATTACGAAGTGCTGGGCATGGGGCCGGATTGGGTGTATGTGCCGGATCACAAGGCCAGGCGGCTGGTGTTTCAACTGGAGCGGACGGGGCGGCCGAGCTATTACATCCGGCAATTGTGGGCGCACAGCGCCCAGGGCAACGGCGCGGGGACGATTTTGGCCGGTGTGACCGACAGCGCGGATGAGACGGTGGACGTGAGCAGTTGGCGGTGGTTCATCGGGACGAAGCTTTTTGGGAAGTCGATGCCGACTTTTCCAGGGCATGCGCTGCAGGCGTATCACAAGCGGGTGATGGACAAGATGAGGGCCACGGGGAGCACGGAGGGGTTTCACGCGGTGGTGAAGATGGGGCTGGAGGCGCAGCGGCCGCTGCCGGGACCGGAGTTGAAAGACGTGTGCTGGATGAACACCGACGCCAAGGGGGAGCCGGGTTTTGAGCGGTACTTCGAGTGCGACGGCAAAGAATGGAAGGCCGGGACCAATAAGCTTTATTTTGGAGCGAACCTGGATGTGTCAGCGCCGGTGGTGCGGGAAGTGATTTTCGCAGAGCTTCAGAAGGTGTCGGAAGAAGCGTTTAAAGCCAAGCCGGATGACCGGGTGATTTTCCCCATTGATCCCGAAGACGGCGGAGTGAACGACGAGGAACGGCTGCGCACGATCGCACACAAGGAGTGGTACCCGGAATACCTGGCGAAGGAGAAGCTGTCGTTTGGGCGGCCTTACGCGCTGCATGGGTTTAAGGGGATTAATCAACCGGCGGAGACATGGGACCCTTCAAGCGCGAGCGATGGGATTTATGGCCTGGCGACGTACCTGCTGCATGAGTACGACAAGTGGATTGATTCGCTGCCGGCGGAGCAGCGGGTGACATCGACCGGGAAGGACAAGAAGGCGCTCGTGCGGATGAGTTTGCAGTGCTACAACTACCATGATGTGCCGCCGAACTTTAATTCGGATACGCGGGTGAGGGCGATCATCGCGCCGTTTCCCAAGCATCGGGGAATCGGCAAGTGGGAGGCGCTTAAGACGCCGATCGACGTGGCTGCGGCGCTGAAGGTGATGCTGCCCGATGAGCCGTCAGGGCACTACTTTTTCTACAGTTTTTCGTATTACAACGACGGGGGATACGAGGGCATTCCAGCAAGGTGGAGCAGTTCGCCCGGCGCGGTGGCCAAAGCCTACCGGGAGATGTACGACGCGGGGTTCCGGGCGGTTGGAGTGGAGATCGACTTTAATTTCGGCAAGTACGGCCTGGGGTATTACCTGGCGAGCAAGGCGCTTTGGGATGTGAACCTTGGGGAGCAGGGGCTTGATAAGCTACGCGACAGGTGGCTCCAGCGAGCCTATGGCAACGGCTGGAGGGAGATGAAGGCGTATCACGACTTCATGCTGCCGGAGAACTACCCGGTGAACTCCCCCAACACTTGGGCCAAGGCGGTGAGGATGATCGATGCGGCGGACAAAAAGGTCGACCCGGCGACGGAGCCGGACGCCAAGAAACGCATCGACGATGTGAAGGAGTATTGGTACAGCCACTATCTGTTTGACACGGGGAAGTTCAAGAAGGATTCGCCGGAGGTGAAGGAATACGTGTGGAAGGGGCAGATGTCTTACATGGTGGGCATGCAGGGCCTGCTGAACCGTGAGTACAAGCAGCGCGATGTGAAGAATGTGGCGGGCGAAGAGATCAGCAAGGGCCCGGCGCATTACACGCCGGAAGAGACCAAGGCGTGGTGGCCCAAGGTGCTGGAGCAGTGGCAGGTGGCACCGGTGGCGGAGTTTGCGCAGGCGACGCTGGCCAATGGGAAACCGGCGGCCGCGGTGGATGTGAATGATCTGGTGGCGGTGAAGGAATTTCGTGTGAAGGATTGGCCGGACTCACCGTTTCTTTACAACAGCGGGTACATGAAGCAGGGGACGTTTTTTCAGGTCGCTCCGGAAAAGGGGGCGGAACTGGGGTTCCGGCTGACGTGGCCGTTTAATCCCAAAGACAACTACTATATCGCCAAGAAGGTGCCGTACGGCGTGGAGATATGGGACCCGGCGGCCAAGGCGTGGACGCCATGGATCGACAAAACCATGACGACGCAGCCGTCCGTGGAAGTGAGGAACGCCAAGGGGGCCCTGTTGCAGGTGGTGGATGTAAAGCTGGAAGCGCCTCGTGCGGGGACGTATCGGTTTTCGATAGGTTACGGGGGAAATCTGTCGCTGCTTTCCAGCCGTGATTACGACCCGTTGACGGGTGCGATGGGCAGCGATGCAAAGGCCGGGTTTACGTATTACACGCAGGCGCCGGGACTGACGCAGTCGGGCGTGTGGATCTATTTGCCCAAGGGGACCAAGACGCTGGATCTGGATGTGTGGGACAACGCGAAGGCTAAAACAGTGACGCTGTACAGGGGGCTTCCGGAGACGGAGATGAAGATCAGCCGGAAGGTGGATATCGGTGCGATGGGGGTGCATCGGGTGGCGCTGGAGCCGGGGGAAGATGGGTCGATGGCGCTGATCCATGGGAATGGGTTTGCGTTCCCGCTGCTGTATTCAGTGCCGAGCTTGTGGGCGAAGTCGCCGGGGGCGCTGCTGGTGCCCAGGGCGGTGGCGGAGGCGGATGGGTTGACGATGGTGGGGAAGTGAGAAAGCAGAGAGTGGTGAGTAGAGCGGGTGAATAGCCTCTATTTACCGTGGGCTGCGCTCGAAGACTCGCTGGCCCACGGTTACGGGCTGATGCCCCTTTCGGGGCTTGGCGCAACGTGCCGTGTTGGTTTTTGTGTTTAATTCATGCAGTTGAGAGAAAAGACACAGCACGCCTTCGGGGCGTGCTGTGCCACTCAGATTGGGTTGGTTTGAATTGGTCAGCCGACCTGGATGTCGTCGTCGCTTAAGAGGCCAAGATCAAAGCCGGCCTTGATGTAGTACATGGAGTGGACCCAGCCGATGGGCCAGCGGAAGGATTTGAAGCAGGCTTTGAAGGGGCGGGCGACGCGGTCGATGTAAGAGCGGTCACCGGTGAGGAGATAGCCGTAGAGGGCGCAGTTGTAGTCGGTGACGCGATGGCCGCCGTGCGTGCCCATGTTTTTGAGTTCCAGACGCCACTGGAGCTGGGAGAGCATGAAGGTTTTTAATGATTCATCCTGGGTGATCCGCCAGAGCCAGAACATGCCTTCCCAGGCGGCGTAGTCGCCGTAGGAGCAGACTTTGACGGGATTGAGGATGGGTTTTGCGTCGAGCATCTTGCCGTATTTGGCGGTGTTGGCCATGAGGCATTCACGGACGATTTTCCAGCAGGCGTCGAGGTAGCGCTGGTCCTTGGTGAAGTGGTAGCACCAGGTGAGGTTGATCATGGGCTGGCCGGCTTCGCGCTGATCGGAGGCGATGATGCGGAAGCCTTCCTCGCAGTTGATCCAGGTGAGGAGGTGCTCGCAGACGCGCTTGGCGGTTTCCAGGTATTCACGGTCGCCGGTGAGGACGTAAGCGAAGAGGTATTCGGTGAACCATTCATGGGAGGGATAGGCGGTGCCGTTGTTGTGGTTGGTGGTGTGGGCGACCTGGCCGCCGGTCTGGAGCCAGTCGGTGCTGTAGGCGCAGTGGTCGACCTCCATCATGTGCTGGGTGCCGGAGAGGGCGAATTCAAAGCAACCGTGGTTGCCGGTGCGGAGGTAGTTCTGGAAGTAGACGAGGTTGTGCATTTCCTCGTTGTTGGCACCGGTGTGATCGCCATAGTGCCAGAAGCCGGCGGCGGGCCAGGGGACGACTTGATCGACGGCGCCGAGCTGGCCATAGGAGACGCCGATCCATTGGTCCATGATCTTGCGTTCAAAAAGAAAGCGGGCATCGGGCTCGAAGGCGGGGACAAGGTCCATGGCGAAGACTTTGGCGTGGCGGATGTAGTTGAGGTCCGGGCAGATTTCGATGGTCTGGGCGGAGGGGACGTGGGTGTAGATGCCGCCAAAGTCCCAGGAGAGGTAGAGGGTTTGAATGTCGACGTCTTTAATGGAAGGGTCCAGCGGGGCGATATAAAAAGTGTGGGAGCGGCCGGCTCCCTGGGTGATGTCGAGCTTGCCGGCCCAGGTGGGGTAGAGCCAGAGGTGGAAGTCTGAACCAGTGACAGTGAGTTCCTTGGGGTGGAGGCTGGTGAATTTTTCGAGGGAGACGAGCGCGCCGGATTTTTCGGAGAGAATGGCGAGATAAGGCCAGACGCACTTGCTGCCGCCGGCCTGGAGGCGGAATTTGATGTCGCGGAGCCACCAGGGTTTTGCTTCGGCGGGGTCGTGGAGGACTTCGGGGTTTTTGACGAAGGAGTCGGCGTTGGCGCGCTCTTTGTGGGAGGTTGCGTAGTGATCGACATCGCCGGTGTCGGAGGCAATGATTTGTGGGTCTTCATTGACGCGCATGGTGTCGGGGAGATAGTGACGGGTGCGGGTGTTGGCGGTGAAGCAGCGCTTGGCGTCTTTTGGGATTGTGGTGGGGAAGGTGACGAGAAAATCAGAGATGGAGACGCCAGGGATAGGTTGTTCCCGGTTGCGGAAGGCGTGGGTGATTTTCACGTCGGTGCGGTTGGCGCGCAGCTCCAGGCGCAGGTAGTAGTCCAGCAGGGTTGCACCATCTTCCGCGGTGTGCTTGCCGTCGATGCGGACGACGGTGCGGGAGGGGGAAGCGTGTTCGATGGTGACTTTCTTTTTGGACTTGACGATTGAATAGAGTTTGCCGGAGGTGTCTTTGAAAGTGATGTCAAAGGCGTTGGGGGTGATGAAGGCTTTTTTGTTATTGGTCCACTGCGTCACAAGCTGGCCGGGCTTGTTGGAAATGGTGAGGGAGGCCAGGCCGTTTGAGAGGGTGGTGATGCCTGCTTTGCTGACGGCGGCGACGGGGTTTTTGAGCGTGGGGGATTTGCCGGATTTTTCACGCAGGCGCGCTGTAAGAGCGCGGTTGCCGGAGGGCTCCAGGTCGACGGTGGTGTCGATGAGCGTCCATTGGAGGGAGCCATCGGGCCAGGTGTTGAGGGTGGTGAAGGTGGCGGGGATGGGCTTGCCGGATTCGTCGAGGAGTTCGAGTTGATCGGTGGAGGTGACTTGGCCGACGGGCCAGGGAACGCCGTGCGTGATGGGCTGGCTGGGCATGGGCCGGTGGGCGCGGTTGTGGAGATGAATGGTTTGCTGGGTCTTTAAAGCAGTGGTTTCAAGTGACATGAGGAACCTTTGGTTAAAAAGTTCGTAACAGCATGAGACTTTTGGGGTGAAATGGGAAGCGGGGGACGAGTGGGCGGTGGAAATTCGATGGGAGTGAGTTGTTAAAGCGTTACAAATTAAATCGCCGCGGGACATGGGTGTGGAAATGAGGGGATGTCACACTTGTGCAGTCGCCTTGTGTTGATTTTGTATAACAACCTAGGTTATAAACGATGTTCGTGTTGATTTGAGACCTTTCATAACGCTGGGCCTGTGCGTGCCAGGGGGATTCGCCAATGACTCGAAATAAACAAGCCGGCCGGGGTTTTTGTCTGGGTTTTACGCTGGTGGAACTGCTGGTGGTGATTGCCATCGTGGCGGTGATGGCTTCGCTTTTGGTGCCGGCAATCAGCAAGGCGCGGCGGCAGACGCTGGTGCTGCGGTGTGCGGCGAATCTGCGTCAGGTTTCGTATGCCACGATCGCGTATTCGTATGACAACAAAGGGTTGTTTCCCGAGAGCGGCGGGGGTGGGTTTCCCGATGACTACGGCAACCGGTTTCAGCGGGCGATCGAGATTCGAGACGACTATCTGAACGGGGATTCGAAGGTGTTTCACTGCCCGGTGGCACAGCCGCTTTATACGACGCCGACGTGGAAAGAGGCGACGGGTTCGCTTTTCGCCGCGCATGGGCAGATCGGGTACTTCTACCTGGGTGGGTGGGGGTCTGCGGATACCCGGTCGAATTGGACTTACTACGGCTGGTACAACATCGTTGCTTCGTTTAACGGGACCAAGCGTTTGACGCCGACATATTCCCGGCTGGAAGCGGAGAATGCGGGGAATGCCAATGAGCGGCCGCTGCTGATGGACATCAGCTTGAATACGGGGATTGCGTTCCTGGGGTCGGGCAATACGTATCGGACTTATCCCAACCCGGCGCATGCGCCGACGGCGGGTCTGCGCAGCACACCGGACCAGAATGTGGCGTATGTCGATGGGCATGGGGAGACGCACGGCAACCCGTTTATCACCAAGCCCAAGCGGAATTCGATCTGGATGTATTTTTGAGGCTTCAGCTTGAGGCGCTGGTGTAATGGCGCATGGCGAAGGTCCAGAACCAGCGGGAGAAGGTGAGCAGGCCTGCGGCGATGAGGAAGGCCAGAACCACCGGCCAGAAGGTGGATTGGCCCAGCAGCATCTGCGCGGGGACGGTGGTGAGGAAGGCGACGGGGAGCACGAGGGTGAAGATGAGCCGGTAGGCGGGGGGATATGCCGTCACGGGGTATTTGCCGGACTCCAGGAATGCGCGGAGCACTTCGGTGACGTTGTAGATTTTGACGAACCAGACGCTGAGGGTGCAGAGGGTGTACCAGAGGGCGTAGAGGATCATCATGGCGGCGATGAGGGCGGGGACGGCGCGCAGGTAATCCATGGGGCCGAGGTTGTTTAAGTGGCCGGCGTAGCCCAGGAGAATAAAGCCGAAGCACAGGTCGGGTATGCCCCAGGGGTTAAAGTGCCGGGTGGAGAGCCAGAGCTGGGTATCGACGGGTTTGAGGAGTACAAAGTCGAGCGTGCCGGTCTGGACGTGGCGGACGATGCGGGTGAGATTCGCCGAGAGGACTGTGGCGGTGAAGCCTTCGAGGAGGGTGAAGCAGCCGGTGACCAACAGGGCTTGCTGCCAGGACCATCCGCCTAGGTTTGCGCCGGTGCGATAGACGATAAAGAGGGTGAAGAGGCTGCCGGCGAGGGTGCCGAGGCTGGTGAAGAGGGCGAAGAGAAAGTTCAAGCGGTATTCCATCTCCGCGACGATGGAGGTGGCCCAGAAGAGCTTGATGAGACGAAGGCTGCGCAGCATTTAAGCCCCCATCCCGGAATAGCGGCGGAGGCCTCGTTTCCAGAGGAAACGGTTGAGCACAAAGAAGCCGGCGAACCAGACGCACATGACCAGCGTGCCCTGCGCGACGCCGGAGAGATCGCCCATCAAGACCTTGGCGGGAAGGTAGATGAGGTAGGGGAACGGCGTCCATTGAATGATGCTGCGCAAGGGTTCCGGGTAGAGCTCAAGCGGGGCAATGATGCCGGAAAAGAAGAGGTACAGGAGGAACCACATCTGCTCCAGCGCGCCGGCGCGCTCGACCCAGAAGGAGAGGAGGGCGAAGGTGTATTGGATGAGAAAGCGCAGCGCGAAGGCGAGATGGACGATGAAAAGGAAGGCGATGATGTTGGTGAAGCCCGGCCACCAAGCGGCGGCGGGGTAAAGCAGGAAAAAGACCGCGATGAAGATGGCGAGGATGGGGAAGCGGGTGAGCCGTTCGCCCATGTGGCCGTAGAAGTGGCGGCAGACGGGATCAACGGGCTGGAGCAGGGAATTGGAGAGGGAGCCGTCGACGACCTGCTGTTCAAAATCCCAGATCATCCAGACGACGGTGAGCTGACGGGTGAGGAAGACGGCGAAGAAGTAACGGGCGAAGTCGACGGCGTTGAACCCGGCGACGGGGCCCGCCTGGGCGATGTGGATCCAGAGCCCCATCAGAATGAGAGGGAGGATGCCGGCGAGCATCCAGAGGATGATTTCGGCGCGATACTCGAGCATGTAGGCGTAGCTGACGCCTGTCATGGTTCGGCCGATGCGGATTGTGGAGGAGAGGGGCATGGGAGGGTGGGGAAGGGTCTGGGGTCTCGGGTCTGGGGTCTGATTTGGTCAGAGGGAGGAGGGAGGCCTGCGGCCTTTTTCGGGTTTTGGGTTTTGGGTCGAAGAGAGAGAGGAAGGGATGAAGAAGAGGGGTGGTTGGTGGTTTTGGGTTATTGGGGTGGTGGGGATTCGGGGGTTGGTTTGGGTTTGGATTGGGAGAACATTTTGGCGATGACTTCTTCGATGGGCGGGTCGGTGACGGTGAGGTCTTTGACGTTGAGGGTGGAGAGCATCTGGGTGACGGTGGCGGGGAGGGTGTCGCGTTTGGCGAGGACGGTGAGCGACATGCCCTGGAGTTTTTGTTCGACGCCGAGGGAGTCGATGACGCCCGGAGCGGGGGTGTCGGTGAGGTCTGCGGTGATGAGCCGGTAGGGGGCGAACTTGGCGAGGATGTCGTCGAGGGAGCCGTCGTGAATGAGGCGGCCGTGATCGATGACGAGGACGCGGGAGCAGAGGGAGACGATGTCCGCCATGTAGTGGCTGGTGAGGATGATGGTGGCGCCGGTTTCCTTGTTGTAGGTGCGGAGGAATTCGCGCACGGCGGCCTGGGCGTTGACGTCGAGGCCGAGGGTGGGCTCGTCGAGGAAGAGGATCTGGGGCTGGTGGATGAGTGCGGCGAGGAGTTCGGCTTTCATCCGCTGGCCGAGGGAGAGCTTGCGGACGCTTTGGCGCAGCTCGGCGGTGATGTCGAGCATTTTGGAGAGCTTTTGCAGGCGGTCCTGATAGACGGCGTCGGGGATTTCGTAGACGGCGGCGTTGATGCGGAGGGAATCCAGCACGGGGAGGTCCCAGATGAGCTGCTGCTTTTGGCCCATGACCATGGTGATGGATTTGAGGAAGTCGTGCCTGCGGTCAAAGGGGTTGAAGCCGGCGACCTGGACGGAGCCGGAGGTGGGGTGGATGAGGCCGGTGAGCATCTTGAGGGTAGTGGTTTTGCCGGCGCCGTTGGGGCCTAAAAAACCGACGAATTCGCCTGGCTGGATGTCGAAGGAGACGGAATCGACCGCCTGGATGGATTTGTACTGGCGCTTGAAGAAGTGCTTGAGGGTGTTGGCGAAGCCCGGGGACTTGAGAGAGACCCGGTAGGCCTTGGTGAGGGATTGAACCTGGATGATGGGCATGGGGGGATTGTAGTGGGGCGTGGGGATTGGTGGAGGACTATGCGCCCGGGTGAACGGGTTGTCGAGTGCCCATGAGGAACCTGTAAGGGGAATCATGCCGCAAAACGGCATTCACCTTGGGTGGCATGAGACACATCGAAGCCCGCAGATAGCCCGAAAACCCGATACCCCGGGTGCATGCGCCGACAAATACCCCAAATGCTTTTACCCTGGAGTGCCGGGGTGTGTAACTGTTGTTATTGCAGACTTTTGCCCGGTTTGGCCGATAACATTCGTACACGTGCAATTGAGCCGGGTCCGATAATGGTTGGAACCGGTGAATTGAACGCCCTATGATTTTGTGTTGTTTTATTGGTCTTTAGGGAGCAGCTGTCTTTGAAAAAGCGAAAGTGCGACAAGTGTGAGAAGCAGGCGACCTTCCATTGCGTGGAGATCGTCAAGGGCCAGAAGGTGGAAAAGCACCTTTGTGAAGCACACGCGCATGAAGAAGGCTTGATTTCGACGGCGAAGACGGAACACGCGCCGATCAATGAGCTTTTGAGCAATTTCATCAAGACGCACAGCGCTCCGGCGCGGGTGGATAATCCGACGTG
>CAZIWA010000154.1:0-11951 GCA_964542875.1 uncultured Phycisphaeraceae bacterium
TGAGGTGGACGTTTTCTTCGTAAGGGTGGTGAGAGCCGTCGATCATGACGGTGGTGTAGCCGTCGGCGATGCAGGTTTTGATGAGGTCAACGGTGTCGCCATGATCGCAGTGGACGGCCAGGGGCACATCGGGGTAGAGCTCGACGCAGGCGTCGATGATGTGCTTGAGCATTTTGATGTTTGCGTATTTGCGCGCGCCTTTGGAGATCTGGAGGATGCAGGGCGACTTTTCAGCCGCACAGGCTTCCATGATGGCCGCGGTGATTTCCATGTTGTTGACGTTGAAGGCGCCGACGCCGAAACCGCCGTCGTACGCCAAGTCGAACATGGGCTTGGTTGTCATGAGCATGGTATTTCTCCTTGAAAAGAAGACACCATGATAGCGATTTTTTTCACCCCTTGGAACGTTGTTGATTGAAAGGTTTTTTGAGACTTGTCGGCAGGCAGGTGAAGGTTAGGTGTAAGTTAGAACGCGGGTTGGTTGGCTATGATGGAGCCATGGGCTTAAACCGGATCATGTTGCGTGCTGGGGCGTTGTTGACGGTGCTTGTGCTGGCGGTGCCGGCAATGGCGATCGAGCCGTTGCCGGATGATTTGAAGATCCAGGTGAGGACGGCGCGGGATCTGACGGAGAAGCTGGATGAACCGGCGATCGGCCCGCTGCTGACGGACTCGGTGACATGGAAGCCGGGGGACAATTCCGGAGCCATGATTCCGGATTACGCCACATTGATGGCCAATCCGGGGAAGTATCGAGGGGAATTGTTCCTGGTGGAAGGGCTGTTTGCCGGCGTGCCCAAACGTGAGCAGTTGACCGCGCCGAAGGTGGGGACGGTGGGGCCGTGGGACGGCAAGGCCGAATTGTGGACGGTGGTGGTGGACGAGGCGAAGGATTTCGTGGTGATTGTGCTGCTGACCGATCCGCCTAAGAGTCTGCCCAAGGGGGGGGCCAAAGTCCGGATGCCGGCGAGGCTGTACAAGGTCTGGAGCTACAAGGATTTGAACAAGAAGCCGCAAGCGGCGCTGGTGTTTGTAGGGCAGACGCTGGAAGTGATGGAAGCGGCACCAACGATTAAGAAGTCCAACTCGACTGTGGTGGTGCTGTCGATCCTGGTGTTCCTCGCGTTTTGCGCCGCGTTGTATTTTGTGAAGCGGATGCGCCAGCGCTTTAGCGGCCAGAACGAAACCGATTACCGTGAGCGGCTGCATCAACGCGTGAGCGAGGATGAGTCGCCGGTGGCTTCCCAGACAGAACGCGGGAAGGACGAGCCGTTGCCCAAGGACCCTGTGGAAGCGTTGAAGGAGCTTGAGCGGCGGGCGGGGCGATCAGACGATCAGGCGAAATGAGCGGGTGGATAAAACGACACACCGCGGTCCTGATGGGAGGCGACCGCGGTGCGTTGGGATGGGTTTTTAGGAGAGCCGGGCGTTATTCTGCGGTGTCGCCCCAGGGATACTTGGCGTTGGAGTTGTCCGTGAGGATGTTCTTGTGGATCCGGGGGCCGGTGATGCCTGCTGCGGCGTCGGCCCGGGCTTGCATGACGATGGAACCTTTCCAGTTTTCAGCGTGGCCGTCGATCATGCCGACGTTGATGGATTGGCCGCCGTCGTGGCGGAACCGGACGAATTCACCGCAGGGGTAGCCGCCGGAGAAGCGGGAGGTTCCGCCGTTGTCCACGACGGCCAGGAGCTTGTCGTGATTCTTCTTGATGGTGCCCAGGCGGCGTTGGCTGAAGGCGTTGCCGGCCCATTGGTCGTTGCGGGCCATCAGGTAAGAGTTGGCGTCAAAGTACTGGACGGGTGATTCCGTGGTGACGTTGTAGAAGGAGGTGGGGCTGGCCATCTGCCAGCCGACGTTGGCGCGGCCGTAGCAGCGGCGGAGCTTGCCGGAGGCTTCGTATTCGTCGACCAGATTGGCCCAGGTCTTGTGAGACTTGGTGGGGTCCGCGGTGTTGCTGGTGGAGAAGGGGAGACGGTCGCGGTTGTCCTGCGCGTAGACGATGGCGACCAGGGTGCCCTGCTTCATGCTGGAGAGGCAGCGGGTGCGTTCGGCGACGTCCCGGGCGCGGGCCAATGAAGGAAGAACGACGGAGAGGAGAATGGTGATGATGCCCAGGACCAGCAGCAGCTCGATCATGCTGAAGCCTGCGCGGGCAGAGTTGAAAGAGCGAATGTTTGTTTTGATTTGAGACATGTTTGATCCCTTGTGATGTGTGCCCTGTTTGACATGAGGGATATTGCAAGGGCCGTGCCAGAAGTATTGATATGGGGGATTGAGCTTTAAAACAAGGGGAAAATAAAAAAGTTGGCTTTGTGAAGGGAATTTAGCGGGTTTTAATTTCAGAATGTGGGAGAACGGTTCCCAATCTGTTTCTCATTTTGAGAAAGTGGAGATTGGCGAAATGGAAAAAGAGAAGCGGGAAAATCGATCAGGGTTTGGGAGCGGTTGTGGGGGCGGCTTGTGCTTCGGCGGCTTTTTTCAGGGATGCGAGGCCTTTTTCGAAGTCTCCGCCGAGCATTTTGTCCATGTCCATGAACATGCAGACGGCTTTGGATAAAAAGCCTTTGTGACCGGACATGGTCCAGGTGACGGTGGTGGCATCGGCCTGAGTTTTGAAGGCGAAGTCGACGTTGCAGGTGTCTTCGAAAGGACGCACAAAGTCGAGCTTGATTCGGATGTGTTCGTCGGGCTTGGATTCGATGATGGTCATTTTGCCTTCGCCTACTTCGTCGTTGCCGGACCAGGCGAAGACCGCACCGACGCCGGAGTCGGGGCCTTGGAAGGTGTTTTTGGAGTTGGGGTCGAGGTTGATCCAGGGGGACCATGCGTTCCAGTTGTGAAAGTCGTTGACCTGGGCGAAGACGGTGGGCGCGGGGGCGTTGATCCCCGTGGAACGGGTGACGGCGTAGTCCGCAGGCTGCATGGCAATGATGCCGATGAGGATGAGCAGGATGCCGGCGAAGATCGCGAGCGCGATGAGGAGTTTTTTACGCATGGGGTGATTCCGGGAATTGAAGGGGAACCCATAGCATAACCAAGTGTCCCTGCGGAACATCATTCCATCGGTTAAGTGAAGGTGAGAGAGGCGGAAAGAGAACTACAGCCAGGGATCAATATCGAGGATTTTTGCGTCAAGGGCTTTGGCTGCCCGGGTGGGATCAAAGTATTCACGGATGTGGGTGATCTTGCCGGCAGAGGCGCGGAGAAAGACGACGTACTCCTGACGGTAAATCCGGCCCGTGGGCCTGATGATGGCCTCGGCTTTGACCTGGGCGACGGCCGACTCAGGGTCGGCAAAAGGGAAGATTTTCGGATCAATGAAGCGGAAGTTCTGTACGGCGCCAATGAACCAGGTGATGTGGTGGATGACCTGGGTGCGGCCGTTGAGCACTGCGGGGTGGCCCAGGGCGGGGGCGTAAGCCAGTTCCCATTGCAGGTCGTCGGCGATGAGGGTTTGCCATCGGGCGTTGTCGTCGACAAGGGTGTCGAGGTGCTGCTGGAGCAGTTCGGAGGCGATGGTCATGTAAGGCTCGTGTGAGATTGGATGAACGGCGACCCGGCCAGTATAGGGCGGGTAAAAAACGACTGCACGCCTTTTGGGGCGTGCAGTCGTTTTAAGGATTGAATTGTCGCTTAGCCCTTCAAAACCTTGACTTCACCGGCGGCGAGCTTGATGGATTTGCCATCCACCTTGATGGTGGCGGGCTTTTCCTGGATGTTCATCAGCAATCGGGTGGTGACGCCGTTCTTTTCCCAGGCGGTGCAGCGGATGTCCGTGGCGTCGCCCTGGATGTTGATGTGGCGGGGGAGCGATTCAATGGCGGTTTTGGTTGGCGCCACCTTGGCGAAGCTCCAGTCTGGCGCGGTGATCTCGTTGCCCTGGTATTGACGGTCGGGAATGACGCCGGTGAGCTGGACATCCACACCGGCCTTGGCTGCCTTGGCCAGCGCCTTGACGCTGGCGGACTGCAGGATGGTGGCGGTGGGGACGAGGATGTGCTGATACCGGGCGAGACCGATGGAGAGCGTGCCGTCCTTGGCGGTGGCTTTCTGAAGCACGTCTTCATCGAGGATCTGGACGCCGATCTGGTTATCCAGCAGGCTGGAGATGAGGTCGATGAACTGGCGGCGGTGACCGGTGACTTCGTTTTGCCAGTCGTAGTTATGAATCCAGTAAGTACGGATCGGCCACACCACGGCGACGGGGGCGACGTTGCGCGCGCCCCAGGTGTATTCCTGGAGGTCGGCCAGCTCCTTGTGAATCTTGACCATGTTGGGCCAGGCCTTGGTGTTGTTGGGCCCGTAGTTGGGGGGATATTCAAAAGAGCGGGGCCCGCGTTGGCTGGAGTAGGCGCAGTGAATGACGATGGAGGTTACGCCGAGCATGGTTTGCCACTTGAGGATGTGGCCGATCTTGGGGAAGGGGGGATTATCGCCGGCGCAGGCGCCGGTTTCGCTCATGACGCCCTTTAAGCCGTGCTGCTGCTGCGCGCTGACGCCGGCGAGGGAGCCGATGGAGAGGATGGGGTGGTTCTTATCGCCCAGGGCGGGGATGATCACGTCCAGACCCGCCATGGAGAAGTGCGGGTAGGTGGGGTGCATGTTGCTGATGTAGTTGGCCTGCTCGATGAGGTCGTCTTCGGGGCTGATGTGGCCGACGAGTTCGAGCTTGTTCTTCCTGCACCAGTCGCCGACGGGCTTGACCCAGGAACTGACGAAGAGGTCGCCCACGAACTGGCGGAAGTGGAGCCGGGAGAGCGTGGACTCCGAATCGGTGGAGTCGTTCATGAGCTGGTAGAGACGGGGCTTGATGTCGTAGCCGTACTGGGCCTGGAAGTTGGTGTCCAGGCCGCGCGTCCAGGGGAAGCGGGCGCAGTATTTGGGCTCGTCGGTGAAGATGGCTTTGATCTCCTTGCCGAACATGTCGCCGACGTACTGCTTGTACTTTTCATGAGTGAGGCTGATGAAGTATTCGGTGGCCTTGGGGTTGAGGCTGTCGGGGAGCCCGCCCCAGGTGATCCAGTCGTAGCTGATGGTGCGGGAAATGAAGGCGACGAGCTTCATGCCTGTGGGAATGGCGGGGGTTTTGATGGCGTATTCGGGGCTGCCGGTGTCGGCGCGCTTGGTGCCATAGCGGGGAGTTTCAGGGTAGAAGAAACGGGAATCCCAGCGTTCCCAGGACATCCACTGGCGGCGGAGGATGCCGACTTTTTCAGTTAAGTCAACGACGTTGGTGGAAGGGCCGCCGGCGGCGGGGACAAGGCCTGCCCAGAGGAGCTGGCCGACGGGGAAGGTGAAGAATTCGGGTTCCATGATGGTGGGATCGAACTCAAACTTTTCAATCTGGCGGGCACCGTATTCAGGGTATTCGTAGAACACCTTGCCTGAGGCCGCGCCGGAGGGGAACGGGTCTTCGTCGTAGAGCCAGGTATCCAGGCCCTTCTTGGCGATGCGGACGGACATTTCACGAATGAATTCCCACCAGTCGGTGGAGCCGTAAGGGGTCAAAAGACCCGGCCGGGGATGGAGGCACAGCGATGCGACATTGCCGGCTTTGGCAAAGGCATCAAGCTGGGGTTGGAGTTCATCGGGATCGCACCGGTCGTTGAGCACCCAGAAGTAGCCAAGGCCTTTCTGGTGAAACGGGGCGGGGTAAACAGAGGATGGGCTGGAAGATTTCTTCGCCATGGTGTCTCACTTACTTTTAGTGAAAGTTGTCTGAACGTTTAGCCAGGTGAGAAAAGAGTATAACGTCCCTTTGGAGCGGTGGGGGTGTGGAAATAAAGGGTGGGGAGAGATAGTTTCGTGGGTGGTGCTACCATTGGGGTTTCCCAGTTTGAAAATGACCTGTGTGGGTACGGTTGCCGTCTTGTAAAGGAATGGGATTTATGGGTGTTGGCCATCGATTCAGCGGGCTATCGGGGCATGGGTGGTTTCTGGTTGCGCTGGCGCTTTTGCCGGCTGGTTTAAGTGCGGATGCGGCGCTGGCGGCCAAGGATGAACCGGATGATTTTTTCGCCCAGGTGGACCAGGCGGCCAACCCTGCGGACCTGGAGAAGCTCAAGTACACCCATATGTCCGATTTTGCGCAGTGGCAAGGCGTGCAGCCGGCACGCGTGGACCCCAAGGCGCCTGTTGTGAAGTATGCATGGAAGGTGGCCGAGGCGGGGAATGTGACGCCGCTGGGCGCGGAACCGGCGACGACAACGATCGCCGTGCCGGAGGACGGGGAGTATCGAATCTGGGTGCGGTATGTGGCAAGGCCGGATGTGCCGCAGCCTTTGACGCTGACATTGAGCGGGCCGACGCAGGCTTCGCATGTGTTTGGAAGCAAGGGTTTGCAGCGGCAGGATGGAAAGTCTCAGGAAAAGGCGCTTTCGATCCGTTTTGAAGCGGAGTTTCAACGGCTCTCAACGCCGACAAAGCCGGTGCCGGTGTGGGAATACTGGGATGTGCCGCTAAAGGCCGGGGCGACGAAGTTTGCGATCACCGGCAAGAACAAGGAACTGCGGACGGATCGGATGCTGATCACGCAGAGCAAGTCGTTTAAGCCGAGCCTGTCGACGGATGCCAACAGCGCGACGCTGAGCCGAACGTATTACCGGTTCAAGCTGGTGGACACGCAGGGTGATGCGGGCAAGGCAGGCGAGGCTGGAGGGCTGGGGTTGACCGGCGGGCTGACGTACCACTGGGGACGCCCGCCCAAGCCCAACTCCGGGAGTACGGAGCCGATCTGGTACTACTCATTTTTCAGTGGGGAAGAGTTCAATGCAGTGACGAAGCAGGGTTGGAAGATCAACGAGTGGTCCGGCTTTGTGGATGTAACGGACCCCATTTCCAGCCCGGGCCCGTGGGCGACGGCATCGCTTTCGTTTCGCGGGCTACCGAAAGAAAAAGGGAAGTACAAGGTTCAGGTGGAGGCGGCGTGGTACCCACATGAAGCCGCTGTCATGAAGCGCGTGGAAACCACGGTGGGGCAGAGCTCCGCGATTGTGCTGATACCCATTGATTCACGCAGCTACACCTGCGCGGCAAGCGGGCCGGAGGATAAAACCGGCGTGTGGGGCATGCGCAGCCAGGCGTACTTGAAGCTGCTGGAGACGACCGAGGATGTGAATCAACGGCATATGGCCTACGCCAAGGACGCCCTGGCGCAGTTACCCAGGCAGGGGAACCCGGCGCCGAAATTGATCAAGGTAAGCACGGGCAACGGTGCGGCCGCAGGAGTGAGGGATGAGGTAAGCCGGATGCTGGCGAGCATTGGGCTCAACAGCATCGGGGGCACTTCGCCGGAGATGCGAAAAGAACTTGGGCTGCGCGATGACGGGGCGATCTACAACAACGATGCACTGATGAACGCCGGCACGCATGATGCCGCGGACCCGATGATCGAGAAAACGCTGGAGAAGTATTTCGAATCGCTGGCCAAGTCGATGGATGCCAAAGCGCCCGGGAGCAGCCTGAAGGTGACGCGGCTGAAGATGGGGGACGAGATCGGGGCGATCGTCGGGCCGGTGCGGATCAATGAACTGCCGGATGCCAAAAAGCAGTTTCATGATTACCTGCGCGAACAACTAAAAGAGGCGGGGAAGGATGCTTCGTATTTCGGCGTGAAGGATGTGGAGGAGCTTGACTTCACGCCGCGGCTGGCCGCGGATGCGGGGCGGTTTGAACGGCGGCTTTATTACCATTCGGCGCGGTTTAATTTTGTGTTCACGGCCCGGTTTTACAAGCGGTATACGGATGTGGCGAGGAAGTACTTTCCCAACATCAAGTCGTATTGCAATTTTTCGCCGCATCCGCCGATGTTCGGGCAGCATATGAATGGCTCGGATTGGTTTGCCCTCACACGCGAAGGCGGAGCGACGATGGCGTGGGCGGAGGACTGGGCCGGCCTGTTTGGGGGCTGGGGTTTTGCGGGCATTCAGACGGTGAGTTACTACGCAGCGCTGGTGGAGTGCGCGGCGAGGAAAGGGGATCTGCCCGCAGGGTTTTACATCGTGACGACGATGGGCGGAGCGGACAGGAAAATGTTCTGCCTGGTGGCTCATGGCGTGATGGATCTGGAGATGTACAGCTTCGGCCCGCGTTATGCGGGGGCGGAGTTTTCCAACTTCTGGGATGAACGCAGTGCGGCGTATGCGGAGATTGCGCGTGGGGCTTTTGCGCTTGGACCTGCGGATGAGATCATCGCCAAAGGGACGCGCCAGGCGCGTAAAACCGGGCTTTTGTACAACCGGAGCCATGAGGTGTGGAACAACGGCACGGGCGGGTTTCAGTCCGACCGGCTGCTGACGTTCATCGCGCTGCAGCAGGCGCATCTGCCGGTGGACATCATTCTGGAAGAAGACCTGACAGAAGAAAGTCTCAAGCAGTATTCCGTGCTTTATGTGCAGGGATACAACCTTTCCGACAGGCACGTGGCCGCGCTGGAAGCCTGGGTGAAGCAAGGCGGAACGCTGGTGGGCATCGCGGGCACGGCGATGCGCGATGAATACAACGATGCCAGCGAAGCGGGAACCAGGCTTTTTGGCGCCAGGCAGCGCTATGCGGGTACTTCCGCAGGGGGGTATCACCCGCAGTCGATTCCTGAGCACAAGCCGATCGACAAGATCAAGGTGCAGGAGAGTGTGCTTACCCCCGCGATGGAAGCGGATGTTGTGGGCGTGAAAGTGGTGCTGACGCCGACGACGGGCAAACCGGTGGCGACATTCAGCGACGGAAGCGTGGCGGGGGTGTACCAGGAACTGGGCAAGGGGAAGACGCTTCTGTGGGGCGTGATGCCGGGGTTCCTGTTTAAAGGCGATGCGGCGGGGGGGAACCATTACCGGCTGGACCGGGGACAGCTTGTGACCAAAGCGGCGATGGCGACGCTGGGCCGGGCGCGGCTTGAGGTGTCAGACCCGCTGGTGGAAGTATGCCTGTTTGAACATGCCAGCGGGCTGGCGGTGACGCTTAATGAAGTGGGATTGATTCGATTGGCCAGCAAGCAGCCTGAGGTGGAGGAGGCGGCCGCACCTCCGCCACCTGCCCCAGCGGCGAACCCGGACGCGGGCGAGACGCTGCAAACGCTGGTGGTGCCAGCGGCGGTGGTTCCTCCCGCAGCAGCCGTGGAGACTTTTTCCGACGCCGGCCGGCCCAAGAGCATCATCGTGAAAGTGCAGACGGATCGGCCGATCAAGGAGGTATCCACGAGCTATGCCGGGCCGCTGAAGTTCATCCGTGAGGGAGATCGGATCGTGGTGGAAGTGCCGATGCCCAACACGGTGGACGTGTTGATTCTGCGGTGAGGGGTTGAGCGTGCGGCGATGAGCGAAGTTCAGAGAGTTGAGAGATTCAATGCAAAACACGAATGAAAACAGAGTGAGCCTGCGTCGGGTGCGACTGAGCCTTTGGAAGCGCGGGGTGTTGGGCTTATTGGGTTTGTTGGCTGGGGTGTCTTGTGGGGCGGGGTTTGGCGTGGTGCAGGCCGGCCCAGCCGCGCCAGGGCGCACATGCGAGGTGGTTTGGTCTGTGGTGGGGCCGGATGTGCAGCCTGCGGACACAGCAGGCGGGCAGGGGTTTGCGGAGTCTCTGGCGTCTCGCCCAGGGTTTGCCGTGACGGGCGTGAAGACCAGCGGTGGGGTATGGGGTACGCCGGGCAAGGCGGGTACGGAACCGGTGAGCGTGGTGAATGTCGCCGTGGGCAAGCATCGGGACCTGCTGCTGTTTGTGATGGATGACAAAGGGACGACGGTGCTGGCCGGGCTGAGGCGCGAGTGCCTGATGGGACGCAAAACCCGGAGGGACTGGGCAGGGCCGGGGCCGCTGCAGATTCCTGAAAATGCAGTACGGGAACTGGTGCAGGATTTTGGCCATCTGGTGATTTCCGGATTGAAAGTACAAGAAGACCGGCAGGTTTCCATTAACGTGGCGGCGTGGAAAGCCGCAGCGGCCGAACTGGCGGGCGGGTTTACAGAAACGCCGGCTCCGGGCGGCAAGGGCGCGGGGGCGACGCAGATGGCGCCGGGCAACGGCCTTGCCATTCAGGCTGTGAATGCGCTGGCGATTGCCGCCATGAGCCAAGCGGGTGCGCAGCCGACGACGCAGGCCGCAGCGGCGAGCCTGACGATCGAGGTGGCGCAGGATGTGGATCATTACGCGCTTCGCTACACGCTTAAACGCGACGGCAAGAGCGAGCAGTACGTTCAACGGTTTATCGGGCAAGCGGAGTTGTACGACCATATCGCGATGGCGGCACGGAAGCTGTGGGCGTGGCGCGATGGCGTACGCAGTGCAGCGAAGCTGGGCGATGGGGTGGCGGAGCCCTTGTCGGCGGGCAAGGGCCTGACGGTGATGAGCGTCGGCGGGACGATCCGAGGGATCGACCCTGTTTCGGGGCGCGACATGTGGGCCGCTGTGCCGCCAAGGCGGGTTGTATTTCCTCAGGCGGTGCTGGCGCAGGCCACGGAAAACAAGGTGCTCCGGATGGGTAAGCCGTCGGAGATGGTGGATGTTCAGACCGGTCGATTGACCGCGATTTCAACTGATGCGCCGGTGCTGCCCTGGGCGATCGATCTGGGCTCGGGCTCCAAGGTGGCAATGGTGCTTGATGGCACGGTGAACCTGAGCGATGCGGGGAAAGAAGTGTGGAAGGTGACGTATCCCGACCCACTGACTGCGGGGCCGGGGATCAGCGAGAAGGCTGTGTTTGCAGGCAACGAAGCAGGGGAAGTGGTGGCGCTGTCATCAGCAGACGGTAAGGAGATTTGGCGTCAGCCGACGGGACTGCGGCTTACCGGGCCGGTGACACTGGTGGGCGAGAGCGTGGTGGTGGCTTCGTTTGAAGGCACCGTGGTGGCGCTGAATGCTGGCGACGGCAAAGAGCGCTGGCGCTACGGCGCGCGTGATGTGCTGCTGGCGCGGCCGGTGGTGGTGGATGGGCTTTTGCTGCTGGCCGACAAAGGCAATACGGTGTGCCTGCTGGATCCGAAAACCGGTGAGGCGAAGGCGACTTTCACAGCACCGACTTGGCTGATCAACGCCGCTGCGGTGGAGCATGGCGGGAAGAAGTGGGTGGTTTGCAGTGACCTAGCGGGCAAGGTGAGATTTTTGGATGTACCGGGGCTTAAGCCGGTGTCAGAGGTGGCACTGGATGCCCAATTGAGCAAGCCGATCTTGCAGGCGGCGGATTTGCCGACGATCTGGGGCAGCGGGAATGAGATTGATGTGAAGGCCGCAGGGGTGCTGGTGGGCGACCGCAGGGGTTGGGTTTATGTGCTGAATTTTCCGAGGTGAAGCGGGGAGCACAGAGAAGACATGCTCACGCAGACGAGAGCATGGCACGCAAAAAGAACCCTGTTGGGAACCTTGAAGGCTTAAGTGCCTTCCATCTCCAGGGGCTTGGCGAAGGGCTCCATTTCGGTCATGGGCTTGCCGAAGGCGATCTTGGGATAGGCGTTGGCGAAGGTGTCGATGGCCACTTCAAGGAGGAAAGGTTCGTCCGGGTTGGCCCACATGGCGGCGAGGGCTTTGGAAACGTCTTCGGGCTTGGTGACGGTGAGGCTGGGGATGCCGTAGGCCTGGGCGACGCGGGCGAAGTCCGGCGCGGAGTAGCCGGTGAGGGTGGACCGGTAGCGGGCGTTGAAATAGCTTTCCTGAAACTGCCGGACCATGCCGTGGCATTGGTTGTTCAGGACGACCATCTTGATGGCGAAGTTGTTTCGCCGGATGGTTTGAAGTTCCTGGATGTTGAGCTGAAAGCCGCCGTCGCCGGCGATGACAACGGGCCGGCTGGCGGGGTCGGCCATGACGACGCCGAGCGCGCCGGGAAGGGCGAAGCCCATGGCGCCCATGCCGCCTGAGGTGAGAAAGCGCTGGTGGGCCAGGAGCTTGAGGGATTGCGCGGCCCACATCTGGTGCTGGCCGACATCGACGATGAACGCGCTGGAGGGGGCGGATGCGGCACTGA
>CAZIWA010000155.1:0-11941 GCA_964542875.1 uncultured Phycisphaeraceae bacterium
CCCAGCGGACGGTGGCGCCGAGGGCGACGAGCGTCTCAATGAGGACGCCGGTCTGAATGGTCATGTGGAGGGAGCCGGTGATGCGGTGGCCCTTGAGGGGCTTTTGCTTGGCGAATTCCTTGCGGACGGACATGAGGCCGGGCATTTCTTTTTCGGCGAGTTCCAGTTCCTTGCGGCCCCAGTCGGCGAGATTGATGTCGGCGACGCGGTATTCGAGGCCGTTTTTGGCCTTGTCGACGAAACACTTGGGGGAGGGTGCGGCGACGGGAGCAGAGGCGGTTTTCTTGGGGGCGGCCATGGTGATCTCCTGGTGGGTTAGGGCCGATAAAGTAAATACATCCGTAAATCCGGATAGATTGTTGTATAGGTAGTGGGGTTTGTCAAGAGCGCAAGAAGAGGTTGTCTTGTCCCGTGTCCTGAGTCGCGGGTCGGAGAAGGAGTTGAGAAGGCGAAGAGGAATGTGGGGGTGAGGGTAGACTTGGGGTGGGGCCAGGAGGTTTTATGAGGTTGGTGGTGAGACCGTTGACGGCGGAGGTTTGGCCGGCGCTGGAAGATTTGTTTGGGGAGAAGGGTGCGTGCGGCGGTTGCTGGTGCATGTATTGGCGGATCGGGGCGGCGTATCGCAAGCGGGATGGGACGGAGAATAAGGCGGCGTTCAGAGAGGTGGTGGAGGAGGGGCCGCCGCCGGGGTTATTGGCGTTTGAGGGAGAGAAGGCGGTGGGGTGGTGCCAGGTGACGCCCAGGGAGAATGTGCCGTGGCTGGAAGAGACGTGGCGGCTTAAACGGGTGGATGAGACGCCGGTGTGGGCGCTGACGTGTTTTTATGTGAGGAAGGGGTATCGGCGCAAAGGGGTGACGGCGGTGCTGATCGGGGGAGCGGTGAAGGCGGCGAGGGTCGGCGGGGCGCAGGTGCTGGAGGCGTATCCGCTTGATGGAGGGAAGTCGCCCAGCGCGACGGGGACGGGGTATTTGTCGACGTTTTTGAAGATGGGGTTTAAGGAAGTGGCGCGGCGGTCGCCGGAGCGGGCGATTGTGCGGTTGGCGTTGAAGTAAGAGTTGCGGGGTTGACGGGGCTGTTGATGGTGTAGCGGATGATTAGGCGGTGCGGGCAAGGCAATGCCGCTGCTTCGGGCCGTGCTGTGCTTCCGGATTGGGTGGTGAGTGATGGTTTCGCACGTGAATTCGTGCCAGGTCATGAGCATTTTTTTGTTTTTTGAGGCGTAGAGTGAAAGCGTGACCGGGCCGATGTGGCCTGGGAGTTATTCATTGGAGGGTGCTGTCGTGGATAAGAAGTCAATGTTCATTGGAATGGCGACGGGCGCGGGGATGGCTGTGGTGTTGCTGCTGGGGATGGGCGCTGCGCCCGAGGGCGGCGGCGGGGAGACGAACTATTCCGGGAACTCCGCGGGCGGGCTGCCGGGGGCCGGGTTTGGACGCGCCGGAGCGGTGATGATCTCGACCGGGATGGACACGGCGCGGTATCGGATGGTGGTAACGGAACGGTTTTATGTGGTGCTGAATTCCGATACCGGCGCGGTGCGGTATGTGCCGTTTAACGGCGGTGGGGAAAAGGATCTGAGGGGTGGGTTTTAGGTTGGGGAGCATCGCGCTTATTCCTGGGGAGAGAAGGGGTGGCTTTGCCAGGGATGCATGGTTGGGTTTTTATGGGTTTGGGGTCTTGTTGCCGGAGTGGTGGGCCTTGAGGACTCGGCCGCACCCGACTGGGATTTTATTTATCATGACATTTGGTATGGCTTATTTAGGAAGCAGTCATGAAAGATGAAACGCCGGTGTTGCCTGCAAGTGGTGGTGTGGGTGTGAGTGCGGGCGCGAAGCGTGGAGCGCCTGGTGTGGGGGACCTGATTCAGCCTTATGTGGATCGGGGTGAACTGGCTGGGGCGGTGCTGGTGGTGGGTGACCGCAATGGGCCTGTCAGCTATGAGTGCCTGGGGTATGCGGACGCGACGACGGGCCGGAAGATGACGCCGGATACGGTGTTTTGGATTGCGTCGGTAACGAAGATGTTTACGGCGGCGGCGTTCATGACGCTGGTGGACGAGGGGAAGGTGTCTTTGGATGATCCGGTGGAGAAGTATCTGCCAGTGTTTAAAGACATGTGGGTGACCGTGGAGGAGAGCGAGAGCCGGCGGGTGCTTGTGAAAGCGGAGAGGCCGTTTACGATTCGCGAGGCGCTGAGCCATACAGCGGGGCTGGTGCCGGTTTCACCGATGCAGGAGACGACGGATTACCTGGGATTTAATGATGTGCTGAAGAGTTACGCGATCACTCCGCTGATGTACCAGCCGGGGAAGGGGTATCGGTATCACCAGTGCGGGTTTGTGATCGCGGCGCGGATTGCGGAAATACTCACGGGCCTGCCGTTTGAAGGGTTTATGGATCAGCGGATCAACAAGCCGCTTGGCCTGCTGGATACGACGTACTGGCCGAGCCCGGAGCAGATGACGCGGTTTGCACAGATCCACAAGCCGGGGCCGGATGGGAAGGGGTTGGAGACGGCGCCGATCCATATTTTTCAATATCCGCTTTGGGATCGGACGCGGATGGCGACGCCCAGCGGCGGGCTGTTTTCAACCGGCCGGGATGTGGAGCGGTTTGCCCGGATGCTGATGTGCGGCGGGGTGTTTGAGGGCAAGCGGGTGATGAGCCAAGCCGCAGTGAAGGAAATGACAAGCCGCCAGACGCCGGCGGAGATATCGCAGATTTACGGGCTTGGATGCCAGCCGGGGGAGAACTCATTTGGGCATGGGGGCATGGCGTCCAACAATACGACGGTGGATATGCGGCTGGGGATTTCCATGACGTATCTGGTGGCGCATTTTGGGTTCCCCGGGAATGGGTTGATGTCGCGGGATACGTTTTTTGTGGAGGCGAGAAGGAAGTTTGAAGTCAGAAGTTAGAAGTAGAAGAGGGAATGGTGGATCAGGATTCCAACGGGACGGGGACAGGTCCCTGAGGAAAGGGGACCTGTCCCCGAAGAGGGGGTCTTGCGTTCGAAGAGGGAGGGGTGGGGGTTATCAGCGGCCGGTTTTGTGGCGGAATTGCTGGAGCATGTTCATTTTGACGCTGATGTCATCGAGCATCATCTGGAGCTCGCCGGGTTTGTAGGTTTGTTCGAGGCCGAGGGTTTTGGCTTCCTGATCGAGGGTGATCATGGTGCGGACGCCGGCGGCGGCGCGGTTGAGGTAGCCGGTGGCGGTGTCGCTGCGTGCGGTCCATTCGGCGCGTGAGTCCCGGGTGAGCCCGCCGTAGGAGGAGCCCCAGCCCCAGCGGGAGGCGTAGGAGCGATAGGTGCCGGCGTTGGGGTCCCAGGCGGCGGCTTGTTTCATGTTGTTGGAGATGTAGGCTTCGGCTTCGGCGCGTCGGGAGACGTTTTGATCAACGCGGTTATCGAGGGATTGTTTTTGTGCTTCTTTAAGGTCCGCAGCGGATTTGGCGGCGGCGACCATGACTTTTTCGCCGTAGTTGGATTCTTCTTTCCAGTTTTTGACGTTGAGGACGGAGCCGAGTTCGCTGGGTGTGCCGACGAAGGATTTGAGGCCGATCTGGTCGAACTGATCGGGGGTGAGGGTAAGGACTTTGGGATGCTTGGGGTCGGAGTTTTCGAAGACGATGCGGGACTTATCAATACCTTTGGGGAGTGCGGCGCCGAGTTCGATAAGCTTGTCGTCGTTGATCCAGGCGGCGGTGACTTCGCGGGGGTCGACCATGGCGCGGACGATGAGGGGGTATCGGCCGTTTTCGGAGGCTTGCTGGGCGACACGGTCGGCGATGGTGGAGCGGAGCATGGCTTCGGTGTTGGAGTCGAGATCGACGGAGAGTTTTGCGAATTCTTCGGAGGTTCCGCCGACCTGGGCGTTGGGGCGCAGGAAGCCGCGGTCGGACATGAGCGCGAGGGCGAATGCTTCACCGATGCATTTCTTGACGATGCAGACGAAGGTGAAGTCGTCGTTGTATTTGTCGAAGGCGCGGAGGATGCGTGCGGTTTCGTCGATGGAGCCGCCTGGGGAGTCGAAGTAGAGGACGATGTATTTGACGCCGGCGCCTTTGGCGTGGGCGAGCGCGCGTTCCACGCCGGAGCCCATGACGTCTTTACCGATGGTGCCGACGATGGGGATCTGGAGGTAGAGGTTGTCGTCGGGGTTGGCGGCCTTGCGGTTTGCGCCGGGGAGCTGATCGGGGGGCGGGGAGTAGAAGTCCGCGGGGAGTGCGGAGATGGTGGTTTTCTCGACGTCGGATTTTTTGAAAGTGATCTTGGTGCGGATGCCGACGACCATGGAGTCGATGCGGACGGAGTCTGCGGTGTTTTCGAGGATTTTGCCGTCGAAGATGCGGCCGTCTTTAAGGACGATCTGATCGGCGAAAGCGAGGGTGGGGGCGGCGAGGGCGAGGAGGACGGAGGCGAGGCGGAGGTGTTTGGCCTGCATGAGAACTCCTGGAAGATGAGGTTGGGGGGATTGTAAAGAGAAGAAAGGGATAAGGGAAAAGGCACAGGGTAAAAGGCAGAATAAATCGCTTTTAACCCGGGGTTACGCGCTTGGACGCTGCGCCCTGGGCTACCTTATTTCCAATACGGTTCAATTAAGGATGAAGAGGCCAAAAGAGACAGAGAGAGTTGAGTCGTCACAGGTTGATCGGCATGGACGCAGGCGCGTGCAAGAGCATCGTTTTTAGATGTTTACCAGGGCCTATGCGCTCAGAAGCGCTGCGACCCTGGCTGTCATAGGTCTGCGCCTTCAGCGCTTTGGATGAAAACGTGGGAATGATCCGCCCTGACAGTAAGGGGAGGGTTGTGATGTCAGCGGCTGTAGATGCCGGTGGGGGACCAGGCTGCGCCGGGGCCGCCTGTGATGCCGATGGAGGGGACGACCAGGGGGATGGTTTGGCCGTTGACCTTCAGTGTGGCGCTGGCGGCGGGGGCTTCAAGGCCAAGCTGGACGAAGGGGGTGAAGGGGCTGGGCTGCCGGTGGATGTTTTCGACGCCGCCGAGCTTCGAGAGGTGGGATTCAAAGGTGAAGCCGGCGGCCTGGACTTTGGCTGACACGCCGCCGGGGAGGGAGAGGGTGATATCGATTTGCGCCTGGAGTGCGGGGGCGTGCTGGAAGGGGGTGCCGGCGAAGATGTTGGGTCCGAAGTACCGGGCGACGTTCAGGTCGGTGGAGATGAAGCCTGCGAGGAGGGGCTGGGCGGCGGCGTCGGGCTGCCAGAGGAGCATGCCGGCGGGGGCGGAGCCGACTGGAGTGTGGACCATGCGGGCGACGTGGAAGATGACGTTTGGGGCGACGAGTTTGGTGTCGGTGAGGGCGACGAGGTCGACGCCGGCTTCCCAGCTCATCCAGTGGTTAACGGGCATTGGGGTGATCCATGTGGGGGGAAATGAATACCGCTGACGCCGGTGTTGAGGAGAGAGCGGCGTGAATGACGACGGGGTTAATTTATCAGCGGGGCGTAACGGGTGTGAGTCAAAGTCAGAAATGTTGGGAAGTTATGGGCATGAAAAAAGCCGACCGAGTTTTGAATAAAAGGGAATGGGAATATGGCAAACTTACTCTCGGCCCGGCCGGCCTTCTCTCGTTCACACCAGTTGTCGCGATACTGTTTCTCTCTTCTGCTTGGCGTTGGCCTCCTTTGTGAAATAGCGTTTGTCCGCTAGATGTAAGTATTACACAGGGGTTATGGCGTGGTCAACAGGTAAAATCGTGGATTATTATAAACAATGTTATTTTATGAGGTTATGGGTATAAATAAAGTTTGGTTTTCAGGGTGGTCGAACTGTCGCAGGGAGCGAAAGAGGTTCATTTGTGATTGATCCAGAGGGGGCAAGGGGGTATCATGTGCACTTCTGAATCTCTCCCGGCGCGCTTTCACCGCGCTGATCACCAGGGAACTTTTTAAATGGCCGTACCGATTTCGCAGATGTGGACCGTTGCAACCTATGTTCTTGGACAAAAGTTCAAGGGCAATAAGCACTACCCGCTGGTGCTGATGCTGGAACCGTTGTTTCGCTGCAACCTTGCTTGCGCGGGCTGCGGGAAGATCCAGTACCCGGCGCACATCCTTAAGAAGCAACTGACGCCCGAGCAGTGCTTTAAGGCCGTGGACGAATGCGGCGCGCCGATGGTTTCGATCCCTGGCGGTGAGCCGCTGCTGCATCCGCAGATCAAAGAGATCGTTGAGGGCCTGGTGGCCCGGAAGAAATACATCTACCTGTGCACCAATGCGATCCTGCTGAAGGAAAAGCTGGAAGCGGGTTGGTTTAAGCCCAGCAAGTACCTGACCTTCAGCGTCCATATGGACGGCGTGGAAGAAAACCACGACTTTGCGGTCTGCCGCGAAGGCACGTTCAAGGGCGCGCTGGAAGGCATTAAGCTGGCGGTTTCACGCGGGTTCCGCGTGACGACGAACACGACGCTGTTCCAGGGCGCCAACCCCGCGGAAGTGCGCGACTTCTTTGACCAGATGTCGACCGTGGGCGTGGAAGGCATGATGATCAGCCCCGGGTACAGCTATTCCAAGGCGCCTGACCAGGCGAGCTTCCTGGCGCGCGAAGAAACCAACAAACTGTTTGAAGTGATCCTGTCGAACCGGAAGAAGGGCTGGAACTTTAACCAGTCGCCCCTGTTCCTTGAGTTCCTGATGGGCAAGCGCAACTACGAATGCACCCCCTGGGGCATGCCGACGTTCAACATCTTCGGCTGGCAGAAGCCCTGCTACCTGCTGCAGGAAGGGTATGTCGATACCTTCAAGGAACTGATCGACACGACGGAATGGGCCAACTACGGGCACGCCTCGAATAACCCCAAGTGCAGCAACTGCATGGTTCACTCGGGCTATGAAGCTTCGGCCGTGAACCACACGTTTGCTTCCTTCGGCGGGATGTTCTCCACGGTGAAGGCGATGCTGTTCAACAAGTACGCCAACCCCGCAGCCAGCAGTAAGCTGAGCGAAGCGGAGAAGAACAAGGGCCAGGGCCATCACCAGAAGCTGGTGAAGCTGACGCTCAAAGCATCGGCAGCCTGATCGGCATCAGCAATGTCGCGTCCTAAGCTTTTTTTGGCGACCGCACCTAACCCAGGTGCGGTCGCTTTGCTTTACATCACCGGCCCCCGGGCCGGCGAACTGGCATGCCGGCTGGCAGGGAGGCAGGGCCTGCCCAACGGGCGGGCAGTGCTGGCGAGGTTCGGCGACATCGACGAGGGGCTGATGCAGTCGATCGGGCATGGGGAAGAGACGGTGCTTTTGATGCCGCATGCCGGGCCGCGGGTGGTGCAGCGGTTGATCGAACTGCTGGTGCACATGGGGGCGCAATATGACCCAGCGCCAGACCCGGTGACGGTGTACCCGGAGGCGGGGAACCCGCTGGAAGCGCACATGCTGTGGACGCTGGCGCACTGCCCAAGCCTCATAGCAGTGGATGTGCTGCTGGATCAGCCGGGGGCGTGGCGTGATGCTGTACTGGCAGGAAAGGTGAAGGACGCCGCGTGGCGGGCCGGCGTGCTGGCGCGCGCACGCGGGCCGATGCGGCGGCTGTTGACGCCGGGATCGGTGGTGATCGCCGGGACGCCCAACGTGGGCAAGAGCACGCTGACCAACCGGGTGCTGGGCAAGAGCGCAAGCATCGTGGCGGACCAACCGGGGACGACGCGCGATTGGGTGGGCGGGTTGGCGGTGCTCGGAGGCATCGCGGTGAGGTGGCTGGATACGCCGGGCATTCGGGCGACGGAGGATGTGATTGAACGGCAGGCGATCGAGATGGCGCGGGGAGTGATCGAAAGCGCGGATGTGCTGGTGGCGATGAACGAGCCGGGCGGCGCGTGGCCCACATTGGAAGGGGTGGCGCGCAGGCCGGATGTCTATGTGATGAATAAAGTGGAAAATGGCGGCGCAGGAAGTGGAGATGGGAGTTTTGAGAGGCCGCTGGGGATCAGCGCGAAAACCGGCGCGGGGGTGGATGGATTTTTGGCTTTGGTGGTGGAGGGACTTGGGGTGAATGTGGGGGATGGGTGCTGGGCGTTTTGTGATGAGCTAGAGAGGTTGGTGGAGGCGGGGGATGTGGAGGGGGTGGGGAGAATGGTTGATGTTAGATGTTAGATGTTAGATGTTAGATGTTAGATGTTAGATGTGGAATCGGAATCGGGGTTGGGGTGAAGCGGGTGATTAGGGTTGGGATTGTCGGTGCGTTATAGGGCATTTGTAGGCGGCCCTCGTCCCCCTCTCTCAGAAGGCTGACCCTTCCCCAAGTTTTTGAGACGGTGTTTGGCGGGTAGGGACTATGCAACGGTATGGAAGAGGCAGATTTTTAACCGCGAAGCCGCGAAGACGCGAAGACGCGAAGTTAAGAAAGGCAAAACCAGGGTCAGGGTACAAGGGATAGGGTAAAAGGCCAGAGGGAGTTGAGCCGTTACTGATCTTTCCGGGTTGAAGCAGGCGCGTGCAAGAGTGTTTAAAAAATGCTTTAACCCCGGGTGTCGCATGAATACATGCTCAAGGCGGGGCTACATGCTGTACCCCCTCCGGGGGGACACGGATGCGGCAAGTAGGTTTTGATGCCTATCGTCGAGCAATCCAAAACTTGGGGAATGATCAGCCCAGAGGGAGAGGGGGGAAGAGAAAACGGTTTACGTGTTCGTGGGGTCAGTTACGGACGTAGAGCTGGTAGGTGTATTTGACGCAGGTGGCTTTGTCCTTGCCGGGCTCGACGGTGACGGTCCAGGTGAGCTGGGATTTTGGGTTGACAGACTTTAAGCCGCGGGCGAGCTTGGTGATGGTGGGGTTGTTGTCGGTTTTCTGGACTTCGCCGGAGAGGGTTTTGGTGATTTTGATGGTGAGGGGTTTGCTGGTGTAGTTGATGAGCTGGAGATCGCCTTTGACGGTGACCTGGTCGTAGTTGTAGCCGTAGAAATTGGCGGCGTTCCGCTTACGATCGGTTTCACTTTCAGCCTGCTCGGCATTAACCGCGGAGACCTGAGTGATCTTGAGCTCCGTGGTGCCATTGATCGGCGTGTAGTTGAGCATGGACTGGCCGAGGATGCGGCCTGACTTTGTGGTGGCGCCGGGGCCGGTGGTCCAGGGCATGGCGGATTTGTTGGTGAGTTTCAGGGCATGCCAGACGGCCTGGGGCGGGGTTTTGTCGTTGTTCTGGCTGGAGGAACGGTAAGGGTCGTTTTCGGCGATGTAGTCGGGGACGTCCCAGGTGTAGACGTGTTCGTATTCGACGGGTGCGGTGAAGACTTCAAAGTAGCCGCGTTCGCCTTTGGCGAGGGTGACGTTTTTGACGGGGTAGAAGTAGAGGTCTTCGGAAGATTCACCGGTGAGAGGGCCGGGGGGCATGGCGGAAGAGTCCTGGCGTTGGCGTCCATCGTAGTCGTAGGTGGAGGCCTGACGGAGCATGTTGGAACTGTAGGCGTCGCGCTGGGTGCCTTGGTTTTGGATGGCAGTCAGGACACTGCGGAGCGGGATGAGAGAGAAGAAGTCCGGAACGGAGGCAAATTCCAGGTTCGGATAGCCGGTGACGAGCTCGGCCTGGACATCATCCAAGGGTGTCAGGTCGTTGACGATGATGGCCTTGGCGTAGAGGGTGGCTTTTTTATCGTCGACGAGCTCCACGCGATAGCTGGGGGCCCAGGTGATGTTTTGCGAAAGGTAGGTGAGCTTGATGTTGTCGCGCGAGAGGGCCGCCTGACCGTTGGGTGCGCTTGTGAAGGCGAGGGTTTTGACGGGGCGGCTGAGTTTCAGGTCCGCTGGGCCGACGATGCGGACTTCCTGGATTTGAGTCAGCGCGACGGCGGCGGTGTTGCCGTTTTCCTCAACGACAACGAACTGGGCCTTGGTGGGAATAGGGATGGAGGAAAGTTCGATGGGGTTGCCGAAGGTGTCGTAGCGGTTGACGGGGTTGGGGATGTCGGTGGATTGAGGGAGTTCTTTAAGGAGGACGGGCCGCCACTCGTTGTTGATGCGGAGTTGGGCGGATTTGCCGATGTTGGCCTCGATGAATTCGGGAATGGTCATGGCGGAGCGGCCGGGAGCCATGGTCTGGGTGGCGCGGATGTCGGTGAGTTGGATGCCGTTGGCGTCGGTGACCCAGAACATGCCCAGGGTGGCATCAGGAAGAGGAGTGATCTGGTATTTACCCGCGGGCGCAGGGAGAGAGACGGTGGAATCGATGAGCCCCAGGCCGTTTTTAAAGAGGACAATACGCCTGGGCTTGGCGGTGACACTGGCTGGATTTGCGGGCTGCTGAGCAAAAGCGGGGAGGGTGATGGCCAGGACCGCGGCGAGAAGGGTGATGCGAAGGCGTGTCATAAGATCTCCCGGAGTAAGGGGGTGAGTGTTGTCTGTATTGTGACGTTCGAAAGAGGCTGGTGTGTCACTGGTTTGTAACAAAGATTTTGCGAGGGAGGCAGGAGGCGTGGTCGGCAAGGCGATCGAATTTGAAAACCGCCGGATCAAAATAGTTGGCGCAGGCAGGCGGTACTGCCGGGATTTGGAAAAACCAACGGGGTTGCGGGACAGCCGCAGACGGCTGCCCAAGGTACCCCATCCAAATGCAATGGGCCTGGGGTGGTCAGGGGGTGATGTGGCGTTCGATGAGCCGGTGGTTGATGGCTTCCTGGAAGGCGCTGATGATTTTGGTGTTTTCGGGTTTTTGGTATTCGATGTTTTCGTAGGTGTAATTTCGAATGCGTGAGAACCATCCGCCGCCGGGGGGGCTGGGGAAGGGGGAGTGGGCTGGAGGGGAATTGGTGCCGGTGGGCTGGGTCTGCATGAGGGCGATGGTGATCCGGTTTGCGTCGCGGAATTCCGGTGAGAGGGCGTTGAAGCGTGCGATAAGCTTGTCGATCTGAGCGTCGAGGAGCTTGTTTTTTTCCTGGTCGGTGGTGGCGTTGGAGTAGGCGACGGCTTTTTGAAATTCACGTTGGGCGATGGCTTTGATCATGCCGTTGCGGCATTCGTCATCAACGACGAATTTGCGGAAATACTCGCGGCGTTTTTCGCCCGGAAGATCGTCAACGAATGAGGCGCTTTGAGCGATGTAGAGGTCGCGATCCGCTTGGGCCATGTTTTTGAAACGAGGGGTGTTGAAGTTCTGGATTGCCTCAAGGGCGGAGGTGGGGGCGGGGAGGTCTGTGTGGTCGACGGCGAGGATGACGGCCTGGGTGACGGCAAAGCCAATGAAGATCAGGACGGCGCTGAGGCCGACCACCATCTTGGGGGCGGATTGGCTTTTAAGGCCCATGTGGTTCTTTTTTATTGGGCAGGGAGAAGACACTGGATTCTAGCAAGGGCGGAGGGAAGAGTTAACAGGGCAATCGCATTTGACGAAAGCCCACGCGTTCGGGTTGTCGTGTGAGCGGGTTATCAGGTGTCAGGGAGTGGGTTGATTGAGTTTTGGGTATCAAAGGGGCATTCACCTGGGATGGATCAGATTTTTTCGAAGCCCCTCGACGGCCCGAATACCCTCGCTGGCGCGTGGGGCTAACAGTACAACGTGTCGGATTTTCGCCGACTTTCATGAGTGAGCCCTCATGCAATTACGCGATTTATGCCGATCAGCAACTGTAGTACCTGGCTGCCATAAAGTCGGGCCTTTGGCCCTGAGGAAAAAGCGCAGATGAAGAGTAAGACATGCTCACGCGGACGAGAGCATGCCACCCAGAATTACTGGTTCCAGCGTTTGTGTTAAGAAGCGCTGCGGCCCGGGCTGCTTTTTGGCGTTGAAGATGAAGGGGCGGGTTACTTGCCGAGGAGGGCATTGAAGCGGTTGGCCTGGGCGGTGTAGGCCGGGGCGTCCTGGGGTTCGTAGCGTTTGAGATCGGTGGAGTTGCGAACGATCTGACGCAGGTGGGTGAGGTCTTTGACGATGCCTGCGCCGATGGCCTGGGTGAGTGCGTTGCCGATGGCGGTGCCTTCGAAGGGGCCGACG
>CAZIWA010000156.1:0-8172 GCA_964542875.1 uncultured Phycisphaeraceae bacterium
GGCCGGCGATGAGTTTGGGGCGCATGGCCAGGTAGCGGACGAGTTCGCTTTCGACAAAGCGGTGCTTGGCGTAGGACATGTTGGGGTTGCCGGAGTACCAATAGGCGGAGTCGGTCTGCATCATGTGGACGAAGACGCGGTCGAGGGTGGCGCGGTCTTCCTTGGGGATGATGGGCGCACAGGCGAGCATGCCGGAGACCCAGAGGCGCATGCCGGAGTGGTTGCGGTCGACGGCGTCAAAGAGGCCGTCGGGCTGGAGGCGGTGGATGAGCTGGTTGACCATGCGGATGATGCAGTCGCGCAGTTGGGGGTAGAAGGAGTGGGAGGGTGTAAGGACCTGGGCAAGCTGGGCGAGGCCACGGAGGGTGATGCCGCCATAGACGGTGTAGTGGTTGTGGCCGGAGTGGAAGCCATCGGGAAGCATGGCGCGGCAGATGCAGTGCTGGGCGTAGTGAAGGGCGTGGTCCAAGGCTTCCTGGGATTGGGTGAGCCGGTGGTGTTCGGCGAGGTGGTAGAGGGCGAAGCCAGCGAAGTTCTGGTTGAACTCGACGCGGTAGTTTTTGTAGAGACTGACGAGCCGGGTGGAGGCGGTGAGGTATTTTTCGTCGCCCAGGAGCCGGTAGGCCATGACCCAGGTTTCGCCGGCGGGGCCGGTGTCGTAGGCGCCGCCTGACCAGGGCTTGGGGGAGGCTTGCATGGCAGGGAGGTGGCGGCCCAGGAAGTTGCCTTCGTCGTCGGTGAGAAGGAGGCAGAGGTCTGCGTTGTCGCGGAGGATTTCCAGGCAGGCGGGGTCCTGGTTGAGGTGATGGACGGCGCGGGCGATGGAGGTGGCGTAGTAGTGCGCCCAGGCGTGGTAGGTGAGGGGGCCTTTAGCCTTTTCTTCCCTGTGGTGGGCGAGGAATTTGGCGCACTCCCGTGAGATGAGGTTCATGGCGGAGGCGAGATCGAAGGCGGCGGGGGGTGTGCCGAGGTTTGGAGCGATGAGGTGGTTGCCGGAAAGCTTGTTGAAGCGGGTGTGGAGGGCTTCGCCGCCGATCGTGGTGACGCGCAGGTCGTTTAAGCCGTTGAGCAGGGGGAGGGGGCGGGTTTGGACGATGGGTTTGGCCGGGAGCATGACCATCCGGCCGTTGATCCGGATGGTGATGGAACCCGGGTCCATGGGCATCCAGAGTTCCCTGGGGTGGCGGTTGGGGGCGGGTTCCTCAGGGGTGTAGAGGCCTTCAAAGTGGAAGCGGAAGCGGCCGGTTTCGGAGATGGGATCGTAGTCCAGGTCGGCCCGGGTAACGATGGGCCAGGGGTGCCTGGGCGCCTGGGCGGCGAGGGTGACATCGACCATTTCATCAGCGCGGATGCCCCAGGGGACGCCCGAGCCGTAGGCCACTGCTTCGATGCCGCCGAGGAAAAGGTGGGAGATGCTCAGGCGCAGGGAGTCATTGACGAGGAAGTTGCCCAGGCCGGTGCGGGGGAGTTCAAAGCAGTCCCATTGACCGTCCATGTGGGAGACGCGCTGGGAGCGGATGCTGACGGCAACACTGGGGACAGCGGGCTGGCGGGAGACGAGCCCGTAGCCGGAGACGCCAGTGCTGGCGCGGCCGTCCTGGTCGAGGGTGGTGCTGAAGACGGAGGTGTTGTCGTGGGAGAGCAGCTTCACCATGGTGATGGCGCCCTGATGCTCGGGCTTGTTGTGAAGCGCGACGGGGTGCCTGGCCTGGAGGACGATGTAGATGAACTCCGCGGTATGGAAGACCCAAGCGGCGTATTCGCCCACGGGCTTTTCGCGGGGAAGGTTCCCGGGGACGGAGGCGACTTCGCTCTGGCCGTCGGTGGGGGAGAAGGAACCGAAGCTTTCGATGGGGTTGTCCAGCCGGTGAGGGTGCTTGACGAATTTATCCCATGCGAAATTCGCGGGAGCGGGAAGCGCGTGGTGGGAGCGGCGGTAGTCGATGATCCACGTCTGAGTGTGGGTTTGATTGTGCGTCTGGGGGGTTGGCATAAAAACGTCCTGTTTCCAGCGGCGGTGAATCAGTGGGTTGTGACGGCGTAAAGAACCGGTTCAAGAAGGCGAGCGCCGACTGCTTGACCCTATTTTACGTCTGCAAAGCATCGGATTGTTCCCGATGTTCAGGTGGACGGGGGATCCAGTGGAAGTTCATCGCCCCAGTCGAGCCGGCGGGCGATGGCATACCAGGGCTTGTTGCGCGTGGGGACGCTCAAATCCGCGGTGGCGGTCGGCGTGCAGACTTTCAGACGCAGATCGTGCTTGCTGTGCTTGGGATAAGCCAGGATGCGCAGTGCGGGGGGGTGAGCCGGGCGCGGGGCGCGGGAGACGGCGAGGTACGCAAACTTTTCATCTTCAAAAGGCACGGAGGCGCCTTTGGCAAGCATGTGATCGCGCGAGCGGGCGACGCGCTGGACGAAGTGGCACCAGTCCGGGGCGATGATGGGACAGGCCTCGTGATGCGGGCAGGGGGCCAGGATGTTGGCGGACTCACCCAGCAGGAGCGTGCGTGCGGCTTTGATGCGCTGGAAGCCGGGGGTGGTGCCGGGTTCGATGATGATGAGGGTGCCGGTGCAGAGCTTCCAGAGCCGGGAGACGGCACGGGCCTGTTCTTGTTCGGGAAGCTCGGCGAGGGCGAAGCTGGCGATGATCAGGTCCGCCTGGGGCCAGGTTTTGGAGGGGCCGGCGATGTTGTCCTGGATGTGGGCGGCGTTGGCGAGGCCGGGGTTTGGGCTGCCCTGGGCGAGGGTTTTGGCGGCTTTGAGGAAATGGGGGTTGGCGTCGACGAGGGTGACGGTTTGGATATCGGGCCATGCCTCAGTGGCGGCCCAGGCAGCGGTGCCGGGACCGGCGCCGACATCCAGGAGCGAGCTGGGAGCGAGGGTGGGGTGGGCGAGCTGGGTTTGATGAAGGACGGCGGCGACGGCGGCGTAGGTGCCGGGGAGGCGCGAGAAGAGGTACGCCGTCACGTCTGCGGGGTGGGCGATGACCTGATCGGACGCGCCTGCGGCGCGGTAGTGGTCGCTGATGCGCATCGCCCGGGCGGCAAGCTCCTTGCGGGGATAGCCTTCGAGCATGGCGTCGGCCTGGATTTTGAGAGATTCGGGGATGCTTACGGTCATGAGCGGTCCTTGGTGGGAGGGGTGATTTTAGCGGGGTTATGATTGGCGTGAGCGGGATGAGTTTATTTCGGGAGTGAAAACAAGAGGGAATCAAATGATCGTTGACCGGGGGCCGCACTCGAAGACTCGCTTGCCCTCGACCGCATCCGATCACCCGGGCGAACATGCCCCCATTCCTCCAAATGCAATTGCCCTGGGAGGCAAGCAGATTGCTATCGACGGGTGTATGGGGAGTCGGTAGGATGCGATGTTCCTTTATCACATCAGGTTTTTTTCGGAGGCGGTTGTGGAGCAAGAGCCAGAAGCAAAATCGGGGTTGTTCAGCAGTGCGCCGGTTCTTATCGGGCTGCTGGTGGTGGGTTTTTGCGTGGTGAGTTTGTCTGCGGGTGTGGCGGTGGGTGGGGTTTGGTACATGCTGGAAGGCCCGCCGAAGCCGGGGGCGCATGCGGAGAGCGGGGGGAAGAAGCACAACAAGAAGCACTCGCGGCGTGTTGAGGATGTTGAGGGGGACGAGGAAGAGGAAACTGCGCCCGCGGCGCAAGCGGCTGCGCCGACTCCTGCGGCTGCACCTGTGCCGGGTGGACGGAAACTGGGGGTGACGCCGACTCCCGGGCCCGCAGCGCCTGGCCCGGGGCCTGTGCCGGGAACGCCTGGAGCACAGCCTCAACCGGCGAAGGCTGAGCCGGCAGCGGCGACGGAGAACAAGCCGAGGCGGCGGTTCTCCAATTCCACGCCGGACCCCAATGCCGAAGCGCCGAAATGATGGGTTGCATTGGCTTGGCGCATGGGCGAATTGAAGAGATTGAGAAGAAGGCTTTTGTCGAGGGGTGTACGGCAGACCGTTGGCCGCGGACGATCTATTCGATTGTCGAGGGGGTTTGCCTGTGATTTTGCAGAATCAATGGGTGTCCAGCCCGTTATGGTGGGCCTCGAAGACTCGGCGCCATCCTAAGAAGAGAGTCTTGAGAGAGGCTAATCCGGGGTTGTGTGCTTGGGCGCTCCACGTGGGCTTCCTTATTCCAACCTGCGGGGTTTGGCGCATCATTCCTCATGGTTGACGAAACACGCTAAAGTGGATGGTTGGGCTTTGCCCAGGCTGTACCTGAAATGTCGGACTCGAATTTTGTGAGAACCCCATGCCGCAAACACGCGCGGAAAAGATAGAGCAGATCAAGCAGTTCGGGCTGGTGGCCCTGGTGGCTGTGGTGAGCCTCGGCATGCTGGGGGGGTGGTTTTTCTACATCAAACCGATGCTTCGGCCGGTGCAGGCGGAGAACCAGCAGCACCCGTATTTCATGCGGTACATGGATGACCAGACGAAGCTGCGCGCGAGCTTCAACCGGGATATGACGCAGATCGGCTGGTCGCACATCCTGGACTTCACACGCGCCAAGAGCGATCCGGGGATGAAGGATGCGCTGCAAGTGGTGGCGCTGGCCAAGAAGGCCGTGGCGCAATACACCGCGGCGAGCGAAGACATCGACAACAAGACACAGGTGGCGCTGACGAGCGTGCAGCCGACGCCGGAGGCGCGGGCGGCGGCGCTGGAGACGTATACGGCGCTGGTGGCGCTGCCTCGCGAGATGGTGAGGAAGACCTGGAAGATGGAAGCGCAGGTGGTGGAGCAGGTGGAGAAGATCGTGGTGATCATGTCGCGTGAGCCGCGGACGTGGACCCTTGTGGACGGCAAGTTGAAATTTGATTTTCCGTCGGATCAGGTGGCGTTTGATGCGTGCCTGCACCGGGTGGCGGAAATTTCCCAGGAACAGCAGGTGCTGCGGACCAGCACCATCGAAAACACGGCGGGCGCCGAGCCGAAGAAGTAAGCGGCAAGCGCGCGGGGCCACGAGCAAAAGTCCTGTGAAACATGAGGGGGGCTTTGATGCATCCGGCATTTGGGCAGATCGATCATCGGCCGTGGCCGCTTCCGAAGGAATCATGGTTGTTGTCGCAGGCGTGGCGTGACCTGGCGTTTATCCATTACCCGGTGGATGCCGACAGGGTGCGGGCGTTGCTGCCTGCGGGGCTGGAGCTGGAAACGTTTGAAGGCCAGGCGTGGGTGGGCGTGGTGCCGTTTGAGATGGTGGGGGTAACGCCTCGCTGGTTTCACGGATTGGTGAGCATGCCGAAATTCCCGGAACTGAATGTGCGTACTTATGTCCGGGCCAATGGCGTGCCGGGCGTGTGGTTTTTCAGTTTGGATACGACCGCGGCGTCGGCGGTGATGGTGGGGCGGCGGCAGTTCAAGCTGCCGTACCACCGGGCACGGATGTCGATCGCACGCGCGGAAGGGTGGTTTATCTACAACAGTGAACGGTTGGCGGGCGGGGCGCGATTTGAGGGGCGTTACCGGGGCGTGGGGCCGGTGTTTTATCCCAAGCCGGGCTCGTTTGAGCATTGGGCGGCAGAGCGGTATTGCCTTTATTTGAATGACGGGAGCGGGAGCGTCAAACGCGTGGAAGTGCATCACGTGGCGTGGCCGCTACAGGCTTGCGAAGCGCAGATCGATGCGTGCACGATGTTGGAGGCCGCGGGCGTGGGTGAGGTGTCGGGGCCGGCGCGGTGTCATTTTTCGAGCGGTGTGGAAGCGGTGTCGTATGGGGTGAAGGGGCTTTGAGTTTTTGAATTTCCGGGCGTTAAGCGGGATGGGGGATTACGACGGAGACGTCTAATCCGAGCCACTGCGCAAGTGTGTAAAGCCGTCAACCCGAGAATCAGTTGGGTTGCGGGGCTTGGGGGATGGGGCGCACGAGCTTGCTCCAGGCCAGGACATCGCAGACTGCGGCGAGGCCGACGCCGGTGTAGAGGTCCCAGGCGTAGTGTTCTTTTAAGGCGAGGGTGGAGTAGGCGATGAGCAGAAACCAGGTGATGAGCAGGGTGCTGACCCATCCAGGGACGGGGCCGTAGACCCGCCTGGCGAAGAGGAGGGTGAAATAAAGGAAGCCGACGTGGAGTGAGGGGAGAGCATTGCAATTGCCGTCATAGAGCCACAGCAGCCGAAACATGAAGTTCACCTGCTCGTCAGGCGGGTGATGACGGAAGATTTGGGTGGGGAAGAAGATGTAGATGAAAAAGCAGACGCTTACCAGCAGGGTGTAGCCGGTGATGTAGCGCTTGAGCTGGTCGCGCGTGTGGGCGATCAAGGGGAGGAGCGCGGTGAGGACGTAGACGGATTGATAGACCCAGATCCAATGCGGATTAAAAGCGATGGCATTGTCCAGCCAGGTTAAAGGCACATCGTGCGGGGTGAAAAAAGGGTTGTTGGCCAGGTAGACATAGGGGACGCAAAACAGGAGCGTGAGGATCAAAAGCAAAGCGAGCTTCTGAGGCCAGAGGGCGAGAGCCCGGTCCTTGAGGGAGAGTGGCGGTTGAGAGTTGGTGGATGCGTCGGACACGGAGTGCTCCGGAAACAGGCGATGCGGCAGGCCGGGAAATGATAGTCCCAGTGGAATGTGAGATGTATGAATTTAGATGCTAGAAGTTTTTAGAAAGGGAGATTTGTTGAAGATGTGTGGGGACCAGAGCCGGCGGCGGGCTCTTGGTCCTGAAGACAAAGAAGCCAGATGAAAGACCACGAAACGACCAAGACATGCTCACGCGGACGAGGGCATGGCACTGGGGATCGGGCTGGTGCAGTGTCGGCGTATTAAGACGACTTTTTAGGGGGCTTGCCGGTCTTCAAAGGCGTAAGGAAGGAGTGGAGCTTGCGCAGGAGGTCGACAATCTGGATGGCTTCGGCCTGGGAAGTGGGGGTCCAGACGGCCCAGTGGATGCTGACGGCGCACTTGGAGACGCGCAGGCCGTCTTTGGCGTAGCGGCCCAGGCGCGAGGCCAGAAGGTCGGGGATGCGGTCTTCGTGGATGGGGACGCAAATGAGAGGCGTTTCCACCTTGGGGACCAGGTAGAGAACGGTGTTCATCTCAGCATGCTTGGGGGCGGTGGCGTCAACCTGGGTGGTGGCGAGCTGAATGGACCATTTCCATGCCGGGCCGTACCAGAGGACATTGCGCTTGATCTGTTCGTGGCCCTGCAAGTACGTAAGGATCATCTCAATCGACCTGAGATGGTGCGACTTCAGCGGGGTGATCAGGTCTTCGAACTTCGGCTGGGTCCAGCGGTCTTCCCAGGCCAGGCGCTTGGTGTAGGTGTTCGTCATGAGGGGAGGTTCTTTTCGGGAGCAACAGAGGGAGGGGTTTGGTCCTGATGGGTGTCGTGGTCAATAAACCATGACTGTCGCCCTGATGGTCAACCCGACCCATTCCAGCCTGTCAGGATTGTCTGCTGCTGTGATCATGCGCGCATTCTCCCGCGAGTAAGAAATAACTTAAGACACGTCGGATGAAGGATTTATATCATTTTTCCGCGTTTTGTAAGGGGCCCGAACTTCCCCTAACTGCAAGTATTATAAAGGGATGGAAAAAGCTGGCAAGTAATTTCCCGGGAAATTGGGGGATAGAGGGGGGAGAATTAAGGGAAGGGTGGCTGGCGCGACGGGGGGAGGTTTGGTGTGATGGGGGATGGTGAATCTGGATAAGTGGTCGAGATTTGCTTGTTGACCCCTTTGCGCGTGATGGGCGTTGGCGGGTACTATTGGCCGATTGCCGGTTGAGCCGGATGTCCGCCTTTCTTGATTGCGAGGAACTCCATGACACAAGCACCCGGATCGGTTCAAGGCCAGCAGATCGATTTATCAAAATCGTTGATTCTGGTGGTTGATGACAATGCGCAGAATGTGGAACTCATCCAGGCTTACCTGGAGCCCTTGGGCTGCAAGACGGAAGTGGCTTCGGACGGGATTCAGGCGCTTGCGCGGGTGGAGGAGGCGGGTGCGGCGCTGCCGGATTTGATCATTCTGGATGTGATGATGCCCCGGATGTCGGGCTTTGAGGTGTGCAAGCGGATTAAAAACAATCCCGGGACCCGGCATATTCCGGTGATGATGGTGACGGCGCTCAACGAAGTGGGGGATATCGAACGCGGTGTGGAATCCGGCACGGACGATTTTTTGACCAAACCGGTCAACAAGCTGGAATTAATCACCCGGGTGAGGTC
>CAZIWA010000156.1:8272-11918 GCA_964542875.1 uncultured Phycisphaeraceae bacterium
ACGATTTTTTGACCAAACCGGTCAACAAGCTGGAATTAATCACCCGGGTGAGGTCACTTTTGAATGTCCGGCATCTGAAGCAGGAATTGGACCGGACATACGCGCTGATCAATCAAATGCAGACGCGGACACCGGAAAACGCTTGATTGGCCGGGACTGAGCATATTCCAGGAAAGCATGCAAAGATTCCGGGGCAGGCTCAGAAGCCAGCCCCAGGCAACCGCGTTGAAGACATGCTCAACCACCGGCTAATGGCTGGAATCCCTTTGGGATAAAGACAATTCAGATGCGAAGGCCCTTGGGCTTTGTCCACGGGCTATCGGGAGGGTTTGGGAAGGTCACTTGCGCCCGTGAATGCCTTGCCGTTAAACTCCCGTCACGACGATCTCTACTTATAGAGAGTCAGGGAGCCTTTGTTCATGAAACATCCCTTGAGCCTTCTTCTGGCGGCTGTGTTGTTTGTGGCGGCTGGCGCTGGTTGCGCCAAGCAGACCCCGATCGATCCGGTTGAAGCCGCACGTGCGAACATGATTCTCGACCCCGTGGACGCCAAGCGCCTGGGCTACAGCCTGCGCTGGACGAGCGATGTGTCCAGCACCGAGGGCAACAACATCACCCGGCTGGTGGTCCAGGGCGACACCATCCTGGCGGTGGATGGCAAGGCCGCGGTGCTGAGCGCGATCGGCACACGCGATGGCGCCAACCTGTGGCTCTATCCGATGTCCGACAAGAGCGCGACGCTCTATGAACCGATCAAAGACGGCAACCTCGTGATCATCAACTCCGAGACGCAGTTGTTCACCTTCGCGGCAGACACCGGCCGGCTGATCAACGTGGCGAACCTTGAGTACAGCGTCAACAGCGCGCCGTACTACTTCAAGGGGCTGGCGATCTTCGGCGGGATGAACGGCCGTTTGTTTGCGCACAGCGTGAAGGAAGGTTTCAGGACCTGGGCCTACATGATGAGCACGGGGATTCTGGTCCGTCCTGTGGGCACGGGTAACCAGGTGTTCGCTGCTGACGTGACCGGGCAGTATGCGATGTACGATGCCTCGACGGGCACGCGCGGCTGGGCCGGTCGTACGTTTGCGCGTATTTCCGCTCAACCGGTGATCACCAAAGACGCGGTTTACCTGGCGTCCGAAGACCAGGCTTTGTACTCGCTGGACCGGTTCACCGGCGATGACCGTGTGGGTTGGCCCTACCGGACCGACCGGCCCCTGAAGCAGGGCGTGACGGTGATCGGCGCGAGCATCTACCTGCCTCTGGGCACGGATGCGCTGATCTGCATCGATCCGCTTTCAGGCCGTGAAGTGTGGCGTCGTCAGGGCGAAGCGCAGCCGATCCTGATCACCAAAGACAACTATGTTCTGCTGAACACCGGCCGCGCGCTGGTGCTGGCCGACAACAGCACCGGCAAGACCGTGCTGCAACTGCCCAGCAAGCCGATCCAAACCGTGCTGCAGGGGCCTGACGGCAGCCTGATCATCCTGGCGAAGGATGGCAAGCTGCAGCGCTACGACCTGGTGAAGAGCCGGTAACGCGTCGACAACGATTCAATGCGACAAACCCGGCTCATGTGCCGGGTTTGTTGTTTTAAGGCGGTACGCCCATGGATGATCTGCGCGGCAAACTGGAGCGGGATGGCGCGGTGCTTTGCCCGGGCGTGCTGGAACCCGGCGAGGTGGCGACGATGATCGCGGCGCTTGGGCGGGGGGAAGGAACGGTGGCCCGGAAGTCCGGGGTGGGGTATGCGGCGCGCAATGTATTGCAGAACGTGCCTGAGGTGGCGGAGCTGGCCGGGCGGCCCGCGGTGGCGGGTCTGCTGAACGCGTTGATGGGGCCGGGGGCGTTTGCAGTGCGGGCGATTTTGTTTGACAAGGTGGCGGGGGCGAATTGGCCGGTGGGGTGGCATCAGGATCTGGCGATCGCGGTGAAGGGGCGGGTGGATGCGCCGGGGTATGGGCCGTGGTCGGTGAAGGCGGGGGTGACGCATGTGCGGCCGCCTGTGTGGGTGCTTATGGGGATGCTGGCGCTGCGGGTGCATCTGGATGATTGCCCGGAAGAGAACGGGGCGCTGAGGGTGATGCCGGGATCGCAGCAGAAGATTTTGGGAGATGCGGAGATTGATGGGTGGGTGGCCAAGGGAACGGAGAGGGTGATGCCGGCGCGGGCGGGAGATGTGCTGGCGATGCGGCCGCTGGTGCTGCATGCTTCGAGTGCGGCGGTGAGGCCGACGCGGCGGCGGGTGCTGCATGTGGAGTTTGCAAAGGAGGGGTTGGGTGGGGGAGTGGGGTGGTATGAAGAAAGGTAAAAGGGATAAGGCACAAGGGATAAGTAAGAGTTAAGAGTGGATGGGGAGTGGTGGTGGGGAGTTTTTGTGGGCGCGTGCAAGACACAGCACGGGTTCGGCCGTGCTGTGCCACCCGGAGGGAATTTTTTTGTTTGAAAGAACTTGACTGGGGTTGGATACGTACGATACTCTGTATCGCAAAGTTATACTCAGGGAGCGGGGCCGTATGGATGTGTCACAAGCGATGGAAGACCTGGCGCTGATCAAGCGTCAGTTGCAGAAGGCGCAGGTATTTCGCGGATACCGTGCGTGGGTGGCGTCATCCACGGGGGTGTTGGCGCTTTTGGGGGCGCTAGCGCAGACGATGCTGGTGCCTGATCCGGTGGGGCATTTAAAAACGTACATTCTGCTGTGGTTGACGGTGGCGGTGGTGGCATCGCTGGTGGGGCTTTCGCCGGTGATCCGGCAGATCCTGTGGCCGGATACGGAGAGCGAGCATCACAAAGCGGTATCGCTGCTGATTCGGCTGATGCCGATGTTTGCGGCGGGGATGATCGTGACGCTGGCGCTGTATCGGGGTGCGCCGGAGCATGCCGGGGTGTTGCCGGGGATCTGGGCGGCGCTTTTGGGGATGGGATTGTGCTCGTGCGTGCCGGTGCTGCCGCCTGCGATTCGGTGGGTGGGGGCGTGGTACCTGCTGTGCTCGGGGGTTTCGCTTTGGTTGTGCCGGGGAGACTATTTGTTTTCAGCGTGGGCGATGGCCGGGGCGTTTGGTGTGGGGCAGATGATCGCCGCTGGTGTGTTGCACTGGACTTTGGAGCGTGACCATGTCGGATGAAAAAGAAAAGAATCAAGAGCCTGCGCCGTACGCCTATGAAGGGCTGGAGCGGGTGATCCACGAGCGGGCCCGGCTGAGCATCGTGACCTCGCTGGCGGCGAACCCGCGTGGCCTGGTGTTTTCCGATCTCAAGGAGCTGTGCGCGCTGACTGACGGGAACCTGAACCGTCACCTGGCGGTGCTGCAGCAGGCGGGGGCGGTGGAGATCGCCAAGAGCTTTAAGAACGGGCGATCGGTGACGATCTGCCGTTTGACGGAAGAAGGGCACCAGCGGCTGGTGGAGTATCTGGGGCAGATGGAAAAAGTGCTGGCGGATGCCGCCAAGGCACAGGTGCGGTGGGCCAAGGACAATCGGGCCGGCGAGCCGGGACGCGAAGCCAGAGGGCTGCGGCCGGAAGGCTGAACCGGAGATTATCAGGCGAGTTTTTGAGCGTTTGTGGTTTAGAGGACCTGGAGTTTTAAGGTTTTGGGACAGGTGAGATCGGTGGCTGTTTTTTGGGAGGTGTGCTTTGCGT
>CAZIWA010000157.1:0-11863 GCA_964542875.1 uncultured Phycisphaeraceae bacterium
TCTGTTCCAGCCACCCCGCCGGTTTGCCGCCAGCCAACCGGCGCTTCATCGCCATCTCACGCAACGCTTTATGCTGCAAAAGGTTCGTGGGCTCTTGCCTCAAACCCATCACAAACATCTCCACGGCATAGTCGTAGTTCCCCGTCTCTGCCAGCGTGTTGGCGTGCTTGAAAAACTTCCCGCCCCCAGGCGACATCCCACCCGTCGCAACCTTGTTGCCATCCCCAGGCGGCTTGCTTCCATCGCTTAAAGTCTTCAACGCTCCCCCCATCAACTCTTCAATACCACCCGGGCTGGTAATACGAGCTCGGCGCATCCCCTGGCTTCAAATCCGTCGCCAGGAGGTCCGTCCGCGTATACCGCTTGAGCGATTCACTGTGACCGTCGACAAACAGCTCATTGAGCGCCTGCCGATGCCCGCGCTCATTGGCCGCACCCACATTCGTGGAGTTTGAAAGCACGGTGAAATATTCGATCTCCGCATATCTCACCGCTTCTCCAGCCAGCACGATCCGGCTGGGCGCATACCGGATCTGCTGCAGCGTCCTGCGGGCCGCCCACGACGACGACGTCGACACCCCCGCGACTGAACTGGTCAAATCCAGATTGATCCCGTAATACCCGGAGTTGTACGTCGGCGAAGGTTCACGCCGGAAATTCGCTTCCGGGCAAATCCACCCCGGCACCTTGCGATCCACCCGAACCGCGGAATCCGACCGGTCACCCAGCTTCCCATCCATGGAGTTGCCGGTGCTCTCATCCACCTGTGAAACGCCGCTCCAACCCATGTAAGGCGAAAGCCGGATCATCCACGACGCGCTGAATCGCCGGGCAAACGGAAACGCCGTGTCCTTCTGATCCGAACAGTAAGTGAATATCGCCACCGACTGCTGCCTCACCTGCGAAAGGCAAACCACTTTCCGGGCGTTGGCCCGTGCCTCGCTGATCGCCGGCAAAAGCATGGCCAGCAGCATCCCCACGATGGCGATCACCACCAGCAGCTCAACGAGTGAAAAACCACGAACTGACTTCTCCAAATGGATCCGATTCTGCATTTACATCGCCTCGATATGGGGGAACCTGAACAATATCTAACCTAGGTTACTGTACAGCCGGGTTCCGCCTTTGAACAGTCCCATCCAAAGCCCAAACCCATCGAAAACCCAAAACCCGCGCCCGTTGCTGTTAGGATATCTCCTTGTGAATCTAAAAACCCCAAATAATCCCGACTCCCCCCCGGACCAGCGCGCCCGCACCGCCATGCCCTGGCTGGACCCCAGCCCCTCTCCTGAATCCGACGCTCAGGACCCCCAGCCCATCCACGCGGCCCAGTCCGCCCCCACCCCGCAAGACCCGGACGCCGTCGACCTTCCCCCCGGCGTCGTCCTTCCTGAAGAAAAGACCTATCGGCTCAATCAGATCAAAGCCCAGGTCGTCAGCTTCGCCGCCATGACCCTCTTTGCTCTCCTTTGGGCGCTCTTTGTCATCCCTCACCAGCCCCAGGTGGGCATCACCTGCGTCGCCATCATGGGCGCCGGTGTCCTTCTGGCCCTCGTCAGGCTCCACTTCGCCCGCAAATCACTGGCGGCCTCTTCAAAACCGTAATTCGCCCATCCCTCAAAAACATCCATGATCGACACCCACTGCCACCTGACCTACGACCAGCTCTCTTCCCAGATTGATGATGTCCTCGCCCGCGCCAGGTCCGCAGGCGTCGACCGCATGATCACCATCGGCACTTCCCCGGGGGATGCGCAAAAGTCCATCGCCTTCGCCAACCGCTATCCCGGCGTCTACGCCGCCGCCGGCGTCCACCCCCACTACAGCGCCGCCCACCAGGATGCCGGCTTGCTCAAAGACCAGCTCCGCGCCCTCCTTGCGGCGCCCCGGGTCGTCGCCATCGGGGAAATGGGCCTCGACCGCCACTATTCCGACCCCACGCTCGACATCCAGAAAGTCACCTTCGCCATCCAGCTTGAGCTCGCCAGGGAGCTCGACAAAAGCGTCATCATCCATTCACGTGAGTCCATCCACGACACCATCCCCATGATCAGGGATTCCGGTATCGCCGGCGACCGCTTCGTCTTCCACTGCTTCACCGGCACCGATTCCGAGCTCGACGCCATTCTCGCCATCGGCGCATACGTCAGCTTCACCGGCGTCGTCACCTTCAAAAACTCCGACGCCCTCACCGCCAGCGCCTGCCGCGTCCCCCTCGACAAAATCATGATCGAAACCGACGCCCCCTACCTCACCCCCGCGCCCTACCGCAAGGTGAAAACCAACGAACCCTCCTACCTCCCGCACACCGCGGCCCACCTGGCCAAGGCCCGCAGCATCGACTACCCCACATTCCTCAAAACCGTCGACGCCAACGCCGACAAATTCTTCCGCCTCCCCCCCGCCTGACCCTCTCCCTCCGTTCTGACCAGACCCTAGACCCTAGACCCCAGACCCTAAAAATGCGCAAACCCGACCAGCTCCGTCCCACCACCATCACCCCCTTCATCACCGCCGCAGCCGGCAGCGTCATCATCACCCAGGGTGATACCAAGGTCCTCTGCACCGCCAGCATTGAAAAGGAAGTGCCCAAGTGGCTCCTGCCGGATCCCAAGAAGCCCGAAGTCAAACCCAAGGGCTGGGTCACCGCCGAGTACACCATGCACCCCGCTTCCACCCCTGACCGCAAAAAACGCGGCCCCGACGGCCGCGCCACCGAAATCCAGCGCCTCATCGGCCGCGCACTCCGCGCCGCCGTCGACCTCGAAAAAATGCCCTCCGTCATGATCACCGTCGATTGCGACGTCCTCCTCGCCGACGGCGGCACCCGCACCGCCTCCATCACAGGCGGCTACGTCGCACTCGCCATCGCCATCAAACACGCCATGGCCAAAGGCCTCATCGCCAAAAACCCCATCATCAGCCCCGTCGCCGCCATCTCCGTCGGCATCATCGACGGCAAACCCATCCTCGACCTGGATTACCCCCTGGATGTCCGCGCCGAAGTCGACATGAACGTCGTCATGAACGCCAAAGGTCAGTTCATCGAAGTCCAGGGCACCGGCGAACACGGCACCTTCTCAAAAACCCAGCTCGATGCACTCCTGGCCCTCGCCGCCAAAGGCATCAAAAAACTCCAATCCGTCCAAAACAAGGCCATCGCCTGAACCACAGGCCCAAATGACATAAACTATTGCATTCCGCAACAAACCCCAGCGCACCCAAGGGCCCACACCACGTATGAACTATGACCCATGAACGGCCAAACACCCCCCGCCTCCCTCCGCCCAATTCATAAATCATAATTCATAAATTTCAACTTCTTCCCCATGCCCTGGACGCTTTACCGATACATCCTCTTTGATCTCCTCAAGCTCCTCGTGCTGAGCCTCACCGTGCTCGTGGTGCTCACGTCCGCGGCTGTTGCCATCAAGCCATTAAGTGAAGGCCTTCTCACCGTTTCGGCATTTCTCAGCTTCATCTTCTACACCATCCCCTCGATGGTCACCTTCACGCTCCCCTTTGCCGCCGCCTTCGCCGGGTGCCTGGTCTACCTGCGCATGGTGAACTCAAACGAGGTCCTCGCCTGCCGCGCCTCGGGCATGAGTTACCCTAAAATCCTCGGCCCCGCCGCCATCCTTGGCATCCTCATGGCCTTCACCCTGCTGTGGCTCAACCACTGGGTCATCCCCAAGTCCCTGGCCCTGGCCCAGCGTCAGTTGGAGCAGGACGTCCCCAAAATGCTCGTCTCCAAGGTCAAAAACGGCCAACCCATGGAAATCCGCCGCGGCAAGCTCGACGCCATTCTCCACGCCGATTCCGCCGACGACTCTCAGGCCCCACCCATCATTCCCGGCGCCGCCAACCAGCCCAACCGGATGATCCTCCTTAAAGGCGTCGCCCTCGTCGTCAACAACCCGGAAACCAAGCGCGTCCGCTTCTACGGCACCGCCGAGCAGGCCGACATCCTCACCTTCCAGGTCGACAAGCAGACCTGGGCCACCCTCCAGCTCAAAAACCCCAGCTACTACAACGCCGAAAAAGAAGAATACGCCGCTGTCGAGGAACCCCTCCTCCAGCCGTTCATGATTCGCCAGCCCATCGCCAACCGGTTTGAACCCCTGAGCTACAACGACCTCCAGGCCCTGCGCGCCCATCCCGAGTCCTACCCCGAGATCAACTCCGACGTCAAAACCGCCAAGACCAACTCTGCCAAACCCTTTTTCCCGCTGGAGCTCACCCGCCTCACCGCCCAGGCGCTGGAGCAGTCCCAGGGCAAGGGCGCCTGGCTCGTCTCCCCGGTCGACGGCCAGCGCTACCGGCTTCGCGGCAAAGTCACCAGCATCAAGGGCAATGAGCTCACCGTCGTCGGCCTCCCCGGCGACGAAGCCTACATTGAAGTCTGGGACTCCAAGCAGGAACGCCGCCGCTACAAAGCCAAAACCATCAAGCTCCAGGCACAGTCCGACGACCTTGATCTTGAACCCTACTTCAACATCACCCTCATCGATACCACGCTGGCCAACCTCACCACCAACCAGGGCAGCAAGCGCACGGAGATGAAGCTCCCCCGCGCCACCGCCGTCGAGCCCATCGCCCAGAAACTCCTGGATCTCCCCGGCCCCCAGCTCGCCGAAAAACTCAAAGCGGCAAACCCCAAAGGTTCTCCCCTCCACGCCCGCGCTGGCGACATCGACTTCGCCATCCAACGCGTCGTGCGCAAAGTCACTGCCGAAATGAACCGCCGCGCCGCCACCTCCGTCATCAGTTGCATCATCATGGTCGGCGCCTGCGTCCTGGCCATCCGCATGCAGCGGCGGCGGCCTCTCGAAGTCTATTTCTGGATCTTCCTCACCACCACCCTCACCGTCATCCTCGTCCAGACCGGCACCAACCTCGTCGGCGACCCCGACTCCTCCCTGCTCTTTGGCCAGATCATCCTCTGGTCCGGCACCGCCATCACCACCCTCGCCACTTTCATCCTTTACCGGGGTCTGGCCAAAACCTGAACCATGCGCACCCTCGACCGGTACATCCTCAGGCACTTCCTCTTTAACTTCGCCATCCTCGCGGCGATCTTCTCCGTCCTTTTCCTCCTCGTCAGCCTCGTCGTCGACCTTGACGAATACGTCATGCGCGGCAAAACCTTCGCCCCCTCCCTCTGGGATAACCTCCTCCTTGGCACCGTCTGGGCCGCCTTGGATTACAACCTCCCCATCCTCACCCTCCTCTTTGTCTACTTCGTCGGCCTCCTCTGCGTCGCCGCCATGGGCTTCACCTTCACCCAGCTCTACAGGAAGCGCGAACTCCTCGCCATGATCGCAGGCGGCATCAGCCTCTACCGCGTCGCCCTCCCCGTCGTCGCCGCCTCCTTCGTCATCAACCTCTGCGCCCTCCCCGTGCAGGAATACATGCTCCCCAAGCTCGCGCCCATGCTCCTCCGCAGCCGCGGCGCAGACCCCTCCCACGTCGAACGCGTCCCCGTCAGCTTCATCTCCGACGAACAGGGCAACCTCTTCGCCGCCACCAACTTCTCCTACGCCACCGGCACCCTCACCGACCTGGTCGTCATGGTTCGCGATAAATCCGGCATGGCCCTCTCCAGCGTCCAGGCCAGCCAGGCCGTCTGGGACAAAACCCGCAAGCACTGGGTCTTGAAGGACGGCGTCTTCCGCTTCCAGAAAGACGGCGAACTCCGCTCCAAATCCCTGGAAAGCTTCCCCTCAAACCTCTCCCCCACCGTCCTCATCGCCCGCCAGAACCCCTTCTTCCTCCGGCTCATGAGCCTTCAGGAAATGCTCACCCTCACCGGCAACAAGAGCATCGACACCCGCCAGGTCATCCTCGTCATACACGGGCGCTTTAGCCTCATCGCCGTCAACCTTCTAGTTCTCCTCATCGGCCTCCCCTTCTTCCTCCTGCGCGAGCCCGCCAACCTCATGGTCCAGGGCCTCATGGCCTCCGCCACCTGCATCGGCGTCTGGGGCACCGGTGTCATGCTCATCCAGTCCCCCATCGCCGGCAACCCCATCGCCGCCGCCTGGCTCCCCATCGTCCTCCTCCTCCCCGTCGCCACCTGGATGCTCACCCGCATCCGCTCATAAGAGCGGCAGGTTCTCGTAGGGTAGCGCCGAGTCCCCGAGGCCCGCCACGCCCCACGCCCTTCAAACCCACAAACCACATCAACGCCCCATCTCCCCACCGGAATCTCTCCTCCTCTGCGAGAGCCTGGTCCCCTTTCCCGTTGCCCCCCGCTCCCTGCACTGCACGCCCCCATCCACCAAAACCAAGCATGTAAATCCTGCTCAATCTTGTTAATCGTGTTAAAAATCTGCCCCCTCTTCTCCTGAATCCTCTTAATCCCCCCTCCTCACACCCCAGCCCCATCCCCATCTCCCTTGCGGTGCAGATACGCCATCAGTCTCGGCTGCACAAACTCCTCAAACACGATCTTCAGGCACGCCGCCACCGGGATCGCCAGCAGCATCCCCGCCACGCCAGCGATGGACGCCCCGATCAACACCGACAACAGCACCCCCAGCGGGCTCAGGTTCGTCGCCTTCCCCTGCACCCACGTCTCGATCACCCAGCCATCAATAAACTGCGCCACCAGGTACACCACCGACGGCCACACGAAAATCGCCATCACATCAAACGGCAGCCCGCCGCTGGCACGGCTCACCCACACCGCCAGGATCGCCGCCGGCATGCCCACAGACGCCGCGTAAGGCAGGATATTCAATCCCCCCGCCACCACGCCCAGCAGCAGCCAGTACGGCACGCCCGCGATGCACCACCCAAACGAAAGCATCACCATCAGCGACACCGACTGGATCAAACGCCCGCGCACGATCGCCGCGATCGTCAGGTCCATCTTCTTGGCGATCCGGAACGTCTCCGCCTGATACGCCGTCGGCACATACTGCGCCACCGTGTCGATCACCTTCTGCAGGTTGCAGCTGAACGTGAAGAAGCAGAACGTCACCAGCGCGATGGCCAGCAATGCATACCCCACGATGCCGATCGTGTAACCCAGCACGTTCACACCCAGGCTCAGCGACCCCAGCAGGATCGCAAACAATCCCGACCAGTTCACCTTCGACGCCGCGCTGATCAAATCCGTCTTGGTCACCTCTGCCGGCTGGGATTGCGGCTGCGTAGACGCCTCCTGCGTCGAGGCCTCCTGGGTCGACGGCGTCCCGTTGAAGTACGCCTCCACCTCCCGGCTCTCCAGCGTCGGCTGCGTCGCGCTTTGCGTCGTCGGTATTTCGCTCTCCGGCAGTGAACTTTGTTCACGCCACTCCTCGTGCCGGACCTTCGCCTTAAACGCATTCATCAACTGGTCGCGGATCTGCGCCACTTCCGGCACCTCCGCAGACACCTTGTTGATGTACTTGAAGCTCGTATCGATCAGCGAAGACGTCTGTTTCACCGCCAGCGGGCCAAAGTAAAGCAGCAGCCCTGCCGCCCCGAAGAACATCCCCGCCAGCAGCATCAATGTCGCCACCGCCCGGGAAATCTTCAGCCGCACATGCAGCCACGTGATCACCGGATTGAAGATGTACGCCAGCACCAGCCCGATCAGCACCGGGATCAAAATCGCCCGCGCCATGTAGATCAGCATCAGCAGCAGCCCGATCACCGCCAGGATCAGCAAGTCCCGCACCCACCGGAATTCCCACAAATGCTTCTGCGTGTCGTTGCCGTTGGTCGCCATACTCACCCCATAAACTTGAAGTAAGTGACCATCTTAAGCACTCTTTCTTCTCACAAATGCAACAAAACCCTCAGCCAGCCCCCAATAAATCCCCTACTTCCTGCTCCGCGCCCCGAACCCTGAACTCCGGCCCCCAGACCCTTCTTCACCCGTGACACATCGCCACACCCACCCCATTTCACCCCTCAGCCGACTTGCAAGCACCCGCCAACCAACTATCCTTATAGGCCTCATGGGTCTGGGGCTTTGCAGCCCTTTCACCTATTTTTGCAACTTAAGGTTCCCTCAAGGACACGCACCATGGCCGCAACCGGCGTTATCACCCAAGTCATCGGCTCGACCTTCGATGCCCGATTCCCCGAGTCACAGCTCCCCGAGATCTACAACGCCATTGAGATCAAAGGCAATGCCAACGGGATCGAAATCAACCTCGTCGGCGAAGTGCAGCAGCACCTCGGCGGCGGACAGATCCGCGCCGTCGCCCTCGGCTCCACCGACGGCCTCACCCGCGGCATGACCGTTGTTAACACCGGCGCCCCCGTCCGCGTCCCCGTCGGCGAAGCCGTCCTCGGCCGCGTGTTCAACCTCCTCGGACAGCCCATCGACAAGAAGGGCCCCGTCAACGCCACCAAAACACGCTCCATCCACCAGGCTCCCCCGGAATTCGTCGACCTCAACCCCAAAACCCAGATCCTCGAAACCGGCATCAAGGTCATCGACCTCCTCTGCCCCTTCGTCCGCGGTGGCAAAATCGGCCTCTTCGGCGGCGCAGGCGTCGGCAAAACCGTCATCATCCAGGAAATGATTGCCCGTATCGCACGCGAACACGGCGGCTACTCCGTCTTCGCAGGCGTCGGCGAACGCACCCGCGAAGGTAACGACCTCTGGCTCGAAATGGGCGAAGCCCAGTTCACCGACGCCTCCGGCAAAACCGTCCACGTTCTTGACCGCGTCGCAATGGTCTTCGGCCAGATGAACGAACCGCCGGGCGCACGTCTCCGCGTCGCCCTCTCCGGCCTCACCATGTGCGAAGAATTCCGCGACGCCTCCGGTAAGGAAACCCTCCTCTTCGTCGACAACGTCTTCCGTTTCACACAGGCCGGCTCCGAAGTGTCCGCGCTCCTGGGCCGTATGCCCTCCGCCGCTGGTTATCAGCCCACCCTCAGCACCGAAATGGGTGAACTCCAGGAACGTATCACCTCCACCGAAAAGGGTGCCATCACGTCCGTCCAGGCCATCTATGTGCCCGCTGACGACTTGACCGACCCCGCACCCGCCACCACCTTCAGCCACCTTGACGCGTTCGTCGTGCTCGCCCGTGGTATCGCCGAAAAGGGTATCTTCCCCGCCGTCGATCCCCTCGCCTCCACCAGCCGAATCCTCGATCCCGGCATCCTCGGCGAAGAACACTACAACGTCTCCCGCCGCGTTCAATCCATCCTCCAGCGCTACAAGGGCCTCCAGGACATCATCGCCATCCTCGGCGTCGATGAACTCTCTGAAGACGACAAACTCGTCGTCCGCCGCGCCCGTAAGATCGAACGCTTCCTCTCCCAGCCCTTCTTCGTCGCCGAAGTCTTCACCGGCATGGCCGGCATCTACACCCCCTTGAAGGAAACCATCAAAGCCTTCAAGCAGATCTGCGACGGCGAAGGCGACGATCTCCCCGAAGGTGCCTTCATGTACGTCGGCACCCTCGAAGACGCTCGCAAGAAGGCCGAAAAGATGGCCAAGGGTTAATCCCCAAACGCCTCGTCACTCAGCTCAATTCCAACAGACGACCGGCACACCGCCGGTCGTCTGTCTTTTGTGGTGTCCCTCCACTTTTATGAACAGGTTGCAAATGCAGGATGGCGCCGAGTCCGCGAGGCTCACCACGCCACCTCCAACACTCCACAAACCACCAACCCGCACCACAAGCAAACCGGTCTGGCTCCTGTCCTTCCCCAATTCATAATTCGTAATTCCCTCCTCATCCCCTTGTATCCCCCGCCCCAATCTGTAAAATCCCAATTACAACGCGCGTTGCACATCTCGCATTTCATCTAAACATCCACCGCGCCCAAAAAAAAGAGACTCCCATGCACCATCAAAAACAAAAGGCATTCACCCTCGTTGAACTCCTTGTCGTCCTCGCCATTGTCATGGTCCTGCTCTCGCTCGTCACCCCCCAGATCACCCGCGCCCGCAAAACCGCCCACCAGGCCAAATGCGCCTCCAATCAGCGTCAAATCGGCATCGCCTTCGCCCAATACGCAACGGACTTTTCCGACTACGTCCCCGCCATCCTCGGCTCCGGCAGCCAGAAAAGCTGGTATTCCACCCTCGGCCAGATGGGTTATCTCGGCACTCCTCGCCTCCGCGCCGGCGTCATTTCCGGGCTCTTTATGAACCGTTACGCCGTCTTTGAATGCCCCGCCGAGATCCCCTCCAACGCCTATCACCCCACCCTCGCCCCCTACACAAGCTGGGACAACGACTGGATCGGCACCAGCTATGCCATCAACTGGTCCGTCGCCGGCAACCTTCTGGGCACCACCAACCCGCCCCGCAAAGGCTTCAGCGCACCCCGGCCCTTCACCCCATCGGATGCGCGACTCATGGTCGATGCCCACACCTACGCTGTCGGCTTCACCAGCGTCCATTTCGATTGGAACATCGATGGAGACCCCGGCTACGCAGCCTGGGGGGCCACTGCCTTTCGCCACCTCTTCGCCAACGAAAAAGCCAACTTCCTCTATTTCGACGGCCACGTCGCACCCCGCAGCCACTACTATCCAGCCGTCACCGGCGTAAACCCCGCCCTGGCCAACTTCCAGTTCCTCTGGGGCACCACCCCTTAACACCACAACACTGGAACCCTCAATTCCCGGCGCCATGCGGCGCATCCGCGTGAGCATGTTTTCCTCTGTATCTGCGCTTTCTTAAGGGCTAAAGCCCGGCTTTATGACAGCCTGGGTCGCAGCGCTCCCCGGCGCGTAGGCCCCGGTGCAAACGCCTTCTTATTGCTTCTTGTCTTTCCTCCCCCCAAAACGAAAAAACCGGCATCGTGGCCGGTTCTTCCCTTTCCTGCGGGTGGTCGGAAGCTACGCCTCCAAACCCCGGAAGTACCCGCGCCCCCCACACCCCGCCCCCGGATCCCCGTAACCTCGGCCGCCCGAAAGCGTCGGCAAAATCTGTTCTCTCCCTTCACCCCGCACACGCATCTCCCGCGCCACCAGGTGCAGCCGGCACGTCGGCACCCCCGGGTAACGGTGGTGTTCCAGGTGATACAACAGCCCCATCGTCAGCAAATGAAACACCCGCGATTCCTGCGTCCGCGACACCGCGCCTCCATCCCCCGACCCCCGATGCACCGCCCACACCGCCACCATCGGCGAAAACGCATGCGCACCTGCCATCACACCCAGATACACCCACACCACCGGCCACAGCGTCGCCGCCCACACCCACACACCCACCGCCGCCAGCGCCAAACCCGTCTCCGCCAGGATCACGCCTCGCTCCCAGGCCCTGGCATCCCGCACCGCCTTCACATGCAGCCTCGGCACCGCCACGGCGCCAACCGCAAGCGCACCCCAAAAACCCAATCGACCCGATTCCCCCTCCAGATCGTCCTCCCCCATCGGGTCCCGGTGATGCGCCACATGCGCCCGCCGGGCCGCATGCATCGATGACAAAATCATCGGGCTCAGCACCGTCAGCAGCACATCGTTCACCCCCCGGTTTAGCCTCAGCGCATGGTGATGCAGGTCATGCGCCAGCCGGATGCACAGCGCAAACCCCACCACTGTCGCTGCCGCCACACCACACCACGTGCCCGCCCACATCATCCCCGCCACCACCCCAAACCCCACAAAAGGCAGCGCCACTTCCCGCACCGCTTCCCCCATGGTCAGCTCAGGCACATGAACACGCTTCTCACGATTCCTTCCATTCATCTCGCGGTCCATACGCCCCTCCTTTCTTGTCCACCCAATCTATTACGTCCATTATTTCTGTCAAGACAGAAATAACAATCAAAGTGGATAATCCCTGCACTCGCAATTCCTCCCGCTTGCAGCTCAGCACCCCAAAACCCAGCCCAACATCACCAGGGTAAAAGCATTTGGGGTATTTGTCGGCACATGCACCCGGGGTATCGGG
>CAZIWA010000158.1:0-11851 GCA_964542875.1 uncultured Phycisphaeraceae bacterium
TTGTGATCCTTGGGGTTGCGGGTTCGAGCCCCGTTGGCCTCCCTTAAATAACCCCTTGCATTGCAAGGGGTTATGTCATTTATGGAAATCCACGCTAGATTGTGGATAACTCGATTCTACCCAATTCTCTACCCAACCCGCTTAACGGCGTTGATTGCGCCTTCTAGGTCTGGCCCGGCGTAAATCTGAGTCGTGGCGATGTCGGCATGCCCCAAAATGACTTGCGTTGCCTCTAAACCCTCAGCCTTGCGGACACGCGTACCGGCGCTGTGGCGTAGCTTGTTGGGGCTCCAGCGCGGGATTTCGTGATCGTCGCACACCTTGGCGACGGCCCGGCAAAAGGCGCGAGCATCCCAAAAGTCCCGGTATCGCCCCGTATCTTGCCGGTTGGCTTTGCGCTCAAGATAGCTGGGCCATGTCCTGTAGTCGCCGGGTGACTTGGCTTCCTTTGGATCGTACGCCGCCTGCTTCATGGCGGCGCGCTCTTTCATTGTCTGAGCTGGGGAGAAAAGCGCCGCCGAAAGATCGGTCTTGAGGAATGGCCGGATAACGTCCTGAGCCTGGGGACCAATAAGAACAACCCTTTCCTTTCCGTGGTGCGTCGTTTTGTGGCGTCCAGGCCTGTAGGTCCACACCTCTCCCGACATGTCAATCTGCCCGGTGGTGAGGCGGCAAGTCTCGCCCGGACGCGCGCCAGTCCAATACCCAAAGCAGACCATCGCGGCCAGCGTCGGCGGTAGATGCGAAAGGACTTGATTGATATAAGGGACGGGAACCTCTTTAACTTTAGGGGGCTGTACGGGAATGATGAACTTTCCATCAACTTCAACGGCCCGCCCGTTTTTCACGGCTTCTACGGTCAAAGTCTCATGCCAGACAGAAGCAGGGATAAGGCGCTTTTTAGAAATCCATTTGATGGCGTTTCTGATGCGGTCGATTCGCTTGTTGATCGTGCTGACGGCGTGTTTCTTCTTCAGCATGGCCCCTTGAACGGTTTCCAGCATCAGCGAAGTGAAGGAAGCGGCGGGCTCGTCGCCGTAAAGCTCCAACACGAAGTTAAAAGCGTCTTCGATGTTGTCAGCTTCGCCGGTCGGCGTTCCGTCAGCGTGACAGTAATAGCCCTTCGCATGCTCAAAATACAGCGCCCAAGCGGCGCGGAGTGTGAGCGGCCCTTCTGTGTCGGGCGTTCTGGTTTTGGGGGCGGTAAGCCACTCAGCGCGGAAGCGGTTGAAGGCGTTCACGGCTTTCGCCTTGTGCTTACCGAATCCCTTGGTTTGCCGCTTCCCGTTGTCGTCATACCAGCGGGTGCGGTAATAGCCCTTGGAGTCCCGTTCGAGTTGTAGATTGTTGGTCGTCATGGTTTTCAAGTTATCTTTCTCCCAACCAAATCATCAATCGACTTTGGGTCAATCATCACACTTTTGCCTATATGTATCGGTATCAGTTTTCCCGTCTTGCACATGTACAAAACCGCCTTCTCTGGATGCTTAACGGTTCGGTCCAGGCCCAGAAGCGCGGCGGCTTCGGTGAGCGTAAGCAAGCCCTTTCTTTCTGACTCAACAGGAGGAGCCAGGGAGACGGGGGCGGCTTGAATAGTGGCGAGACGAAGAGAGAGAGCGGCGAGCAGTTCGGCGGGAGAGGCTTTCAAGATTTCGGTTTCGAGGCTCATGTGGGTTCCTTGTGGTTTGAGCTGGCGGTTTGGTCGGCGGCGTTTGCGGCTTCGGTGAGTGCTTGGGCGAGTCGGCGGGCTTGGGCTGGCGGCATGCTCCATCGGGAGCCCCAGGCGGAGACGTCGATACGGGGACGTGTTCGGCGCTTGACGGTGAGGCGGACGGAGTCCCGGGCGGTGAGTGAGGTTGTGGATTTGTGGATTACTTTGTTCATACTGCAACCCGATCAAAAAGGGTTTGCGGGACGCTGACGGCTTGCCCCCATTGATCGGCCATGGCGGCGGCGATTCCCGGGTATGTCACGCTTCGCTGAGCGGCCCTGTCTTCGGATGGCCCTAGATTGCTTTGGCCGCTGTCCGTCTGGTTTGACCATCGTTCCACCAGCTTCCCATTCCACATCACCCACCGGCCCGGGAATCGCGTCCCGTGCTTTAGCTTCGGTAAGCCCTTCAGCCAAAGGCCAGTTCTCTTGCTGGCGTCTTCTCCAAATTCATAGGGGTGTATATATTGGGTCGCTTTGCGGATTTGGGTGCCAATACAACCCACCGGGTTTTCAAGACCGATGAATGGGATGGGGGCGCTCAAGAGACGCCGAACAAAATCAAGCGCTTCCATCGTCTTCTGCTGGCGTCCGGGTACACGCTTATTCCAGTGCAAACCCGACGAACAAAGATAAGTACATGGCGGGTGAGCAATCATTAGCTGATACCCCCCCCCCTAAAATGTCTATAACATTTCCCTGATAGTGAGGACCGGGCGTCTCGGATGGGAGGAGGTCGCAAGACATGGCGTCATGCCCTCGCCGGATAAACTCATCCCGGACTGTCCCGCTGAATTCACATGCAATGAGAACTTTCACAGCGTCACCTCCCGAATCTCCACAAAGCACCCCGGGCGACCGCCGATTTCGTGATACCGCTTCTCGAAATACGTTGCGGTGACGAGCTTGTCGTCCTGCCAGATGCCCAGGGCGGTTATCGCGTCCATCACAGCCTTCGCCAGGTTGTCAATGTCAGGCTTGGCCGTGCAGGGCAGATCGCCCCGGGGGTCTTTGCGCCGGCTAAGGGTCTGAGGACGCGGCATGAAAAACAACAAGTCGAGTTCCACGGGCCCCTGTATGGGTGACGGTGGGATTAGATCCCGGGCAGCCAGCGCAATGCAGCCTTTCCACCCCTCGGCGGTGCCTGGGTCGTACATGCGGGCATGGCCCCCGCGGGAGAAGGCCCGGGGCCGCGGCTGGCCCTTCGGCTCCCCAAAGACTCTGAATTTGATGACTGTGGGCATGTGCTTCCTTGCTGACAATGAGGGTGTTAGGTGCGTCCGAAAGCGTTGCCGTATCCCCGGGCGACACAGCCGAACTTCACCAAGGGAGGGAAATAAACCATGTCGATTTCAGCGGTCGGGCCTTGTCGGTTTTTTGCGATGATGGCAACGGCCCGCTCTTGTTCGGGGGGCAATAGACCGTCTGTTTGGGTGTTTTCCGCCATCATCGGACGCCACAGCAACACGACGTTGTCGGCGTCTTCTTCGATGTGGCCGGACTCCCGCAGATGGTGAAGGGCGGGTTTTTCGGTGGCGGCAATGCGGTTGAGCTGGCACAACAGAACAACCGATATTTTCAAGTCCAGTGCCATGTACTTGATGCCCTTGGTGATCTCCCCCAAGTCATCGTTACGGCTGCTGTTTTTCCGACCGGCAGTGCGCATCAGCCCCAGATGGTCAATCATCAGGCAACGAACCCCGCGGCTGTGCATCCGACGGGCAATGCCCATCAGCTTTTCAAGGGTGCATCCCGGCGCGATGGCGGTGAAGAGTCCCACGGACTGCAGGGCCCCAACCGCTTCATTCAGGCGGGTCCAATCATTGTCTGTCATGCGGGTTGGGCGACGGAGAAGGCTATTGGGCAGCGGCGCCTTCGACGCCATCAGCCGGTATGCCAGTTGATGGCGTGACATTTCAAGGGAGACGCTTCCTGCCGGTGATTGACTTGCGGCGATGTGTTCAACGACTTGCTGGGCAAACGCCGTCTTGCCAACGCTGGTACGAGCGGCAACGACGGTAAGCGACCCCTCTTCCAAACCCCCAAGAATATTGTCGATGTCGGGTAATCCAGTTCCCAAACCCATCGGCTTATCTACCCCTGCTTCGGCCCGGGCCTGAATCTCCAAGTACGCGGGCTCAATCAGTTCAGGCATGGTCAGGATTTCAACTGCCGCCTCCCCATCGAAGGCCATGAGTTGGGAGGCTGTGGCGTCTGCGACCTCCTCAGTTGGCGCGGCGGTGGTGTACAACGCGTTCAGCCCGTCCCACATCACATTGATTGCTTTTCGGCGGTCGGCACATGCCCGGACCTGACGTGCGTAATACGCGGCGGCGGCTGCGCTTACCGTGCTTTCAATGCAAAAGATGATCCTGTCTGAAAGCTTCTCGACAAACTCGCCCGCCACAAGGTTTTGAGCTTGCATGACAGTGAGCACAGCATTGGGTTCGATGGGTTGGCCGGTCTGGTGGAGGTCCACCAGCACCCGAAACAACTGGGCAAGATCTGGCTGGGTAAAGTCACCCGGGCTAACAGCTTCGCACACGTCGGCAATGACACGTGGGCCCCTGAAAATCGCACCGATGACATTAACTTCGGCCTCTTGGGCGGTGGGCGGTAACTTCGCAAACAAAGTGGGGAGCGATTCCCGGCGCGGCTGTGTGTTTTGGCTCATGCTCCACCCCCGATTTGCACAAGGGCGATTTCACCAAAACGAGCGATGGGGACCAGGCCGACCCCTGGGACTTCTACGCCGTCGTTCGAGAATTTGAGGTCTGATCGGCGGTATGTCCTGCCTGAAACCCTCGCATCCAATGCCGACAACTCAGCGTGGAGGGCGCGAGGTGAGAGGCCGGCGGCGGTACGTCCGGCGTTCGGGGTGAAAAGTTGCCCGACCCCTGGTGCCGGAACCTCTTTTGAAAGCCAATTGGTGATGAATCTGGCATAGCTGGACTTTGGGCGCTTAGTCGGATTTGCCATCATCCATGCATGCATTTTCGCTAGTTGGCCGTCGACGTTTACGCCTGGGTATGCCTTGCGCCATGATTCAGCGAGAGCGTCAGGGATGTTCTGCCATCCGGATTCTGTCCAGGTCAGAGGCGGGGGTTTCGGCGCTGACAAGCGCTTCGTCTCCGTCTTCGTTTCTCGTTTCTCGTCTTCGTTATACGTTGGGGGATTGACCGGCATGGGGTCGGCATGGGGTCGGCATGGGGTCGGCACCCCATCTAACAGGCTGTTGTCCAGGGAGAGGGTCACAAACTCCCGACTTCCTTTCTCGTCTCGGGTAAGCACTTCGGTGTAATGGATGGTGTACGTACCATCGGGATTAGGAAACTTCGACTTGCTCGCATTTCCGCACCGTTGCCAACGGCGAATCTGATAGATGGGCTTGCCCTGCACCTCATATTTCAACAAGAGCTTCACGCGGAGGAGTTCGGCCATCAGCTTGTCGGCGTCGGTGTTTCGAAGGCTGGAGACGGGGTACATTTTGGAGCGGATCATTTCTGATCGGGCGTCCAGGCGTCCAGCGTCATCAGCGGCGAGTATTGCGCGGACAAAGGCCATCTGCTCATCAGGCGTGAGCCTGTTGAAGGTGTCAGAGTCAAGTAATCCATCTCTAAACATGCGATTTGGCACGGGGCTTCCTTCAGGGGAGGGAGGAGGGGCGACGGTTCAGGCAGCGATGGGCTTAAAAGAGACAACCCAAACCCAGGGGTTGGCGTCCCATGAGCCGGGGCCGTTGATGGATTCCCAAAGCGACTGGAAGTTGTCGATGGTGTCTTGCTGGTAATCCCCGTAAGGCACCGACTCGGCTTGCTTGATGCCCTCGCGAAGCGAATCTTCGTAGCTGATCTCCCGCAACCGCTCTACCCGCACGTCGGTGATTTCAAGGGTGAGCCGGGAGGCCCAGCGCGGCATGTGGATGGAGGGGACGTTGCTGGTTTTTGCGGCGATTGGACACACCCAGGATTCAGGTATTTCGTGTTCATGGAACCATTTGGCGCTACCATCCGTGGCATAAGTGACTTCGACGCCATCCACAGAATCACCTTCAAGGCCGACGTAAACCTTTGGGCGCCATGTCTCCCGTATCCAGAGTCGGTCGCCGGGTTGGCCGTAAGGGCATTCGTCCTCTGCCATGGCGATACCGCCGGGGACCGAGGAGGCGAAGCGCCAGAAATAACCTCCATCCACGGCGTCTGTTATACGGTCCGCGTGCGTGTAATCACCGCCATTTTTCACGATCCGCCGCGTCTGCGTCTTCGTGCCGTTGAGGATGGCGCGAACCATTGGGGCGGAGAAGAGGATGGGCCGTTCTTTCACAGGGGGCGGAGCGGTGGCGGGAGTCATAGGAGTCCTTTGGAGTGAGGTGGTTCTAAGCCCGGGTACGCCCGTTAAGGCATGCCCGGCGTCTCCCCCGCGACTGTTAACGGCATTGCGTGACTGACGGGGGCTATCACGCGCCTGGGGGGGGGTTACTTGTTGAGAGGATCGGCAGGCACGTCATCACCGGCGGGCCGGTCATTCGTCGGCGGCTCGCCAGGGGTCAGGGATGACTTGATGGTGTTGAGGGTGCGTTTTCGCTTGGCGCTCACGCCGTAAGCCAGCGCGTCGGCTTCCAGGGCGTCCAGGCCTTGCAGTGATTCCGGCGTGTTGCCCTGCATGGACTTGGCGGCGCGGATCTCTTCGACAAACGCAGTGTCTTTTTCGCTGGGGGTGAAGTCGGATGGAACGGCGTGTGCGGGTGCGCCTTCGAAAAATGCAGGGTCAGCGGCGCGGTGTGCCTCGATCATGTTTTCGCCAGTGAACTCGGCAGACTCCGCCACAGCCGCCACCATCATGTCGCCTAGATTCCCGCCTCCGACAGCGCCACCGCCGGCCAACGGCTCGGACGCGGGCTCAGGGGCGGCTTCCTGCGCGGGCGCGGCCTCGGTAGCCGCGGCTTTCGCTTCTGCCGGTGCAGACACTGGCGCGACAACGGGCTTGTTGGCCTGCTCCCAGTTGATGTACCAGGTGCCGAAGGCGTTGCAGAGACGCTCACGCCCCGTCGCGCCGAGGCCCTTGATGTTTTTATGCCAGTGGTCGGGCGACTTATTTGCCATGTCGGAGTAGTCGCCAACGGTGTTAATGCCGTGTGCTTTGAGGCGGTCCACGTCTTTGCCGGTGGCACCATTGGCGACGAAGCCGTCGATGCTTTCATTGCGCCAGGCGTCAGAACTGACGGGCTTGGCCTCAGCAGCAACGGGAGCGGGCGACGGTTCGGGCTTAAAGGGCTTCGACCCATTGGGCGTCTCCTTATCGACCGGCTTTGCGGCGGCCTTGGGCTGGGTCCAAAGCGTCGAACCCGGGCGGTCTTTAATGACCTTGCGCAACTCCTCTACCGCGTCGTCGTACTCGGCTTTGCGGGCGGCGGCGCGCTTCTTGGCCGCGTCCCATTCGCCTTCAGCCTCCCCGACCGCTTCCTCTGCTTTGATGATGCGGTTTTGGTAGTCCTCCAGGTCGGCAATGCGGAGCTGGTCGGCCTTGTGGTGAATCTCGGCGGCAGGCTCCCGGTTCTCGGCGGTGAGCTTTACAACGGTCGCTTCCTCGTTTTGTGCGGCGTTCAGCGGCATAACGGGGCCAGTGGGCTTCTCCTCGCCTGGGGCGGCGGTGGCAACGGCTGGCGTTTCGCGCGGTTGGGTGCCGTCGCCTTGGGGCTGGGGAGTGGTCGGGTTCACCCTTGCCGTCAGGGCAATCAGCGCGGCTGTAGTGAAGTGGTTCCCGATTTCCTCGGGCAAGTACCAGACCGACTGGTCGCTTCCCACTGGAGCAAGGTAGATTTGCTCTGGCTTAATATCTGTGATGACGTGGCGGGTTCCATCATCAATGGCGATCAGTTCAGAGCCAACTTTGAGGGATGCCAACTCGACGGCGATGGCATCCATAACGGCGTTGGTTTCCGCGGCCACGGCAGCCAGCGTGTCAGGCTCGGGGGCGGTGTTGGTGGGGACAGCTTGGGACGGGTCGAGAGTTGCGGCGGTCATGTCAAGGCTCCTAAAAAGGGTGGGGGAAAGGAAAAGAAGCGGGGTCAATACTTGATATCTGATTCGTTCACGGGGTGGGGAGTAGGAAGCGGTGACGCTGACGGCTTCGCCTCCTTCTTGGGCTTGCCCTTTGGAAGGGGTGGCGGACCGTTCAGCACATAGAGGGACTTGCTCGGCTTCGCTTCCTTCTTGGGCTTGCCTTCACCGAACCAAGTGCCGTCGACTCCCAAATCCCCGTTTACGTCGACGTGGGCGACGAGTGCTTTGTGCAGGGAGTTGAGCGCTGCGTCGAGGGCGATGTATTGACGGAGGGCGCCAGCGGGGTCAGTGGCAACATCACGCACAGGGCCGGTAACCTCTGGGCAGAGGTGGCAGGCGGCACATGTCGCGCATGAGTCGGGCTTCGGCCATGCCGGCGCGGCGGGTGCGTCGGGCGCCATGTATTGGGCGCGGGTACGGATGGCGGATTCGATGCGGAGCGTGGCGGCGCTGACAAATTTCTCCCGGTCAAACACGACTGCGGGCGAGATGTCGCATTTGCGGGTGTTGATGATGCGGACGGTGACGCGGTTTGCGCCGGGCCATTGGGCCATAACGAGCCATGGATAAAAGGTGCCGAACTGGAAGCTGCTGACAACGTCTTCGGCGTTCCATGTCGCAAACCCGGTCTTGTAATCGTCCAGGTCGACAGCTTCGGCGCTGGCGGTGGCGAGGAGTAAGTCGAGTTCACACGTCAAAAGGTAAGGTTTGTCGTCAACGGTCCACTCAATCGCAACCTGTCCGCGTGCGCCATCGGGCCCCCCATCGAAAGCCATGATGTCTTGGGTGTTACGAGGCTCCCCATTCGGCAGGTAGAGAAGGCGTGCGCCGATCTTGTACGCCATGTACTTCACACCGTCGTGTGCCAACTGCTGGAGATCGGGGCGGGCGGTGAGGACGGCAACCTCGACGGCTTCCATGAACTCACCGGGCTTGGTGATGTGCCCTTCGTAAACCAGCTTTGTCGCGTGGCTGATAGCGTCATGGATGATGTTCCCGCTTTCGGCGTCGGGGGAGCGGTCCTTGACTAAGCCACGTTCAAAAGCCTGGGCCTGAGCTGGGCAGACGTGCCAGCGTTCGAGCGTGGAGCGGTCGATGCGCTCGGCTTGGGTAGCGTCGGCAAGTTCTTCGCCGAATAAATCCTTGAGGGTTTTTGTGGGTGATTGGCTCATTGCCCGGTCTCCTCTTGGATGATGGCGGCCAACATTTCGCAGTCGTCGGCAGTAAGGGGATTTTCGGCCGATGGCTCGGTATCGCGCTGGATGGATGGCAGCTTGGATTTCACCCAGGCGAGGAAGCCGTCAACCTTTTTGCCTGGGTTGGCCTTCACCCATTGAGCATGAAGGAGTTGCGCTGGGGTCTTGGCCTTTGCTTCAGCTTTGGGCTGCTGGGCCTGCTCGGACCTGGTGGGGGCGCGTGGAGCAGTCGGGTCTTTCTCTGGCTGAGGGCTCGGCGGTGCCGGAGGGTTCGCGTCTTCGATGTCCTGGGTGAAAAGATCGGCAACCCCCAGGGTGTTGATTACGGCGTCGACAAGGGCGCGTTTTTGCGCCAGCTTGATCGCGCTGTTTTCGTTCATCCCCTTCTCGCCCACACAGAAGGCGCCGCGGCCCTCACCCAACACGTCGCCAGCCAACCGACCCGGGAAGAACTGGCCGCCCCGGCAAATCAAGGTGCATTTGATGACGACGGCGGGGTCACCCTTCACCCCCAGCATGCGGGCAGTAGCTTCGTCTGCCTCAAATGTCGGCTGGATCATCATCAGGTCACAGAGGAGTTGCGCGCCAGCCTTGTACAAGCCTGGGCGAGCGGTCCATTCCTCTGGGCTAATGGCAATGTCTTTACCCTTCGATTTGCTCCAGGTGAGAATGTTTCCCCTTTCGTCGTAGCGGGGTTTTGTGCCCGGGGTGTAGCCGAAGTGAATGCCCTCTTTCAAGTGCCGCTTCAGCCAATCACGAAAGGCGCGGCGGCGGGTTGCATACTCATCCAGCACGACAATCATGGAGTCGACCGGCAAGAGGGTTACAGCCAGGCCTGTCACCTCCTGCGAGCGGTTGACAGGGACGAGCGGGGCATCGTCTTGCAGTCCAGCAACGACTAAGCCGCTGTGCATATCGAGGGGTTTTACGGGTGTCTGAGTCATAATCAGGCTCTTTCGCGCCGGGATTCGGCGATGGTGTAGGCGGCTTCGTTAAGGGCTTGGCGGGCTTGGCCGACAGTGAGGAGGATGGGAGTCCAGGTTTCGGCGCACCATGCGCGGTACACCCGGCGCTCGTCATGCATGACCATTACCCATCCACGGTCGATGTCGGCGTAGCTGAAGCTCAGCGCGAGGTTTTCGCGGGCCAGAGTCCAGAGTTTTGCTGGGCGGTGGGTCATGGGTGTGGGTTCAAGCGACTTTGCGGGGGCAATCGAACACGATGGGGGCGGTGGCTGCTTCGAGTAGCTCAAGGGCTTCGGCAGCGCTGGCGCCGGTGTAGGTGCGGCATCCGGCAAAGATGTCTTCGGCGATCTGGATTGAGAATTTCACAACGTCACTGCCGTTTTCGAGCTGGCAAGCCGTTTGCGAGATGTGGATGTAATGGCCCGGAAAACGGCCTTTGAGAATGTTGAGGACTTGGCGAGGGGTCATATGATTCCTTTGGCTTTGAGGATGGCGTGAACGATTGCCCCGGCGACGATTGCCGCCATAACCAGCCACACGGCGACGCACTGGAGACAGGCGGCGGGGTTGGATTCTTTTTCGGGGTCGATGGGCTGCATGAGCAAGGACTCCAGATAAGCCACGGGCAGGCGGTCAAGCCGGGCCGTGGAGGTGAGGCATGGGGCGTCAACAGGGATCAGTCACGGGAGCGGCGCTCACGCGCTTCCTCGTTCTCCCAAACGCGCTGGTAGGTGATGCCGTAGGTGTTGCCCTCGCACAGCCCAACCGTGCCGTGCTGGCCTGAGCCGCTGTGGACGATCTGGCGAGGCTTCGACACCACCAGCACAGGGCCGGCCAACATCTCCATGTCCTTGCCCCAGCCCTTGGGGTGGTAAAGCTTGACCCCGTCGAAAGAGTCGAGATGATGCTTGGCCCCGTCTTCAGAACCCGGGACAAGCTTGCGGTCTGCGGTGGTGGGCTTCTTCACCAGGTCGTATCCATCGGGTACTCCGGCGATGATTGCGATGCCCAGATCGCCTTGCCACACACCTTCACCCACCTCATGGGCGGGGTTGAAGGAAAAAGGCTGGCCCGGCTTTACGGTTTCATGCCTGCCTTCTTTGACGGTGCGGGCGTGATCTTCAATTAAAACGATGGCTTCAGAGGCTTTAGACTTCATGGCATTGCTCCTTTAGGTGCGGGCCAAAACTCGGAAGGGGTTGTTTCCTGCAAGCCAGTTCCGAGCCTGCTCGCAGTTTTTGACTGTTTTAGGAACGCCCAGGGCAAAGACGCGGCCCGTGGGACAGGTGCAGACGAGACGTTGTTCGCCGCGGTCGGTGCGCATAAGCGCTTCAACGGTTCCTTCAATGAGGTTTTTTTGAAGATCGACACATGCGGCGTTGATTTCCGCGAGGTATTTGGTCCAGCCATATCGCTCGATGCGGATGGCGCGGAGTTCTTCGTTGCTCTCTTTTTCGATCTGCTGGATGGATTGGGTCTGGGGGCGCATGACGAGTTGTTCGTCAACCTCAAGCCCATTGATGTGCCACAAGCCCCAGCCATCCCGATAGCTGATCGACATGCCAGACTCGTTATGCAAGCGGCCTTGTTCGTTACGGTTAATAGCTGCTGGGCGGTCGCTGACGATGATGAAATCGGGATACGGATACCACCATCCGGCACTCATTTGGGCTTCTGCATAGGCTTGATCGCGCTCCCACAAACCAGCCTCAATTTCAAGCGCGCAAACCTCTTTAAAGAACGACGTGTAGGAGAGCCACCAACACGCCCACATACCGCTCAGATAATTCCCCATGCCGCCTTCGACGGCTGAGTCCACGGCTGAGTCCACGGCTGAGTGCACGGCTGAGCCCACGGCTGAGTCCACGGCTGAGCCCACGGCTGAGCGCACGGCTGAGCGCACGGCTGAGCCCACGGC
>CAZIWA010000159.1:0-11769 GCA_964542875.1 uncultured Phycisphaeraceae bacterium
CCACCCTATAGGATCACCAGCCGCCGGGCAGCTTTATCGGGTTCTTGCGGCCTTCGTCGATCTTGGCTTCGCGGGCTTTGACGGCTTCCTGGTCCTTCTTGAACTGGTCGGATTCAAAGTAGCCTGCGGGGGGCGTCCAGACCGTGCGGAAGCCGACGTGGTAGTAGGTTTCCGGGGGTTCAAAGCCAAAACGCTTGGCGCAGGAGTAGGAGTGCGGGCCGTGGTAGAAGGAGCCGCCTCGGAGAACGCCGTTGGTGTGCCCGGTGTAGGAGAGCAGGCGTTCGAACTCGGGGTTGTTGGGGTAGGGCTCAAACCAATCGCTGGTCCATTCGTAGACGTTGCCGGCCATGTCCATCGCGCCGCACGGAGAAGCCCCTTTAGGTTTGCTGCCAACAGGTGAGTAGAGGGCGGGGTTGGTATTTCCGGTTTTGAGATCGACAAAGATGCCCAGATCGGTGTTCAAGGGTTCATTGCCCCAGGGATAGATGCGGCCATCAGTGCCGCGTGCGGCCTTTTCCCATTGGGCTTCGGAGGGGAGTTGCTTGCCGAAAAAATTGGCGTACTTCTGCGCTTCATCCCAATACACGCTGGTGGCGGGGTAGGCGTCGATGGAGCCTTTATCATCCGGCTTGGGGGCGGGGATTTTGGGGGCTCGATCGGTTTCCTTGCCGGCCTTGGTTTTGACTTTGGCCTTTTCGTTGTACTTGGATTCTTTGACGAACTTGTTCCACTGGTCCATCGGCACTTCATACTTGTCTACGAAGTAGCCTTCGGTCCATACCCGGCGGGCGGGGAACCATTCTTCAGCAGCGATCTTCTGATACGCCTTGGACTTGGCGTCGTCCTTGTAACCCAGAGACTCCGCGAGCTTTTGCGCCTCGGGGGCGTCAATGCCCATCGTGAAGAAGCCCGCGGGCACCCACACCATTACCGCACCGTCTTTGGGGTGGACGATGGTGGTGCCCAACGCAGGGCCGGCGTCAGGCGCTTTGGCCGCGGGGGTTGACGTAACTGCCACCGGGGTGGCGGGCTTTTCCGGTGCAGCAGCCCCGGCGAATGACTGTAAAGAAGCAGCCAACGCCGTGACCGACAACAGAGCCAGATAGGCGTATACGCGGGGCTTGGTCATGAATGAGCCTTGGATGGGTGGGGGACTGAAAATCGAAACGATATATCGTCTGACGCGCGATCATACCATCGGTTCAAGGCACGTTGGGGTCGCGTTTAAATGAACAAGGCGCCGTGCTAAGACGGCGCCTTGTGAAGATGGTTTGATCAACGAACTTATCACAGCTCGGCCAGGATCATCTTGCCCACTTCGTCGGTGGGGTAGGGCAGGCGGTCCATCGGCTTGCCTTCAAAGCGGGGGCACACGCGCACGGCAGCGGCTTCGAGGTGCTCGCCGGCCTTGATGAGCTTGTCGTCCTTCTTCACACGGCCCGTCTCCGTAAGGAGCATGGACATGGAGAGGATGGCGGCGAAGGGGTTGGCCTTCTTCTGCCCGGCGATGTCGGGCGCGCTGCCGTGGACGGGTTCAAACATGCTGGGGCCGCCGGTGCCGCCCAGGCCGCCTGTGGAGGCCTTGCCCATGGGGTTAAGGTTGCCCGAAGCGGCAACGCCCATGCCGCCGCAGATGGCTGCGCCAAGGTCGGTGATGATGTCGCCGAACATGTTGGTGGTGACGATGGTGTCGTAGATTTCCGGCTTGGCCACCATGTACATGCAGCAGGCGTCCACGTGGTGGTATTCACGGGTGAGGTCCGGATATTCCTTGGTGCCGATTTCCGTGAAGGCGCGCATCCAAAGGTCGTGCGCGAACGTGAGCACGTTGGTCTTGGCGACCAGCGTGATCTTCTTGGTCCGGTTGCGGGCCCGGCAAAGATCAAAGGCGTAGCGCAGGCAGCGCTCAACGCCGAACCGGGTGGCGATCATTTCCTGGGTGGCTACTTCGTGAGCCGTGCCCTTGCGGAGGAAGCCGCCTACGCCGCAGTAAAGGTCTTCGGTGTTTTCCCGCACCACGACGAAGTCGATTTCCTTGGGACCCTTGCCGGCCAGAGGGGTGGCGACGCCGGGGTAGAGCTTCACGGGGCGCAGGTTGATGTACTGGTCAAGCTCAAAGCGCAGACGCAGGAGCAACCCGCGTTCGAGGATGCCGGGGGCCACATCGGGCCGGCCGACCGCGCCAAGGTAGATGGCGTCATAGTTGTTCTTGAGGTCGTTAACTTCATCGTCGGTGATGACGATTTTGTCCTTGAGGTAGCGTGCGCCGCCGTAGGGCTTCTTGTCGGCCTGGAACTGGAAGCCGAATTTGCCGGAGAGCTTTTCCAGGACGATCAGACCCTGGTCAGTGACTTCCGGACCGATCCCGTCGCCGCCGATGACTGCAATCTTGTACATGAGCCGACTTTCATGTTTGAGGGTTGAAAATGAGAGTGAATAGATTACCCAGATTGCGGTTTTTTTGAAAGTTTTGCGGGACGTGAGGGTTGGGACGAGGTGCATGAGGGATTCTGCGGGCTCAATTGAAAAGAGTGAAATCCAAGAGCGGATTTTTTATTGCGAAGGCGCGAAGACGCGAAGGGAAGAGGCGAAAAGAAGGATTAACGAGACCAAGATAGAATTTTGAACAGAAGGCTGGGGTCTGTGCCTTCTGATTTACAACTTCGGCATCCTGTAAGCTTTTCTGTTTCTCTCGCTTTTCCGTCTCTTAACTTCGCGTCTTCGCGCCTTCGCGGTAAAAGTCTGCTCCTCTCTTGCTTTGCTTTCCCGCTTGTCTCCCAGAATCCGTCACGCATCCGTTAGACCGCCGGTTTACGCACAGCCGCGAACTCAAATGCTCTTCATCTTTCGCGCGTATATTAAGATTGATCGCCCCCAAACCATGGAGTCGGCCTTATGGCTTTTGAAATCACTTCCCAGCATGTTGCGGACTTTCACCGGGACGGCTTTGTCGTCTTTCGTGATCTGCTTCCTGGCAGCCTGATCAAAGATTTGCGCGCTCAAGCGGACATTGCTCTGACCATCGCCCGCGAGCGCAGCCCGCAGGCCCAGCGGCTGCAGCCGATCGCGTCTCATGCCGCGATCGACATGAAGCCGTTTGATGATTACCACAGCCTCCCGAACCTTCAAAAAGGCCTTGATGCCCTGTTTGGCGAAGTGTTTGGCTGCCAGCCCGACCCGCACGGCACGCGCACTGCGATGGCCATTTTGTTTGAGCCGCGCGACATGCCTTACTGCACCGCCTGGCATCGGGACTGGCGCGACAACATCCGCGGGCTGATGACCCACGAGTGGCGCAAACTGATGATGGACCTGCGTTACTTCAACCAGGTGAACCTTGCCCTCTACGGTGACGAATGCACATGGGTTGTCCCCGGCAGCCACCTGCGTGACGATACGCCTGATGAATTCAACCGCTTCCCCGCGCGTCCCATCGAAGGCCCGAACCTCACCGGCCTGGACGCCGTCGAAACGGAACTGGCATGCATGAGATACACCACCTCGTTGGCCGGCGCCGTGCAGGCACGTTTGAACCCCGGCGACTATCTCCTTTACCGCAACAGCCTCTGGCACATCGGTAACTACGTGCCCTACAAGAAACGCGCCACCATTCACGACGGCATCTTCTCGCGCGAGTTTGAAAGCTTTTTTAGGAATCCGCCCATGAAGCCCAAGCAGGCTGACGGCAGCGTTGCCGAGTGGGACAACCCCAATATCGGCCGGCCCGGGTTTGTGCTTACGGCGCAGAAGTAGGCGGGCCGCGGTTGGGGTTGTGGAGAGGTCTTTCTGCGACCATCAAGGCCGCCGAAAGATCAGGAGTTCATTATTTCTCGCCACCCGGGGCGTCACGTGAATACACGTTCAACCCGGGCTGATTGCTGCGACCCTTCGGGGCAAAAAGAAAGATCGATCCCAATGACAAAGGCCTCCATGATGGAGGCCTTTGCAATGGTGGACTTATGTGATGTCGCCTCAGGCCGGGGCCGGGACCGGGCCGCCCGCACCTTGGTCGCCCGTATTGTCCTGGGCTGCGGGGGGCTTGGGGGTGGGGCGCTTGTTCTGCTCGTTCTTGAGCAGATCAGTGATGCTTGAGCGGGCAATGGTGTCGCCGCGCATGATCCGGTCCACATCGTCTGCGGTGAGGGTTTCGAGCTTCAGCAGCGCTTCCGCGATGGCTTCCACCTTGTCCCAGTGCTGGCTGATGAGCCGTTCTGCTTCATCGTACGCTTCGTCGATGAAACGCTTGATTTCTTCGTCGATGATCCGGGCGGTGACGTCCGAATAATCCTTTTCAGGCACGAAGGATTGGCGGGTGTCGTTGCCGGCGTAGTTGATGAAACCAAGCCGAGGCGACATGCCAAAGCGCAGAACCATGGCGCGGGCGAAGTTGGTGGCCATGGAGATGTCCATGCTTGCGCCTGAGGAGGTATCACCGGTCTTGCGTTGCTCGGCGATGCGTCCGCCGCACAGCACGCGCATGTGAGCGGTCATCCAGCGTGCGCCGTGGCTGTCACGGTCACGCTCGGGAAGGAACATCGTGGAGCCCAGCGACTGGCCGCGGGGGATGATCGTCACCTTGTGCAGGGGGTCTGCGTAGGGGACGATCTTCTGCAGCAGGGCGTGGCCGGCTTCGTGATAGGCCGTGGCGATGCGATCCTGCTCTTCGGCTTTGCGGCTCTTGCGGGCCCGGCCGTATTTGACCTTCTCGCGTGCTTCTTCCAAGTCTTCCTGTTCCACGAAGTCCTTGTTGGCAAGGGTCGCGGAGATGGCGGCTTCGTTGATCACCGCAGCAAGATCGGCACCGGAGAACATGGGGGTGGCCCGGGCCAGCCGTTCGATGTCCACGTCCGGACCAGTCTTGATCTTGCGCGCATGGACCTTGAGGATCTCGATGCGGCCTTTCAAGTCGGGCAGGTGCACATGGATCTGGCGGTCAAAGCGGCCTGGCCGGGTGAGGGCCGGGTCCAGCACGTCGTTACGGTTGGTGGCCGCCATGACGATGATTTGGTCGTTGGAGTCAAACCCGTCCATTTCGACGAGGATGGCGTTGAGCGTCTGTTCGCGTTCATCATGCCCGCCGGATGAGAAGCCCGAACCGCGCCTGCGGCCGACGGCGTCGATTTCATCCAGGAAGATGATGCAGGGGGCGCTTTCCTTGGCTTGCTTGAAGAGATCGCGTACGCGGCTTGCGCCCACGCCGACGAACATTTCGACAAAGTCAGAGCCTGAGATGGAGAAGAAGGGGACGTCGGCTTCACCCGCAACGGCTTTGGCCAGGAGGGTTTTACCGCAGCCGGGTTCACCGATGAGCAGCACGCCGCGGGGGACGCGTCCGCCCAGGCGCTGGAACTTCTTGGGGTTCTTGAGGAACTCAATGATTTCACCCACTTCGTCCTTGGCTTCTTCAATGCCGGCAACGTCATTGAGGGTGACGTTGGACTGCTCTTTATTGGTGAGTTTGTGCTTGGACCGGCCGAAGTTGTTCAGGAAGCCTGCACCGCCGCCCGCGCTGCGGATGCCGCGGACGAAGATGAAGTAAATCAAGGCGACAAAAAGGATCGTGGAGCCCCAGAAGACGACAAAATTCATCAACCACGGGTTAGAGGGCTGTTCCTTGTAAGGGATCTTCTTTTCCAGGAGTTTCCAGGTGTAGATACCCTTGTTTTCCCGGCTGATGCGCGCCATCTGGCGCGGCTGCGCGCCCTGGGCGGGTTTATCAAGCGTGCCGGTGATGGAATCGTCTTCCACGATGATGGTGTTGAGCTTGTAAAGATTCTGCTCAGCATTGGACATGAAGTTGCTGATCGGGATGGACTCGGTGTTGCTGTTGTTGCTGCTGTAAACAACAAACAGCACGATAAGCCCAATCGCGATAAACAGGTACAGCAAACCGGATTTGCCGAAGCCGCCTTGGGGGGCAGGCGGTGTACGGCCAGGCTTTTGCCCGCTGGAATCGTTCTTTTGGTCGTCGTTGTTATTGCCAAATGCCATGGATTGCGCCGTTATTGTTGACCGGCTGGACGGCCGGTTAATTGTTGAATGTTTTATTGTAGTCAGGATGTGAGGCCGGGTCATCCCTTTTCTGGAGCATTGTTGTCATTGGGTTGGCCGTCAGCTTGTTCCGGTCCGCCGGGCGTTGTTTTTTTCAACGACCGGAACCCGGTGTATGGCTTGGCCGGCACCGGTTTCAACGCCGGCTTGGGCCCGGGCACCACAGCCTGAGCACCGGTGATGGCACTGCGCGAGGGGGCTGGCCGCCGTGATTTTGGCTTGGGGGTTTCTTCCGCTGCCATGGGTTCCGGGGCTGGCGCTGGCGTGGGTTCTGCCTGAACCGGGGCAGGGGCCACGGCCACGGGTTGCGGTTCCTGATGATGGCTTACAGAGGGTTCGGGCGTCGCGCTTTGAGGCGTTTCGCCACTCTGGAGCGCAGCTTCCTTGGCCTGGCGGCTGGAGCGCCTTTGTTTAAGAATGTGGCTCAAATCGTCGGGCGGGAGTTCCACTGGCACCACAGGCGCCGGGGGCTGCGCCGGAGCACGGTTTTTATTGAGCTTATGGCTCAAGTCGTCGGGGCTCAGCTCGATGGGCGCAGGAGGCTGTGCCGGGGGCCGGTTCTTGTTGAGCTTATGGCTCAAGTCGTCAGGGCTCAGCTCGACGGGTGTCGCCGGGGCGCTGTTGGCCGGCGCATCGCCGTCACGCCCACGTCCGCGGCGGCCACGCCGACCCCGACGGCCACGGCCGCCGGACTCTTCCTGGGAATCCGCGTTTTGCTGGTGGCCATCGCCATCAGACGCGTTTGAACCATCATTGGTGGCCTGTGCTTCGGCATTGACGGCTTGATCGGAAGGGTCCACAGACAGGGGACCATCGTTTTGGCCCTGGCCGTCGCTGAAGGATTGCTGGGCGTTTTGCCCGCGTCCGCCACGGCGTCCGCGCCGACGCCGACCGCGGCGCTCGCCGGATTCCTGATTCAGGCCGCCGAAGTCGTCGTTTTGCTGTTCTTCTTCCGGCGGGGGCTTCACATTGCCGTTGGGTTCATTGGCTTCATCAAAGGGCACGGGGTCCGGCTCACGCACGTTGCCCGGGCTGGCTTCGCTGAAGTCGCTGAACAGGTCACGCTGAGCCAGTTTGTCCGGCGGAGCGCCCTGATACTGACCGATCTTGATTTCCGGGTCCTCGATCGGGTCCAGGGGGTTGGGCTCGTAATGCTGGGTTTCATCCTGATCTTCATCGATCACGGGCTGAGGTTCGGGCAGATCACGAGGTTTGATGTTTCCGCGGTTGTCTTCGTTGATGACTTCCCCGCCGCGGCCACCGCGCCGGCGACGGCGCCGGCGACGCCGACGGCCTGTGCCGTCTTCGCCATCCTGCCCCTGGTCGTCGTAGCCGCCCTGGTCTTGGGATGAATCTTCCGACCCGCGGTCCTGATCGTTGTTGTTGTTGTTGTTGTTCTGCGCGGCAGGAATAAACGGGCGGCGTACCGCTGGGGCCGGCGTGGGCCGACGCTGTTCCTGGGGAGGCCGGGTGTCATCGACGATTTCATTAAGCTCGCTGGCGAAGTCCGGTGCGTGCGTGGATGCACGTGCTGCCATTTCGTCTTCCAGCACATCGGGGTCTGGTTCGCCAAGGCCATCGCCTTCGGTAGGGGGCGCCATGTCGTGATCGTCGTCTGGGTAGTCCGACGGGTTTTCCAGGACGGCGTTTTCCTGGGCAAGCTGGCGTTCCTGGCGTGCCTGTTCTGCCCGGGCGATGCGCTCCTGCCGCTCTTGCCGTTCGCGCTCGGCCTCTTCCATCGTTTGCTTGATTTCTTCCATCAGCCCGTCGTCGGCCGGATTCACCGAAGCGGCAATGGTTTCCACCTTCGCTTCAGGGAAGTGCATGGAGATTTCCGGCTCCAGCACCTGGTCTGCCGCGTTGTAGACGGCGAGGGTAATGGCGTCCAACGGGCCGTTGGCGTTCACGCGCACCAGCACGGGCTTGCCGTAGGTCTGTTCCAGCTTCACCAGGCCCACGCGCTTGCGGTTGAGCAGGTGGAAGGCCACGTCCGGGCTGACGGTCAGCTCAATCTGCGTCACTGCGTCTCGCTGCATGGCCACAGCCAGGCGGCGCATGGCTTCCAGTGCGACGGATTCCGGATTCTTCACGATGCCCACACCCGAGCAGGCGGGGCAATCCATGAACACGGATTTAGCCAGCGAAGGGCGCATGCGCTGGCGTGTCATTTCAAGAATGCCGAACTGGCTGATGGGGTGCGTCCGGGTGCGGGCCCGGTCTGCGGCCAGATTGGCGGCGAAGCGATTTTCCACGTCCCGGCGATGGCGCGGGTTACGCATGTCGATCAAGTCGTTGACAATCACGCCGCCAAGGTCGCGCAGGCGCAGTTGCCGGCAGATTTCATCCACGGCCTCAAGGTTCACCTTGTAGGCGGTCTGGTCGGCGTCGCGGTTGTCCCGGTTTTTGCCGGAGTTCACGTCGATGGCGACCAGCGCTTCGGTGGTTTCAATGACCAGCGATCCGCCTGAGGGAAGCGGCACCACCCGGGAATTGATCGATTCAATCTGCTTTTCAACCCCGAACCGGTGGAACAGCGGAATCGGGTCGTTGTAATAAAGAACATTGCCTTGAGAGTCCTGCCCGGTGATGGCCAGGAAGTCGCTGGCGCGTTGCGCCGCGGCCAAGTCGTCGACGATCACCTGGCTGATGTCCGGCGAGTAGACGTCGCGGATGGTCCGGATGAGCAAGTCGGATTCGGCAAACAGTTCACCGATCCGGGTGGACTTCATACGCCCTTCGATCGACCGCCACATGCGCTGGAGGTAGATCAGGTCACGGTGGATCTCCGAGCGCGTGCGCCCGATACCCGCTGTCCGGACGATGAAGCCAAACCCCTGAGGCGGGTTGAGCTCATCAAGAATTTTCTTCATGGCCCGGCGCGCATCGTCGTCATCGACTTTGCGTGAAACGCCAAGCTTCTCCATGTTGGGCATCATCACCAGGAACCGGCCCGGGATGGACAGGTATGTGGTGAGGGTGGGGCCCTTGTTGCCGATGCCTTCCTTAAGCACCTGCACCAGCACTTCCTGGCCTTTGCGCAGGGCTTTCTGGATCAGCGGGCGCTCGCTGCGCCGGGTCTTGAGCCCGACCATTTCGGTCTCTTCGCGCTGGTCGGAGGGGAAGTATTTCGGGTGCAGGTCGGAGATGTGCAGGAAGCCGTTTCGCTCCAGGCCAAATTCGACGAATGCCGCCTGGATGGACGGTTCGACGTTGGTGACCTTGCCTTTATAGATATTGCCGACGTGGGATTCGCTTGAAGCGCGTTCCTGATAAAGCTCTTCAACCTTCCCGTCGACGACCACGGCGATCCGGCATTCCTCGCCGGGCACGTAGTTGATCAGCATGACTTTCTTTGACATTTTCGTTCATTTCCATCTGGGCTGGCCGGCGGGTGAACTGCCGGCCCGTTTTAGCGGTCGCTCGCTGCTCAATGACAGCGTCAAAGCACATGCCCTTGGGGGCCTGGGGGCTTTGGGTGTCAGAGCAGCTTGATCGCACACAACGGGCCATTGGTTTCACAGTCGCGGGCATTCGCCCTCAAAATTCTCATCCCGGGTTACGCGTTGATGGACCTTCCATCAAGGGCCTCGGGGACTAGTCTTCTTAGTTCATCTCGCAAAAAGTTGAGCACTTCCCGGTCGGTCTCCAGAGTGGCGACTTTCCGGGCAATTTTCTGGCACTGGGCAAACGTGACGCCACGGATCACGCGCTTGGCTTCGGGGATCGCAGGCGGGGTGACGGAGAATGTCTTGAGCCCCATGCCAAGAAGCAGGGGGATGAACTCCGGCTCGCCGCCCATTTCGCCGCAGAGGCTCACATCGATTTTGAACCGTGCCCCGGTTCGGATCACGTCCTTGACCAACTGGATAACCGCGGGGTGGCCCGAGTTATACAGGCTGGCGATGCGTTCGTTGCCCCGGTCGACGGCGATGGTGTACTGGATCAGGTCGTTGGTGCCGATGCTGAAAAAGTCGCACTCTCGCGCAAGCGTCTTGGCCTGGATGGCCGCCGAAGGGACTTCGATCATGATGCCCACCGGTATCTTGTCCCGGTATCGGATGCCCTGGTCGTCCAGGTCTTCCATCACGTCGTTCAAAATCATGCGTGCCTGACGGATCTCCGAGATGTTGGAGATCATCGGGAACATGATTTTCACCTGCCCGTGCACGCTGGCCCGAAGGATCGCGCGCAGCTGGGTTTTAAACAGCGGCAGGTTCTGCAGACACATACGAATCGAACGGCAACCCAGAAATGGGTTGGATTCCTCATGCACGTTGGTCAGCCCGGGAAAGGGCTTGTCCGCGCCAAGGTCCAGCGTTCGGATCGTGAGGGGCTTGCCTTTGAGGCCCTTCAAAACTTCGGTGTACTCCTTGTACTGGGTTTCTTCGCTGGGCTCTACCTTCGCGGCCAGAAACAAAAACTCGGTCCGATACAGGCCGATGCCCTGCGCGCCCTTTTTCAGGGCCGTATCCACTTCACTGGCGAACTCGATGTTCGCCATCAGATTGATGTTCATCCCGTCAAGCGTCACCGCGGGGAGCTTGTTGAGCTCATCGCGGAGGCTGACATTGGCCGAGTACCGCTGGATCGATTGCCGGTATTCCAGCAGTTGCGCCGCGTCGGGGTCGACGATGATGATGCCCCGGTTGCCGTCGACAATGATCTGGTCGCCCGCGCGCACCACAGCGGTGATGCCTTCACAGCCCACCACAGCGGGAATGCCCAGCGCGTGGGCCAGGATGGCCGTGTGGCTGGTGGGGCCGCCGATTTCCGTTGCAATTCCGCAAACCCGGGTCTTGTCCAGCGATGCCGTCTGGCTGGGCGTCAGGTCGTGGGAGATCAACGCCGTATCGTGCTTGAGCGCGCCAAGGTCGCACCGGCCTTTGCCCAGCAGGTGTCCGACGATCCGGCGTTCCAGGTCCCAGATGTCCGCATCGCGATCCTGGAAATACTTGCTGTCGAGGCTTTGGAACTTGCGCACCAGCTCGCGCATCACGTCATAGACGGCGAACTCCGCAGTGACATTTTCGGTTTGAATCAGCTTTTTGATCTGGCTCAGCAGCGCCTTGTCCTGGCTCAGGCCCAGGTGGAAGGAGAAGATTTTCGCCAGTTCCGGCCCGAGGGTGGTCTGGGCCTTTTCGCGCTGGGATTCGATTTCCTTCCGGCTCTCGCTTAAGGCTTCGTCAAGCCTGGCAAGCTCCGCCGGCACCTGTGATTGAGGCACCGTTCTCCGGGCAATGGGCTGATCTTCGGCGTCAAGGACCGCTGCGTGGCAGATCGCCACGCCTGGCGAGACCGGGATGCCTTTTTTGATGATCATGGTTCGCGTCTGCCCAGTGTCCTTTCCCGGTCAGGGAAAGGGAGCCCGTTCTGCCGGGCCGGGTGAGGGGGTTCTGGTGGTGCATGCTCCGTGCCGGAACACCCTCACCCGCCCCCTCCGGTAAGCCGGAGAGGGCAGAATGGATTAGATGCCTGCGGCCTTCTTGAGCTTGTCGGCCATGTCGGTTTTCTCCCAGGAGAAGCCCGCGCGGCCAAAGTGCCCGTGCCGGGCGGTTTCGCTGTAGATCGGACGGCGCAGGTCCAGATGCTTGATGATGCCCTTGGGGGTCATCGGGAAGAACTGGTAAACCAGTTCGCTGATTTTTTCATCGGAAATCTTGCCCGTGCCCATGGTGTCGACGAACACGCTGGTGGGTTCGGCGACGCCGATGGCGTAGG
>CAZIWA010000160.1:0-11651 GCA_964542875.1 uncultured Phycisphaeraceae bacterium
TACCGCTGCACGAGTGCGCCCAGGGCGACGAGCATGAGCACGGGGAGGAGGACGTGGGTGATGATGAAAACGAATTGGGAGAGCATGAATTTGAAGAAGGGTCTGGGGTCTAGGAGCTGGGGTCTGGGCGGAGAAGACCGGAGGAGTGACCCTGGTTTTTTTAGGGGATGCGGAGGAGTTTGTGGACTTGGACGGAGAGCCGCCAGTGGGGGTGGGCGAGGCAGAAGGCCAGGGCGGCCTGGGTGTTGGTTTGCGCGTCTGGGCCGTCCATGGGTTGGAGGAAGCGGTGTTTGAAGTCCCAGTCTTCCACCTGGTGGGGGAGGAGGTCGGGCTGAGGGTAGACGAGCTTGAGTTCATCGCCCTTGGTGACGATGGTTTTGCTGCCGGCTTTGGGGCTCATGCAGACCCAGTCGATGCCGGGGGGGACGGGGACGGTGCCGTTGGTTTCAATGGCGATATAGAGGCCGTGGGCGTGGAAGCTTTCGATGAGCGGGGCATCAAGCTGGAGCAGGGGTTCACCGCCTGTGCAGACGACCATGGGTTGGGCGGCGGCGTGGTTGGGCTTTTGAGCTTTGGTCTGGGTGCCCGAGGGGAGGCGGTTATCGACCGCGCCCTGAAGCCAGAGGGATTTGATGTGCTGGGCGAGTGCGTCGGGGGTGCTGAATTTGCCGCCTGCGGCGCCGTCGGTGCCGATGAAGTCGGTGTCGCAGAATTTGCAGACGGCTTTTTCGCGGTCTTCCTCACGGCCGGACCAGAGATTGCAGCCGGCGAAGCGGCAGAAGACAGCGGCCCGGCCGACGTTAGCGCCTTCGCCCTGAAGGGTGTAGTAGGCTTCTTTGACGAGGTAGCTTTTCACAGGTGACCTTGGGCGCCGGGCTGGTAAGGGGCGGGGTCGGTTTTGCCGAGGCTGGCGAAGCCTTTAAGGCGCAGGTGGCAGGCGTCGCAGCGGCCGCAGGCATGGCCTTTGGTGTCGGGGTTGTAGCAGGTGTGGGTGTGGGCGAAGTCGACGCCCAGGGCGAGGCCTTTTTCGATGATCTGGGCTTTGGTGAGGTTGATGAGGGGGCTGTGGACTTTGAAGCGGCCTTGGCCTTCGACGCTGGCCTTGGTGGCGAGGTTGGCGAGGGTTTCAAAAGCGGCGATGAACTCGGGCCGGCAGTCGGGGTAGCCGGAGTAGTCGACGGCGTTGACGCCGATAAAGAGGTCGAAGCTTTTGGTGACTTCGGCGAGGCCAAGGGCGTAGGAGAGGAAGACGGTGTTGCGTGCGGGGACGTAAGTAACGGGGATGCCGGTGGCGATTTGTTCGTCGGTTTTGTCCAGGGGGACGGCGATGTCCGCGGTGAGGGCGGAGCCGCCGAAGGCGCGGAGGTCGATTTTTGCGGTGATGTGGCTGGCGACGCCTTGGGTTTGCGCTTGTTTGCGTGCGCTTTCGAGCTCGAATTTGTGCCTTTGGCCGTAGTCAAAGGAGATGGCATGCAGGGTGTAGCCCTGGGTTTTGGCAATGGCCAGGACGGTGGCGGAATCAAGCCCGCCTGAGAGAAGGATGACAGCGTTTTTGGACGGCATAGGGAAGTATTTTAGCCACTGAAAGTGGGTTTGGAGAATTGATGCGGAGGCGCATGCACCCGGGTTATCGGGTTTACGGGTTATCGGGGGGCTTGGAGTGAGTGATTGCCATCTTGGGTTGATGGCGCATTGATTCCCGTGGTGGTCTTGGCTTTGATCCAGGCTTGCTGGGCAGGAGAGATTTCGGCGCCGCATTCGGGGCAGAGGGTTTGATCGGCCTGGGCGGTGCCGGTGAGGTCGTATTCGCAGGCGAGGCAGGTGATGAGCTTGGCGGGGCGATTGCCCCAGAGGCGTTTGGAGAAGAGGGTGACGAGGGCCCAGATGAGGGGAGCGGTTTGGATGAGGCCGATACCGGCGATGAGGAGGGTGAACTCTGTCCCGTGGAATTCATCATCTGGCGGCAAACGATAGATGAAGATCAAAACACCGATACCGGCAAAGACCAGTAAAAGGGGGAGGACAAGCGCGTACGCGACCAAGACTTCAGATCGCAAGCGCCTGAATAAAAATGCCGTTGCAATGCTCAAAACAGGGATGATGAAAAGGCAGATGATGAGTGTGGCCAACTGGCCGACGATTGTGACAAAGGATTCGAAGAGCATCAGACATGGCCAATAAAGGGACCAGGCTGCCAGACAGAAATTGGGGATCCACGCCAATAAAAGAGACCAGTGCGGTTTGCGCCAGTTGTGTTCGACGAGAGATTGCGACCAGGTGATATTGCCCGCGGCCAGGAACATGAGGAATACGGTGATCATGAGCGCCAGGCTGCGGGTGGCCATGACCGTCAAAATTGCAGCGGGGATGGCGCCATAGGAGGCGACGAGCGCGATATACCCTTCTGTGGACGGCTTGGGAGCGCCCGGGGGGAGAGGGGAAGATTTGAATGATGAGCCGGTCAAGGGTTGGGAGGCTCGAGGGCGGGTGTCATGGGACTGGTTTGGAGCATTTTGTGGATGAGGGTGATTTGTTCGTTATGGATGGCTTTGCCGCATTCGGGGCATTTGGCGCCGCTGCCTGCGACGGTGCCGGTGAGGTTGTAATTGCAGGCTAAGCAGTGGTGTGTCCAAGTGGGGGACATGCCGTAGCGGCCTTTGGTTTGGAGGATGATGAGACAAATGACCAGAGGGATCATTTGGATGAATGTCGCGGTACCCAGAACCCCCATGGTGATGGCGCGTATCCCCGAATCGTTGGAGTTTGCGGAAAAGAGCGAAGAAATGAGGTACACGGCAGAGGCCAGCAACATGATGCCCAAGGCGATGAGCGACCAGAGCAAGATGGCGTCAGACCGGCTTTTGCGGACACCAGCGGCGATGATGCACACCGCAAGGGGGAGGAAGAGAAACGTCACAAGTCCGTTGAGGAGCAGGGGGGGCAGCTTATCGATGTGTGCGAGAAGACTTGTGATGCTCATGAGGAGTGCAACGGCATTCACCCAGCCGATGGGAAGCCAGGCCACCAGCAGCGCCCAATGCGGACGACGCCAGTAATTGCGCATCAGGCAGACAGGCCAGAGGCAGATGGCGAGGATGAAGAGGACGATCGCGCCGATGGCCAAAACGGCGCTTGCAGGGTCGCGCAGAAAAGGGGCGATGAGCACAAAGATAATGCTCAGGGCAGCGGTGACGAGGGTGATCCGGTCCAGTGTCTTCAGCGGAGGGGCGAATGGGACGGGCCAGTGGCGGTGGTGTTTGACGAGGGGTTGGGTCATGTGGAGGGTGTTGGGCGCTGGTGATGTGGCGCGGATGTCGAGGTCAGGCTGGGGTGGTGCCGTAGAGACGTTTGGCGCGGAGACAGATAAGGAAGAAGAGGGTGGGGAGGATGGGGGGGATGCCGGTGAAGAAGTTGAGAGCGAGGGCGTAGTCCAGAAGGCCGTATTTATCGAGGGGGAGTTTTTCGAAGAGGGCGGCGCCGGCGATGATGACGCTGATGATGGCGATGGGGAGCTGGTAAGTCATGAGCCAGAAGAGGGCTTTGTCAGACCGGTGCCGGGTGAGGGCAAAGGGTGGGAGGATGGAGACGGACATGATGGCCATGACGGCGATGAGGCTGAAGAAATTCATGGGGTTGGAGTCTGGGCCGAAGAAGAAGAGGAGCAATCCGGCAGAGGCGGCGCCGGCGATGGCGAGGGTGAGGCCGATGGGGATCCAGGCGAGCCAGAACGAGGGACGGACGGGGCGGTGGAGGTTTTGCGCCAGCATCCAGCACCAGCAGAAGTGGACGAAAATGTTCATCCCGGCGATGAGCCAGACGATGGTGAGGTTTTGGACAAACAGCAGACCCAGGAGGCTGAAGAACAAAAGCGCGCAGGAGAAGAGCACGGCCTGCTCGGAGGCGGTGAGCCGGGTGGGAGGGGCGGGATTGGGGATGATGGGCTCGGGGGCTTGGGGCATGTCGTTGATAGATTAACCGGGTTGGACCTCGGGAGACTCAGGCCCTAAGCGGGGTTGGGGGCGGGTTGGGCTGATTCGGAGGGCCAAAAGGCAAATGAGCAGGGGGACGGTTGAAGTGATGCCGATGGCGAGACACAAATAGGCACAGACGCAAGCGAGGCGGTTGGGGTCGAACGGCTTGGTGAACGTGAGGGCCCAGAGGTAAAGCGCCAGACTTGCCAGGAGCAACCCCAGCGAGGGGATCAACAGAGAAGTCAAAACCCGGGCGGATGGGTTTCTTGACTGGCACATCGGCAGAGAGAACATGGCCAAAGGAATCAGAATGAGCAACGTGGCGAGTGCGCCGTTAGCGTCAATCCGAGAGGATTCGGCGTACATCAACAGCACCGCGGCAATGGTGGCCCCAGTGGTGAATGCACTGGGCAGCCAGTACCACCAGAAAAGGGTCGGGGGGCTGCTCGGATGGTGTCTTTTGAGAGAAAAAGCCAGTGTTGTATTTAGTACGCAGAGGGAGATGACTGCAAAGTCGCCGGCGTGATGGTTTGTAGAAGCAGCAATGATGAGGAGAAAGATGCCCAAGATGTAGCCGATGGCGGCGATGAGGGAGGCGTAGTCGTAGAAAGTCAGTTGGTCTGCATCAGGCACGGGCGGATGGGGAGAAGGAGAGTCGAGTGGCGAAGACATGCCAAGGCTCCGGAAATGAAGTGTCTTAATTCATACGGGATGCGAGGGATCTGGTTCGGGAAATGAGACGTCAGCGTCAATGCGGTGCGAATTTTTCTGCGACCATCGAGGTCGCGGAGAATTAGAGCATTCAAATAACCGGGTTCCGGGGGCTGCGCTCGTGAACTCGTGAACTCGCTAACCCCCGGCTACGGGCTATCGTCCCGCTGGGGCGCGGAAAGTGACTCATGCGCGAGGGTTACAAGCTGCGGGAGTCCGTAATGTTGGAGCAGACTCAAAGAGAAACTGCTTACCAATGGTTTGGGTCCTGATACCCCATCCGTAAATCAAGCTATAATCCGGTGGATTTTTCCCATTGGCTCAACACTGGCTTGGAGAAGCGCGATGCCTGTCGAAATCACAATGCCCCGGCTGTCGGACACCATGGAAGAGGGCACCATTGTCAAATGGCGCGTTAAGGTCGGCGATAAGGTCAAGGCGGGCGACGCCGTGGCCGAGGTGGAAACCGACAAGGCCACCATGGAACTCAACATGTTTGAGGACGGCACGGTGGCGAAGCTTGCGGTTCCCGAAGGCGAGATGACCAAGATCGGCAAGCCGATCCTGGTGCTGGCCGTGGGTTCTGAGACGGTGGAAGAGGCGGCGAAGGCTGCGCCGGGCTCCGGTGGTGGCGCCAAGGCCCCTGCGCCGGCTCCTGTGGCCAAGCAGGCTCAGGCGCCGACCCCCAAGGCTCCTGCCGCTGACGCGGCGCCGACCAAGGCGCCCGCTGAGCCGTCTGATGAAACAGAAGAGCCCGTGCAGTCCGGCGGGAAGGTCAAAGTGAGCCCGCTGGCGCGCAAGATCGCCGAAGACGCTGGTGTGGATCTTTCAAAAGTGACGGGGACGGGCCCTGGCGGAAGAATCATCAAGCGTGACATTCTGGCTGCGGCCAATGCGCCTGCTCAAGCTCCTGTTGCGACGCCCGCGCCCAGCGCGCCCAAGGCGTCTGCTGCCCCGGCTGCCCCGGCGATGAAGCTGGAGTCCAAGCTGGTGCCGGTGAACGGCATGCGCAAGACGATTGCCAAGCGGCTGCTTGAATCCAAGACCACGATTCCTCACTTCACGGTGACGGTGTCGGTGAACATGGACCCGCTTTTGGCGTTGCGCACGACGATCAATCAGCAGCTTGAAGCCCAGAAGGTGAAGCTGTCCGTGAACGACTTTGTGGTGCGCGCGGTGGCCCTGGCGCTGGTGCAGCACCCGCTGATCAACAGCTCGTGGACGGATGCGGGCATTCAGGTGCACGGCTCGGCGAACATCGGCGTGGCGGTTGCGCTGCCTCAGGACAAGGGCGGCGGGCTGGTGGTGCCGGTGCTGCGCGATGTGCAGAACAAGGGCCTGCGGGCGATTTCTTCGGAAACCCGGGCCCTGGCTGAAAAGGCCCGGACCAAGGGGCTGACGGTGGAAGAGATGTCCGAAGGGACGTTCACCATCTCCAACCTGGGGATGATGGGCGTGGACCATTTTGAGGCGATCATCAATCCGCCTCAGAGCGCGATCCTGGCAGTGGGCGCGGCGCTGCAAAAGGCCGTGGTGCGCAACAACCAGATCGTGATCGGCCAGGAAATGACGTGCACGATTTCGGCGGACCACCGGGTGATCGACGGGGCGATGGCCGCGGAATACCTGCAGACGCTCAAGACGCTGCTGGAAAACCCGGCGGGCTTGATGGTGTGATTGAATTTGTAACGCGAATCAGAAAACCCGGGCCCAAGTGGCCCGGGTTTTTATTTGGGCCTATGAACATGGGATTGAAATTAGAAATTTAAATTTGAAAATATCGTTGAATTGTTTGTTGTTCAAGAGTAAGGTGAGATGGGGGGACGGTTCCTTTTGGTTTCCTAAATTGAGGGTTCTCCTGTGCATTACGCAAAACATGCTTTTACGTTGATTGAACTGCTGGTGGTGATTTCGATCATCAGCGTGCTGGTGGCTTTGCTTTTGCCGTCACTGTCGGCGGCGCGGGAGACGGCCATCGCGCTCAACTGCATGTCGCGTGCGCGCGGGTTTATGACTTATGAAGAGCAGTACCGGCAGGATTACAAGCTGTGGTACACGGCGAACGTCACGAGCCCGCTGCCGGGGACGCCCAACATGTACACAGGGAGTTTTGAGACGTTGATTGCGCCGTATGTGCCGGCTTACCGGGCGGCGGATATGCCTTATAACCAGCCGCGTTGCGTGAACCCGCAGTTGAATCCGTTCATTTGTCCGACGGCGAGGCCGCCTGAGATTTACGACGCCGTCAATCAACGGCTGCAAGGGTGGCTGGAGGGTAGTTTTTATGGGAACTACCGGATCAACAGCTACTTTGGCTACGGCGGCGGCGGGACGGGCACGACCAACGAGATCAACCGGCGCTGCAAGCGGGAAGTGGTGGGGTCGCCGTCAACGATGGTGCTTATTGGCGAGTGGCGCAGTGCGAGCACGTATTTTGGCGACCTGAACCGGGTGAATTTCTGCATCTACCGGCACGCGGACGTGAGCAATCTGGTGTTCGCCGACGGGCATGGGAAGGGGTACAGGGACATTGCGGACGAAATTGCCGGGGGGCGGCTGAGGACGCAGCAGTGAGTGTGATTCGAGGTGGTGATTGGGGCGTGGCTTGATGGATCAGAATGGGTTTTTGAAATTGCCTTGAATATTGAGCGGCGGCGTCATCGGGCATGGAAGGTGTGATGGGGGTTGAATCACTACCGGTTGGCAGACATGGACGCAGGGGCGTGCAAGAGGCTTTTTAAAAAGGTTTAAACCCAGGGTTGCGCAAGAGACATGCTTACCCTGGGCTGGGCTGTAATAGGGCCGTGGTTACAGCACTTTGGATGACGAGCTTGCGCGGCGATATGGGGGATTATTCAGGGGATTGGGATCAATTTTTGAAGCCGCAGGCGCCGCGGGGGTCGCCGCAACGGCCGCAGCCGGGCATGGCGGGGAGGCTGGAAGAGCCGGAAGAGGTGCTGGAGCCGGCGGCGGCGAAGACGCTGTGCATGCGGTGGGTTTTGGTGGATTTGCAGTGGTCGCAGGAGACCTTGTCGTCGGCCTGGGCCATGGGGCGCAGGGCTTCGGTGGTTTTTCCGCAGGACTCGCACTGGTATTCGTAGATGGGCATGGTGTTGGCTCCGGGGCTCAGGTGCTGCAACTGATAGAAACGGATTTATTGGCGGCTGGGGCCAGCCGGGTCTGAACAAAGCAACGGGATTCCGGGCAGGTTCGGAAACCGGCCCCAGGCACCCACACTTTTAAGAGTGCCGCAGGAACAGGCGCGGTGATTATACGCCCCCCGCGGTTGCAAAACCGTGATACCCTTTGGGCCTTCGTTGCGATACCTCCCCAGTGAAAAGGATCAGGCATGGCCAAGAGCAAGCCCAAAGCGCAGTCGGGTTTTGATGCGAATAAGTTCGACTTCATCCACCAGGTGGGGGGGATCCGGACCGGGACGCTGGATGCCGCGGGTCCGGGCGGGCCGAGCGTGCGGTGCGCGTTCTTCAACACAGGGGCGAATCTGCGCTTTACGGTGGCGCTGGACCGAGGGGGGGACATTGTGGATGCGAGCTATAAGGAGCATTCACTGGCGTATCTGGCGCCGCAGGGAATGCTGCCGCCTAGCCATGCCTATAACTTCGATGCGGATTGGCTTTACGGGTGGCCGGCGGGCTTGCTGACGTCGTGCGGGCCGCTGACGATCGGCTGGCCGCGTGAGACTCCCGAGGGCCTGCAGCGTGTGGGCCTGCATGGGCATTACTCCAACGTGGTGACGTCGATCCAATCGCTGATCAACCCCGACCCGGCGCGCGGGCAGTATGAGATGAGCCTGACGCTGGTGGGGCGCGATGCCCGGGTATTCGGGCCGGTGATTGAGGTGCAGCGGACGATCAGCTGCACGCTGGGCCAGGCGCAGATCCGGATCACGGACGTGGTGCTTAATCGCGGGAATACGGAAGTGCCGCATAACTGGCTGTACCACATCAATTACGGGTATCCGCTGGTGGATGAGGGGACGCAGTTGATTTACAAGGGGCCGGCGGTGCCCTGGGACTTCAGCGCCAATGCGGAGCCCCACAGCGCGAAGTGGTTGAACTCGATCAAGACGGTGCAGGCGCCGCTGGAATCTCATCGCGGGATGGGCGAGCATGGGGCGATCGTGGATTTGATCCCCGGCAAGGACGGCTTTTGCACGACGGGTCTGATCAATCCAAAGCTGGACCTGGGCGTGATGATGACGTACCCCAAGGCGCAGTTCCCCCGGATGGCCAACTGGCAGCACCTGGGGCCTAACGGGTCTTACGTGGTTGGGCTGGAGCCGTTCAACGGGTCGCTGCTGGGCCTGGCGAAGGATTCACACCCTGCGGCGAAGCAGACGCTCAAGCCGATGGAGGCCAAGACGTACAACCTGGCGTTCACCGTGGTGGACGGGAAGGATGAGACGAAGGCGCTGTCGAAGCATGACGGCAAGGTGACACTGGCGAAGTGAGGGTTGCAGCGGGTGGTTAGGGGAAAGAAATAAAGAAGACGCCCGGAATGGTTGGCGTTGGGGTGCGCGGGGTGGGGTTGTTGGGAGGTCGGGCTGGCGCCCGAATACCCTCGCCGGCGCGTTGGGCTAACGCCACAACGCTACAGCCGTGGCATGTCCCAGTTCGAGTTCCCTGGCTGTCATAAGGTCGGGCCATTGGCCCTGAAGAAAAAACACAGATGATGAAGAGGAAGACATGCTCGCGCGGACGCGCCGCATGCCACCCGAATTTGAGGTGGATGGCGGCGCAACGGGAAGGGGGGACTGTTCCCCGGGGCGGGTTGTCTGTTTTTTTCAGGCGGGGGTTTCGCGGTTGATGAGGCGGACCAGGCGCAGGAGTTCTGCGATGCTCCAGGCTTGGGCTGGGCAGCCTTCGGGCTTGTGGTCGGGGTCGCCGGAGTGGACTTCCCAAACCTGGCCGAGGCTGGGCCAGTTGGAGCCGCCCAGGACTTGTTCGACGACGGGGCGGATGACGCCGAAGGCTTCACGTTTGGCTTCGGGGGTGAAGCGTCCTGCGCGCAGGACGGCTTCGGCGTAGGGGCCCAGGAGCCAGGGCCATGCGGTGCCCTGATGGTAGGCGCTGTCGCGCTGGAAGGGGTTTCCGGCGTAGGTGCCCTGGTAGCCGGGGCTGCCGGGGGCGAGGGTGCGCAGGCCGTAGGGGGTGAGGAGCTTGTCACGCACGGTCTGGAGCATGCGGATCTGGCGTGTGCGGGGGAGGGGGGAGTTTTCGAGGCTGCCAGCGAAGACCTGATTGGGGCGGATGAGGGTGTCGATGGTTTCTTCGCCCGCTTCGTTGGTGTAAATCCGGTCGTGGAGGCAGCCGGCTTCTTCGTTCCAGTAGAGGCGCAGGAAGGTGCGGCCGATACGGCTGACGAGTTTTTCGTAGTGGGCGGCGGTCTGGCGGTCGAAGTCTTTCAAAAGCACGGCGACGGCGACGAGGCAGTGGTGCCAGAGGGCGTTGATTTCGACGGGTTTGCCGAAGCGGGGGGTGAAGATGACGCCGTCGCGGGCGGCGTCCATCCAGGTGAGCTGGGTTTGGGGGTTGCCTGCGGTGATGAGGCCGTCGCCCGCCATGCGGATGTCGAAGAGGGTGCCTTGGATGTAGGCGCCGAGGATGGATTTGCAGGCGTCGGCGAGCCAGGACTTCCAGGAGTCCATGTCGCCTGAAGCGTTGACGTAGGCGCAGGCGGCGTGGACGTACCAGAGGCTGGCATCGACGGTGTTGTAGGCGGCCGCCTGGTCGTTGTAGTCGTCGAAGACGTTGGGGACCAGGCCGTCCTTGATGTATTTGGAGAAGACTTTGAGCGTGGAGCGTGCTTCGTCGTAACGCTGGGTATCAAGCAGCAGGCCCGGGAGGGCGATGAAGGTGTCGCGGCCCCAATCGGCGAACCAGGGGTAGCCGGCGAGGATGGTGGTGAGCTGTTCCTGGGCGACGGTGCGCTTGACGATGAAGTCGTCGCCTGCGATGGCGAGGATGTTGGCCAGGCGGTCTGCGGGGACCTTGTCCATGGAGCCCAGGGAGAGGAGGTTGGCGCAGTCGGGCTCCAGAAGCTTGGCGATCTTACGGATGCGGTCTGGCCGGGCAACGACGGGCTCGGGGGCGAAGGCTTCCTTGCCGAGCTTGAATTTGATTTCAACGCGCTGGGCGACGCCGGGGCGGCCAAGAAGGAGCTTGGTATCAAACCAGCCGGGGAGGAAGAGGTCTTCACGGCAGTCCTGGCCGCGGAGCGATTCGGTGTTGTAATGGACGTTGTACCACCACTCGTTGGTGGCGTTGAAGCGCGCGCCGGGACAGGCAATGCGGGCGGTGAGGCCGTCGGCGCGCGAGACGAAAAGGTCGCCGGATTGAATTTTGGCGGTGAGGGGGTTCTGGTCTTTGTTGAAGAGCTGGTGGAAGTCGCGCATCGTCAGCAGGGGGGCGATGCGGAAAGAGATGTTTTCCGGCGCCGCTTCGGTGATGCGCTCGATGGTGTAGGTGAGGGAGGCGGTGCGGGTGGATTCACCCAGGGTGAGTTCACGGACGATGCGCAGGCCTTCGACGGCGAGCTCCCATTGGATGTGGAGGCCGCGGGCGAAGGCGCGGAGGAATTTGAAGCCCGAGGGAGTGATGGTGTCGCCGAAGCTGAGGCTGGAGAGATCGGTGACGGAGTCCTTGGCCTTGCCGGTGGGGATGACGAGTTGTTCGAGAACCTGGTTGACGACGACGACGCGCCCTACGGGGGGCTTGGTGCAGGCGATGAGAAGGCCGTGATAGCGGCGTGAGGCGATGCCCGAAACGGTGCCCATGGCGTAGGAACCGTCGCCGGCGGTGAGGAGCCATTCACGGTCCAGAGGGGAATCATGGGGAGTCTGGGGTTCAAACCGAAGAGTATGGGTGGGGGTTGAGCGCTCGGACATAAGAACCTTCAAAAGAGGTGAGGACGGGGGGCTATTGTGCCTTAAATCAGGTGTGAACGGAA
>CAZIWA010000161.1:0-11351 GCA_964542875.1 uncultured Phycisphaeraceae bacterium
GTCTAAAAAAACATGCCAGGGCCCTCCAAAAGAGGGCCCTGGTTGTTTTTTAGGCTTTCGTTCATGCGGCAACTTTCTACAATGTCGGCATGACCCAAAACGGACCGGAAAGCCTGCCCACGGAAAACCCGGAATCATCGCCTCAAGCCAGCTTGGCCCCAGCACTGGCGCCTGAGGAGCTTGATCTTCAAATAGAAGCGGTATTGATGACGAGCGACCGGGCCATGCCTTCATCAAAACTTGCTGATGTGGTGGGACAGAAGCTTTCCAACAAGCTGGTTGGTGAAGCGATCAGACGGCTTAACGGCGTGTATGAATCCAGTGGCCGATCGTTTCGGATTGAAGAGCTGGCAGGCGGATGGCAGATCCTGACGCTGCCGAAATTCGCCGGTGTGCTGGCTGCGGCCAATCGGGCGCGTGAGCAGAACCGGTTGTCTCCCGCGGCGCTGGAGAGCCTGGCGATCATTGCCTATAAGCAGCCCATCACGCGTGCGGATGTGGAAGCGATCCGTGGTGTAGCCTCGGGTGAGGTGATTCGAAGCCTGATGGAGCGGCACCTGGTGAAAATCGTCGGGCGCGCGGAAATCCTGGGGCGGCCGATGCTTTATGGAACCACAAAGACGTTTCTGGAGGTATTCGGGCTTGCGAGCCTGAAAGACCTGCCTAAGGCCGAGGAACTCAAGCCCAAGTAGGGTGCGCCGAGTGAAGCGGGATCACGAAGTGGGTTTTCGTGGGTTTGCCCGGATGAAATTGCGGCGGCATGACATGATTCGCGGCGTTGTGTGATGCCTAGCATTCAAATGCGATTGTGCGGCGAGTTTGCCCTTCACAGTTTGCAAAGAGCGTGTAACATGGCCGATGGGGCCATGGTGTTTTCCGGGGTCCCGTCTTACGAGAATGAGGCCGGTCCGGAAGAATCCGGAGCGGCATAAAGAGAGGCTATTGATGAATCGGCAAATGCTGCTGGCAGGGTTCTTGTCCCTGATGTGTCTGTTGTTTGCGACGGGGTGCGGGACTTACAAGTTGCAGGGCGTCGTGGTGACCGGGAAGGTTGCGGGCGTTGAAGTGGTTGATTCGGATGACGAAAGACTGCAATCCATGCCGATCGCGGATGCGACGGTGTCGGCGATCATCGACCCGAGGGAAATGCATCCGGAGATCCTTACTCCGGTGGTGTGCGACGAAAAGGGCCGATTCACGATGGAAGTCGACAAGCCCGGCGCGGGTACGGTGCAGGAATACACGTTGAACATCGTTGCGCAATCCCCGGGGTTTGCGCCCACGAACCGAACCCTCAAACTGCCTTGGCCGGGCAAGCGGGTGTTGATCACGCTGGTGCCGGGGCGCGACAACTATCAAACGCCTCATGACGTTTTGAAAGAGACGCTGCAGATGAAAGAGCAGTTGATGCGCTAGTGCGGGCTTGCAGGATGTGCAGGATTCAGGAGAGAAACGTATGGCTGGGGCGAATATGTTTTCAGGATTGCGCGAGTGGGGTTGTTGACCTGGATTAAATGCGTTGATTTTTGGTTTTGCGTGCATTGATGGACGGCGCAGGGTTTAGATGAGGTTTTCATGTCGACTTCGACAAAACTCAAACAGAGCACCCGGTACCAGTTGGGGCCGGGGGGGTTGGTGTTCTTTTTCCTCGCAGGCATTATTCTCGCGGCGGGGCTGAAGCTGCAATCCAATCTGCTGTTTTGGACATTTGGCCTGATGGTGGGCGGGTTTATTGTTTCGGCACTGCTGGCGATGCAGATGCTGCGGAACATCGAGGTGCACCGGATCCTGCCGTTACAGGCGATTACGGGTGAATCGACCGCGATCCGCTACAACGTGATCAACCACAAGGCGTACATGCCGATTTTCGGGTTGATCATCACGGAAAATTGGGGGTCGGGGAAAAACGGCTGGAAGAAAACAGGGCCGGTGGCGGAGGCTTTGCAGCGGCTGCGTGGACGGCCGTTTGCGTGGGCGCTGCACATTGGGCCCAACCAGAGCACGCAGATCGAAGCGGTGTGCTGGCCGCAAAGACGCGGGGCGCTTAAGTTTGAGCGAATCGTGGTGTTTTCCGGGTTTCCGTTTGGGTTGATCCAGCGGGTGGTCGAGTTTGACCAGCCGGAAGAAATCCTGGTCTACCCCCGGTTGTACCGATTGCACCGGAAGGTGCTTGGCGAGATGGAACACACCAGCCGATCAGGCGGCACCCGGCACAAGGAGCAGGGGGGCGGACATGAGGAGTTCTTCGGCTTACGGGATTACCGGCCTGGCGATTCGCTGAAGCTGGTGGACTGGAAGCGCACGGCGCGTACGGGTGAATTGATTACGCGGGAGTTGAATATCGCGACACCGCCTCGGGTGATGATCAATCTGGATCTGTCGGCGCTGCCGGCGGGCGAGCGCCTGAATGAGCCGGGCGGACACAGCCAGGAAGTGAGCCAGGAGCAGTTGGCCAATCCGGTGCTGCTGGACCAGGCGGAAGAGGCCGTGAGCCTGACGGCGTCGCTGATCTGCGATGCGTATAACCGGGGGTATCAGATTGGTTTGAGCGTAACGGGCATGCACACGCAGCCGTTTCCGATCTATCACAGCTTTTCGCATCGGCAGAGGATGTTGGAATCGCTGGCGATGTTGGATTTCGGACGTCGCAGCGATGCGGTGGTTGCGGGTGCGGCTCCGCCGAACATCGTGGTGAAGACCGGTGATGGCATGCCGCTGATGCGTGGGGCCAACCGCGTGAACGTGCTGGTGCTGGGGACGGATCGGCTGGAGGAATACGTGTTGTCGGCCGAGACGGACGAGAACGCGGATGTTCTGAACCGTCGGTCCGTGCCTGAATCGCGTCGGCAGGTGGTGCTGGAGGGCCGGCAATGAATCTTTCGAACATATTTCGCGCGCTTGTGCTTTCACAGGTGATTCTGGGTTTGCTGGCGTTTACGATCGCAGAGCGCAACCCTGTGCTGCTGTTGGTGGTGGGCGGGCTGGCGGCGCTGAGTTGGGCCGTGTCTGAAGGCCCTACGGGCCGGCCGCTGCCGCACTGGGCGGTGATGCTGGGCGCGCTGGGCGCGGTGGCATGGCTGCTGGTGGACCTGGTGCGCCAGGCGGGCCAGGTGCCGCTGGCGACGGGGCACTTCATCATGTGGCTGCAGGTGGTGATGCTCTATGGAAAGAAAACCAATCGAGAGTACGGTGAACTGCTGGTTCTGAGCGTGCTTTTGATGGTGAGCGCGAGCGCATTTTCAGCGGAGCTGATTTACGGGGTGATGCTTATTGCGTACTGCGTGCTGACCCTGTTCACGGTGCTGGTGTTCCATTTGAAGATCACGACCGACGGGGTGACGGAAAACAATCGGCGCGCCGCGCCGGACCCAGCCCTGGTTTCCGCGCCCAACCATGTGCGCGGCCGTGGGTACAAGCTGCACTTTCGGCTGACGGCGCTGGCCGTGGGCACCCTGGTGGCGGGCCTGAGCGCGTTGATCTTCATCGCGCTTCCGAGGACGGGTGAATCCAATGTGGGCGCCGACATGGGCGGCAAAGGCGCGGGCAGCAAGACCGGCTTCAGCACGCGCGTATCCATGACCGATGGCGGGCCCGGTGAGTCGGTGAATCGCGATCCGGTGCTGCACTTTTACCTGGAGCAGGAAGGCAACCGGATCGATCCGGGCTCCAATCCTGACTTTAAGTACCTGCTGCGCGGGGCGATGCTGGACAACTTCGATGCCAACACGGGCATCTGGCAGCGTTCGCAGGCGAGCGCGAGCCAGGACATCCGCGTGGATATGAAGCCCGAAGGGCTGACGCTGCTTCCACGTGTGGAAGCGGGTGACCCGACGCTGGCGATCATCCAGATCCGCCGGCGGGAAGAACCCAATCTATTCACGTTCTGGGCACCGGACTGGGCGTACATCGCGGACGCCAAGCAAATGGTGTTTAACCCGGTGGACCGACAGATGGCGATCAATGACTCGAAGCTCAAGACATTTGAGTATCGGGTGAACTGCCTGACGACCAAGGCGCCGGATGAAGCGCAGAGCCTGCTGGCGAAATGGCAGAAGGCGCGGGCGGACGGGAAGACCGAAGGCGTGCTGGTGGATGCGGCGACGCTGCCGCCGGACCCGCCGGAGAAGTCCCTGAAGCCGAGCCAGATCGGACGATATGCACGCGGGTATAAAGCCAAGAACGATGCGCTGCGGGCTTATACGCTGAAAGTGCTGGAGGGGTATGGGCTCACGCGGGACCCTGACCGGGTGCGGGATGACAACGACCCCTTGATCGCGCAGGCGCTGTGCGACTATCTCCAGAAGAATTATGAATACAAGATTGATTCCAAGACGGTGCCGCGGGGTAAGGACCCGGTGCTGTACTTCCTGGAAGACGAGAAGTCCGGCCACTGCGAACGCTTTGCCGGGAGCCTGGGGGGCATGTGCCGGTCGATCGGCATGACCGCGCGCGTGGTGACGGGGTTCCTTTCGGCCGACTACAACACGGTGGGCAAGTACTACCTGGCCAGGCAGAGCAATGCACACGCCTGGGTGGAAGTGTACGACTCGAAGCTGGGGTGGATCACCATGGACCCCACCCCTCCGGCGGCGGTGTCGGGCTTCCGGGAGCCCATGGGCTGGGCCCGCTGGGCCACGGACTTTTACGAGCACTACCAGTACCGTTGGGTATCGACGGTGATCGCCTACGACGTGGTGGCGCGAGAACGCGCGCTGGGCGAAGTATCGGAATCGATGGCTGAAATCGGTGGCGGCAGCTCGTGGATGAACACGTCGTTCGACTGGGTCACCAAGCGGCTTTCAGGCTGGCAGATGGATCGGTTCACGCTGATTCTGATCGTCATCATCATGCTGGCGCTGGTGATGGGCGTGGGCCTGCTGGTGCGCATCGCCTACGTGCGGCGGCAACGCATGACGGCGCTGCAACTGACGGCGCTGCCCAGGGCCCAGCGCAGGCAACTGGCCTCGCGGCTGAAGTTCTACCTGACCATGCTGGACATGCTCGAACGCCACGGCTACAACCGGCCGAGCTGGCAGAGCCCCTTTGGCTACGCCAAAGACCTGGCCAAGCGTTCACCGGCCATCTCCAAGCCGGTTGTGCAGCTCACGGAGCTGTTTTATGAGATCCGGTTTGGCTATCGCGATCTGGATGCCGAACGGCGCGACAAGGTGAACTCGACGCTGAAAGAACTTGAGACGGCGTTGATGAGCCGGGCATGAGCGAAGGAAAAAGCATTTGGAAATCGGCGATATGTTCGCCCGGGTTGTCATGTGACGTGTTTCGGGGGCTTCGATAAAAGATGCGGCAGCCTGGGTCAATGTCCTTTGAGGTATGAATTGCCTTATCGGTTGTCGTGGACATGCGACAACCCGATATCCCGATGCCCTGGGTGCATGGGCATTGATTATTGAAGAGCTACTGTTTTTCGACCCGGATGACGGCGCCGGCGACGTGCCCGCCGAAGCCTGCGGCGAAGATGGCGTGGGTGGAGGTTTTGCCGAGCTTGCGGGCCGGGGTGCGTGTGATGGGGAGGGTGGAAGGCAGGGGGTTTTGAATCCAGGGCATGGGGGGGCGGGTTTGGGCGACGCCGGACATGCAGGCGATGATGAGCGAAACCAGGCCGGCAGCGCCGAGGCCGTGGCCGATTGCGCCTTTGGATGCGTAAACATCGGGCGCCGTTTCCTGGGCTGCGCAGGCTTGCGCCAGGACGGAAAGCTCCGCGGGGTCGTGATCGACGGTGCCGGTGGCGTGCGGGTGGAGGGTGTCGATGGTGCGGCCGTGAGTGAGCCGGCTGGCCACGCGCAGGAGCGCGGGCATTTGGGGGGAGGTGCGGATGAGGTCGTAGCCTTCGCAGCCGGCGAGGGTGTCGAGCAGGGTGATGTTGGACTTGAGCCCGCTGGCGGGGCGGGGGCCGGGGCCGACGCGTTCAAGCGCGACCGCGCCGGCGATCTCCACCGGCACGAAGCCCTGGCGGCTCTGATCAAGCGGGGCCAGCCGGCAGGCTTCGGGGGTAAGCGGGGGAAGCACGCCAAGCCGGGAATAGCTGTAGATGAACGCGTGCATGAGTGCGGATTCACTGGTGACCACGAGCACGCGGGAGATGCTGGGATCGTGCAAGAGACGCAGCCGTGCCAGGTGGATGGCGGTGAGGCTTGAGGCACATGCGGCGACGACGGTGTTAATCTCCATGGAGCCCACCTTGCGCGCCAGATGATGGGCCACATAGCCTACGGGGCCCAGGGCGATGGCCAGATGGGAGTCTGCGACTGGGGGAGGCCCCAGGGCGCCGGCGCGACCGGTGCGGGCGCCACGCATGCCGGCGTGGCGGTCCAGGGCGCTTGCCGAGGCGTGCATGGCTCCTTTGGAAATACCCAGATAGATGGGGATGTCGTGGATGGCGCTCTGGTCGTTTAAGGGCGCCCAGTTGGCCTGGGCTGCGGCCTCGCGTAATGCGCGTTCGGCCAGATCGACGCCGGGATCGGTGCTGGATTGCTGGGCGAAGACGACCGAGCCCATGGCTTTTACAAGGTCGACGGGAACAATGTCGGGAGGAAGATTGGCCAAACGGTCGGTGATACGCTTGCCGTTGAGAAGAGCTGCGAAATTCTCCCAAGCAGTGAGCCCCAGCGGCGAAACCATGCCAATACCGGCAATGCGTATGCCGTCGGCGGGGGAAACAAGTTGGTCTGGTGTCAGGATCATCGTGCTTAGGTGGGCGCAAAAGGCTAGCGTTTTATGGGGGAAAAGTCCACAAAGGAAAGGAATAAGGGACAAGGTAAAAGGTAAAAGTGAAGATGGGGATAAGGTGAGGGCAGAATTGAGCCTTTCAGCGCTTTCACAAAGAGCCCAATAGTTGCGCGCGGCTACAATCACGATGCCGGCCTTCGGGGCGGCAACAATCATGTGGAATCAACGCGTGAAACTTGATTCGGGCTCGGGGTACTTCACCAGCCCGGAATTGCTGCTCAAAGGCGCTTTAGAAGCGCCGGGCGGGGTGGGGCTGTTTACAGGCCATCCGGCGTGGCCGGTTTCGGGGTTTTTCTCCAGCCTGCGCGCACTTGAGGCGGACCTTGCCAAAGAGGGAATCAGCGTGCGTGTGGGCCATTCCCCCGGGCAGGCCATTGCGCTTTTGACCGGAGCCAGGCTGCAGGGCAAGTCCGGCTTGTGCGTGATTCCCGGGCAAAGCGCCGATCAGGTGCTCCCGGATATTTTGCGCCTGACGGGAACGGTTGCGGGCACACCCGGCGCCGGGGCGGTGATCGCTTTTGGCGATTGGCCGATTCCCGTGGAGCCCAGCCCCGGGCTGGGGACAGACTCACGTGCCGTGGCGATGCGTGCAGGCCTGGTGCTGCTGGAGCCGTGCAGGGCGCAGGAGATCAAGGATTGGACGGCGCTGTCGCTGATGATCTCACGTGAATCGGGCCAGCCGGTGGGGCTGAGGTTGGCGGTGGGGGAAGCGCTTTCGGGCGTGGCGCACTGCCACCCGAATCATGACGCATCAATTCAACGGTTGACTCCGCAGGCGCCTGTGGTGACTGCGGCGGTGGGCCAGGGGTCGCCGGGGCATGAGTCGGGGCCGGTGGATGTGCAGCCGGGGCTGGCCCGGGTGCTGAGCATGGCCAAGGCGGCGGGGGTGAACAGTTTTTTCGATCGGCCTCAGAAGGATGAGGTGGTGGATCTGGGTTTTATCGCGGTGGGGTGGGCTTATGCTCCGCTGGCGCACGCGCTGGAGGACCTGGGGCTTACCGGTCGGTTCCCGGTTTTGAAGATGGGGCTGGTGAATCCGCTGGACAGTGCGCTGGTGTTGGAGTTTGCACGCAAGGTTTCAAAGATCGTGGTGGTGGAGCAAGGCGGGGCGATGGTGTTCCACCAGGTGAGCGATCTTCTGCAGGAGCAGCATGAACCGCACAAACCTGGGCAAAAGCCGGTGGAGCTGACGAGCTGGAACGCCAGGCAGATGCCGGCTGGGCATCAATGGCTGCACCCTTCATGGCTGACGGAACGCATGGCCCCGGTGCTGCGTGACCACCCACTGCTGGCGGTGGATCTGACGCACGGAAGGCTCAATGCCGAGCTGGACCGGATTTCAGAAACGCTGGTGCTGCGCGTGCCGGTGCCGGACCGGACGGCGACGTTTTGCGCCGGATGCCCGCATCGTGAGACATCAGAGGTGCTGGCGGAGGTTAAACGGGATTTCGCCGATGCCCGGTTCATGGTGCGCAGGCATAAGCGCGAGCCCGTGGAAGTGGATGTCTTCGGAAGCGACGGCTGCATGACGCTGGCGCGCAACGCGCCGTTTGATTCGCTGGGCATGTCGATGGTCGGGCCCGGTGTGGCTTTGAGCTCCTCCGCAGCGACAGGCCAGGGACAGCCCCCGCAGGGCCGGGCCACGCGCAGGTCCGTGGTGCTGATGGGCGATGGCGCATTTTTCCGGGATGGCTCCAGCACCGTGGCGGAAGCCATTCGAGCAGGGGATGAAGCGGTGTTCATCATCACCGACAACAAGGTGGCGGCAAGCTCCGGCCTGGCGCCGCATGCGGGCACGCCAAGAGCCGGAGCGGGTAACGATAAGCAAGCGGTGAGAATCGAAACCGTGGTGGAAGGGATGCTGCCCCGGAAACCCAAAGCGGACGTGCGCGTGGTGCGCTTTAACCCGTCAGACCGGAGCCGGTACCGGAAGCTGCTGGAAAGCTCTCTTCTTGAACCAGGGGTCAAGATCCTCATCGCAGACAAGGAATGCGGGCTGACCCTCCATCGGCGCAGGTTTCAGGCGGAGCGGGCAACCATCAGCGACCAGGGATTTCTGCCTCTGCAGCGGCACGTTCATATCGCGACTGAGGTGTGCGAGTTCTGCATGGAATGCACATCGCGAACGGGGTGCCCGGGCTTGACGGTGGAGAAGACCGAGCACGGCCCCAAGGTGCAGACAGACCGGTCTGACTGCGTGTCCGACGGGGCCTGCCACCGGCTTAATGCGTGCCCTGCGTTTGAGGAGGTGATCGTTGAGCGGTCGCGCCCCAGCTATCACGCGGAAGAGCATATCGACCTGAACTTTTTGCCCCAGCCGGTGGAGTTTCTGCACGCATCGCAGGAGAGCTTCCGTGTGGTGGTGGCGGGCATCGGGGGATCGGGTGTGACCCTCACGGGGCAGATGCTCGCCCGGGCCGGCCATGCGATGGGGTACCGGGTGCAGGTGCTGGAATCGCGCGATCCGGCGCTGAGGACCGGCGGCGCGCAGGCACGGGTGCTGTTTTCCAGTGCGTCTTCGCGCATGCAGCTGGTGCCCGCGTGGCTGACGATGGAAACGGGCGCCGGGCGGGCCGTCAGTGCGGGCGACCTGGACCCGATGGGGCCGTTTGTATCGCCGGAAGTGCCCTACGGCAAAGCCGATCTCCTGGTGGGGCTGGACCTCTACGAAGCCGGAGGCGTGGTGAGCGCCGAGCGCGGGGTGCGGGCGGTGACACCGCTGCGCACGGGCGCGGTGATCGACGGGCAGCCGCACCCCACGGTGCGCATGCAGATGGGGTTGGAATCGCTGGAACCGGGGCCGGTGCTGCAGGCTCTTAAGCCGTGTCTGCATCCAGGGCATTTTCATGCGCCGTCGTTTTCGGGCGTGTGCGAGCGCATTTTTGGCCATCAGCGCTACACCAATACGGCGATGCTGGGGTACGCGTTTCAAAAAGGCCTTATCCCCGTCACGCTCGATGCGCTGGAACAAGCCGTGCGCGATGTGGTGAGCCAAGACGCCGACCGAAACCTTAAGGCCCTGGCGATCGGCCGGAAGATGGCGGTGAACCCGGAAGAATTCATTCTGGACCCCAACACGCCCCGGACATCGCCGGCCAAGGCACTACGCCACCGGGTGAACCTGCTGCGTGTGCATTACGGGTCTGGCAAACGCGGAAAAACCATCGGCAAGCGCTTTCGAATCCTGGTGCGCGAGGCGCATCGGAAAATGCCCAACCTTGGCCGGCATCCGCAGATTCTGCATGATCTGATCGTGAGGCTGCACGACTGCATTCTCTGGGCCGGGCCGGACTACGCGCGGGATTATCTGACGCGGGTGACGGCGATTTACACCAAAGATTCGCCGGACATGGGGTATGCCCTCACGCGCGCGGCGATCTGGAACCTGGCCCGGGTGATGTTGATCAAGGATGAAGTGTACGTGGCCACGCTGCTGACGCACCCGGAGAAATACCGGATGGACCGCAAACGTTACGGCGTGAACCCGGCGCGCGGAGACCAGATCCACTACCGGCATTACAACCGGCCGGAAATCCGGCTTTTTGGCATCAAAATGACATTCTCATGGCAGACGCGGGATTGGCAGCTCCGGATTCTGCGCAATATGGGTTTCATGCGCGCGCTGCCGGGTTGGCACCCGGATGAAGCGGAGTTTCGCGATTGGTACCAGAAGCTGCTGGACGGAGTCGACTGGCATCCCGGGCACGGACCCAAGGCGTATACCCGGTGGCTGAGCGTGATCTCCCGGCCGGAGAAGGCCACGGGGTTTAAGAACGTGCGGCTGGAACGCATGCAGGCAGTGAAGTTTCGGGTGGACCAGATCTTGAACACGCCGGCGGAGCAGTTTGAGCCCGGGCCTGATGATCTGCCGGGCCCGCTTTCGGGCTTTGATCCAGACAAGATGGAAGACCAGAGCGAGCCGGGGTCAACGCAGACGCTGATCCGGCCCCGGGTGGCGATGCGGGTGAGTTTGCCGATTCTTTGATGGGAAGGCCGTGGGTTTAGATGCCTTTTTGCACCTGGTAATCCAGATGCGTGCCGCGGAAGGTGCGACCCCGCCGGGATAAGACAAATCAGATGTGACCGCTCTGGTGTAAAGACGGGTGTATGACGGATTCTGCGGAGAGAGCAGATTCAGGGAGATTGGTGGCTCAAGAGTTCACTTATGTCGGTGAAGGTGGTGGATCGGGAGCCGGCGGGACGCCGGCGCTCCCGGCGCAGACGCAGAACCTGTCATGCACCCTGCAAAGGTTCAAATCATCCTTATGCTCGGGACTTTGTGCCTGATTTGAAGTATCTTGATGGGTCTATGCAATACGACTTCAAAGCGATCGAATCCCGTTGGCAGGAACAGTGGGCAACGAACAAAACCTTCCGGGTGAACAACCCCGGGGAACAGGGTTTTAACCCTTCCAAGCCCAAGTATTACGTGCTGGATATGTTCCCCTACCCGTCGGGCGTGGGCCTGCACGTGGGCCACCCGCTTGGATACATCGCCACGGACATCGTCGCGCGCTATCGTCGCATGCAGGGGTTTAACGTGCTTCATCCGATGGGGTATGACGCGTTTGGCCTGCCGGCGGAGCAGTTTGCCGTGGAGCATG
>CAZIWA010000162.1:0-11245 GCA_964542875.1 uncultured Phycisphaeraceae bacterium
GGGTAAGACCAGCTTGGTGGGTCTTGAGGGTTCGGCCGCACCCTACGGGATGTTTATGCGCCGTAGAATGGCCGCATGCAAGTTACCGTTGGTCATTTGAGAACCAAGCCGCCGCACCGGCATTCCAATAAAAATGGGTCGCCTTATTGGATCATGGGGGTCACGCTGCATGGGCGTGTGCGTGTGACCGTGGGGCGGGAGGAATTGTGGAGCGGGGCCGGCACCATGAGCATTACGCAGCCGGGGGTGGCGTATGAGGTGTTCGTGCCGGGAGAGGGTGATGTGTATGAGGAGTATTACGCGGTGCTGACCGTGCCTGCGCACTGGCATGGGCTTTGGGAGGCGTGGCCGCAACCCGTCGAGGGCTTGCGGCGGATCGTGATCAAGGATGCGGTGCGGCTTGGGGAAGTGGCTGCGGCGTGGAAGAACGCTTTCGAAGAAGGGGCCAGCCCGCGACCGCGGGCCAAGGATCTTGCGTTGATCTCGGTGCACCGGGCGATTGTGCTGGCCAGCGAAGAGGCGGAGCCGGCGACGAATAACTATGACCCGCGGGTGAGGGCGGCGATTGCGCTGGCGCATCATCGGCTGGCGGAATCGCTGACCGTGGAGGAGATGGCCAAGGCCGCGCATTTGTCGGTTTCACGGTTTGCCCATCGGTTCTCCCGTGAGGTGGGCGTGTCTCCCATGCGGTATCTGGAGAACGCGCGGATCGAGCATGCCAAAGAGCTTTTGAAGGCCAGCCACGCGCCGATCCGGCAGATTTGCCTGCAGGTGGGTTTTGCCAGTCCGTTTCATTTTTCCAGGCGGTTTCATGCGCGGGTGGGGATGAGCCCCAGTGAGTTCCGCGACAATTTATGATTTGCTAGAATGTGAAATTCACGCGGTCCATCCAAAGCAAAACCAAAACACCGGAGCCCTCATGACGCGCATCATCGCCCGCCCCAATCAGCTCGATCTTGATTCACCCGGCCGGCGCGACTACTGGGTCGCGCTTGAGCACGACTCACTCTGGGGCGACTACCTGATTCCGCTGACGATCATCAACGGGCCCAAGGCGAAGGAAGGTCAGGGGCTGGTGGCGTTTGGCTCCAATCATGGCAACGAATATGAAGGCCCCGTGGTCATCAAGGGTTTGCTGGGCGAGATCAAGACCAGCGATGTGATCGGGCGGCTGATCCTGGTGCCGGTGCTGAACGCGGCGGCTTTCCGGGCGGGCACGCGGTCGTCCACGCTGGACGACAATGTGAATCTCAACCGGGCGTTTATCGATGGCGCGGGCAAGGTGCCCGGCGCCGCGGGCATTACGCACCGGATCGCGGCGTTCGTGCGTGAGTACATCTGGCCGCGCGTGCATGTGGTGATCGATCTGCACTCGGGCGGGCTTGGCTACCAGTTTTCGCACGTGGCCAGCTTCCACCCGGTGGATGATCCTGTGCAGAGCAAGCTGATTGAAGACACGGCGCGCTGGTTCGGCACGCCGCTGGTGATGACTTACCAGAACCAGACTCCCGGCCTGCTTCCCAGCGAAGCCGAGCGGCTGGGCAAGATCACCGTCGGCACCGAACTGGGCTGGGGCAACTCGGTGGATATCAATGGCGTGCGCTGGGGCCGGCAAGGCGTGCTGGCCGCGGCGATCAACCACAAGCAGCTTGCGGGCAAGATCAAGCCCATCGACCACCACAAGGACGGCTCGCAGCGGCGCGTGTCCATGGTGAGCCGGGAGTGCTTTACGGTTGCGCCGTTCTCCGGGCATTACCAGCCGCTGCTGCCTTGCGGCAGCAGTGTGAAGAAGGGTCAGACCGTCGGCCTCCTGCATGACTTTGAACGCGTGGATGAGCCGGGTTGGGAAGTGAAGGCGGGCGTGACGGGCGTTGTCATCGCGCAGGCGTACGCATCGGTGGTGGTGGCGGGCACACACATCCTGGTGACGGGGGTTGAGGAGGAGTGGGCTTGAGGGAAGAAAGGTACAAGGGACAAGGGAGAAGAGAGAAGAGAGAAGAGAGAAGAGACAAGTGGGTACTCAGTTTACGGGTTGGCTGGCGTGAACGTTGGTGCGTGCAAGGCACAGCACTGCTTCGGGCCGCGCTGTGCCACCCGGCCTGGGAGGGAAAGAAGCACCGGTTTGATGGTGGTGCGTTTTTGGTGATTTGTGCGCTGGCGGGTCTGGTGCGCGGCGTGGTGGGCCTCGTGGACTCGGCGCCACCCTACTGTTCTTCTTCGGGGTCGGTGTCGGGTTGGCGCTCGGGGAAGTCTGCGGGGAGGGCGTCCATGTCGGCGGGGAGCCAGAGGATGACCTGACGCGGGGGCGCCAGGAGCGAGTTCTCATAAAAGTGCGCGCGCATCGTCAGGTCGCCGGGGCCAGGCGCGGTGTGGCCGTGCTGGATCACGCCGGGATTGTTCATCAGGTACCAGCTCACGTTCCGGATGAACATGTCAAAGTCGCTTAAATCGTCTTCAAAGCGCGCGGGGATGCAGACTTCCATGTCCGGCACTTCAAATTGCAGGTTGCCTACGCTGTCCATCATGTACCACTCGGGGGACACCTTGTAGAACCGGATGTTGGACCATGCCGAGAGATTGGCGACGTCCGTGGTCTGGGCTTCCTTCACGCGTTCTTCAAACGCGTCGGCGGGCAGCAGCACTTCGCCCGATGGGTTGAAGTAGCACACGGCGCCGGGAAGGGTGAGCAGCGCCTGGGCGACGGCGTCGAGAAACTCAAGCTCCTTGCGGGAGGCGTCCACGTCGTAGTCTTCAGGCACGACGGGCTGGTCATCGGATTGCGCATCGCGGCCTGCGACGTAAGTCATGCGCAGCCGGATGAAGGCTTTGTGCCGGGGGACTTCCCGGCCGGCTTCCTGCCACGACCATGCGTGTTCACAAGCACGTTCGAGAGAGCCGGGGAACGTGCCGGGGCCGAAATTGCCCATGGACCAGGCCATGAAAACCATCGGGTTCTGCTGCGGGTCGCCCATGTCGTCGGGCCATGTCCGATCAATGATGTCCAGCGTGGCCACGCCGTTGGTTTCCTCGTCGAACATCAAGGAAAACCCGGGGCCGCTGATGGCCCAGCCGTCGCCGTCGAGGGCTTCGTTGTCTTCCTCGGACTTTTGAAAGTCCCAAAGCACATCGCGCACTTCCTGGAGCGGCAAGGGCTTTTCAAGAAGCACTGCGATCGCTTGCGTGTACAACCCCTTGGGCATGTCGGCTCATTTCGGAAATTTGGTGATCGGTCGAGAAGGACCCGGCGGTCTTCTTGAGGGATTCTAACGGAGGAAGAATCTTTGATTGAGATCAGGAGGATTGAAGATGATTAAGAGGATGGGAGGGAGGAAGAGCTAACCACAAAGGTTGGAAGAAGGGGCTGGGGTCTGGGGTCTGGGGTCTAGGGTCTGGGGTCTGGGGTCTGGCCAGAGGGGATCGAGATGGAGGGGGCATTCGTGGAATTCTTACTCCGATGCGGTTGAGTTGGTTATCCGCTTTCCGAGGGCTGTGCTGGAAGACTCGCTGACCACCGGCTACGGACGATCGCCCGGGACACTGGCGGGCAAGCCGACCAGTGGAACGGGATTATTCAAAGGTCCCAATTCGCAATGCGCCAAAACGGATTTGAGTCTGTGCAATGCCGCAGATTCTTAAAACCCGTACTCTTTCCAGCGGGATTGGACTTTGGCCTTCACATCGCCGGACATTTCCAGGAGGGTGGGCCAGTTGCGCACGGGGTGGCCGTTGACTTCTTCGCCGGCGATTTTGGCGGTGGCGTCGAAGCCGATTTTGTGGCCTGCGCCCAGGCGTGGGGCGGCGTGGTCGAGAATGTCCAGGGGGCCGTTGACGATTTCGATGTCGCGGCCGGGGTCGCAGTTTGCGCAGAGGTGGAACATGACGGCTTCGTGGTCGTGGACGTCGACGTTTTCATCGACGACGACGATCATTTTGGTCCAGGCCATTTGGCCTGCGCCCCAGATGGCATGCATCACCCGCCTGGCTTGAAGGGGGTATTCCTTTCGGATTTTCACGAATGCGCAGTTGTGGAATGCGCCGAACATGGGGAGGTCGTAGTCGATCACATCGTGGATGAGGGTTTTGAGGAGAGGGAGGAAAATGCGTTCGGTGGCCTTGCCCATGTAGTAGTCTTCCTGGGGGGGAAGGCCGACGATGGTGGTGGGGTAGACGGGGTGTTTGCGGTGGGTGATGGCGGTGACGGTGAGGATGGGGTAGCGGTCGGGGAGGGAGTAGAACCCGGTGTGATCGCCAAAGGGGCCTTCAAAGAAGGCGCCGGGGCCGATGTCAGCGCCGGTCCTGGGGTCGTAGCCGATCATTCCGGAGTCGGTGGAGACGTAGCCTTCGATGACGATTTCAGAGTTTGCGGGCACGTGGAGGTCGACGGTTTTACAGGGGACGATTTCGATGCCGGCGTCGTTTAAGAAGCCGGCGAAGATGAACTCGCTGATGCCGGGGGGAAGGGGTGCGGTGGCGGCGAAGGGCATGACGCTTTCACCGCCCAGGGCGATGGCGACGGGCATGGGTTTGCCGAGTTTTTTCCAGGCGCGCCAGTGGCGTGCGCCGTCGTGGTGCATGTGCCAGTGCATGGCGGTTTTGTTTTTATCGATGATCTGTGCGCGGTACATGCCGATGTTGCGGCTGGTGCGTGCGCCGGGGTTGCCGGCGTCATCGGGGTGGATGGTGTGGATGCCGCCGAAGGTGATGTATCGGCCAGCGCCGGGGCCTGGGTCGTTTTTGGGGTAGCCGAAGGCGGCGGCATCGCCGTCGAGGGGCCAGCACTTGATGGCGGGGAGTTCAAAGAGGTTGATTTGATCGCCGGTTTTCACGACATCCTGGCAGATGCCGGCCTTGACGGCTTTGGGGGGGTAGGAGGCGATTTTGGCGAGCTCGGGGAGTTTTTTGAGTTTCTCCATGAGGGTGGTGGGAGGCTCGGGTTTGACGAGTTTGGCGACTTTTTCGGCCAGGCCGTCGAAGCCGCCTTTGTCGCGGGCGTGGCCCAGGGCCATTTCCATGCGGTGGTAGCTGCCGAAGGTGTTGATGACCAGCGGCATGGATGCGCCTTCGATGTTTTCAAACAGGAGTGCTTTGCCGCCTAGCTGGTAGTGCCTGGGGTCGTTGTTTCTGGCGTTGAGGCTGGCGTATGGAGCGGGGCTTTTGCTGACGCGATCGGCGATCTGGGTGACTTCCAGGATGGGTGAAACCTTTGCCTTGACCCGGTGCAGTTCGCCTTCTTTTTCGAGGGCGGCCAAAAAGTCCTGGAGGGTGGGGTACATGGGTTTGCCTGGGGTAATGATTAGGAGCCGCCAGATATTAGCAGGGTGCTTTTGGCCACAGGGTGAAATTCTCGTCGCACCCGGCTTGACCTTCCTCAAAAGCACGCCAAAATAACGGTAGTACGGTGCAGTGTCAGCAGGCCGCTTTTCGCGGGCTGTTTTTCTTTTTCTGTTTTTGGTCAGTCGATTGACCAGGAGGTCGTCCGTGGAAATGATCACCGCCCAAGAGCGTGAGCAACTTATTGCCCGCATCGAAGAACTCAAAGGCAAGCGCATGGATCTGGTTAAGCGCATTGCGGAGGCACGGGCACAGGGTGACTTAAAGGAAAACGCTGACTACCATGCGGCACGTGATGACCAGGGGCTCAACGAAGCGGAAATCCGTCGGCTTGAAGACCGGATCAAGAACGCGCACGTGGCGGACTCCGACAGCGTTCCCAATGACATGGTGCATCTGGGGTCGATTGTCCGGTTGAAAGATCTGGGCGATGGCACGGATGACCTTTACAAGCTGGTGGGTGAATCCACCGGGCGCTTTGACATGGATGAAATTGAAGTGACGGTTTCCAGCCCGATGGGGGAATCGCTTCTGAAGGCGCGGGTGGGGGATACCATCCGTGTGGACCTTCCCCGTGGCACCAAGCGTTTTGAGATTCTTGAGCTGAAATAACACTTGCTTGAGCAAGGTGTTACAAGGCATTGTCAACACTTGTGTAGTCCGATAATGGCTTTCACGGTCGGGTTAAATTAGGGAATCATCCAAAAAACCCTTGACCCGACTGTGGAATGCCATAGACTTCCTGCCCCCCGGCCTTAAACTGTTTAACACGGCGCCCTGTCCGCGCTGAAAATCGGCCTGACGGGGGGCTGTCAGGCTTTGTGGGTTCCATCCAGGTCGGGTCGGGAAAAATACAGGGCAGCGCAGGCGTTTTGGGCACTCAGGAAATTGAAACCTCGCAAACGTTTAAGCCGGAGGCGAACAGCCACCATGCTTTGACGTTGACCACGCTCATCGAGCCGGCTTTCCTTCAGGAACTGCAAGACAGTTTCTGCGCGATCAGCCGGCTGCGCATCCGGATCATCGATCAGGATGAAGCGCCGGTGACCAAGCCGACCTTCAAGCCCAATGAGTCTTCGGGCACGCTTCAGATCATTGGCCAGATGCTTGAGAAAGCCATCGGGCTGACCTTTGCGCAGTCATACGCCGCGCCCATCGTCGTGGAAGGCCAGACGCTGGGCGTGGTGCAGACTGAGCCGGGGGAAGAGGCTTACGTGGGCCTGCAGGACGCGCAGGCGCTGCTGGTGAAGCTGACGGATATCGGCGTGGCGCAGCGGTGGCACGGCAAGGTGCTTGAAGCGGCGCAGGCCGCGGCAGCGCCGACGCCGGAGCAGATCCAACGCGCCATCAACGAACTGGCCAACCACATTGCCCATGTGTGCGACCAGGCGCATCAATTGCGCGTGCGCATCGAAGAGCTGGGCACGCTCAACCGGCTCACCACGCTGCTGACTGGCCAACTGGATCTCCAGCGCAGGCTGGACGTTGCGGTGCGGTCGCTGGTGAGCGTGATGAATCTGAAGGCCGCCTGCATACGGCTGCTTAACGAAGACAAGAACAAGCTGACGATCGCGGCGTCTTTCAACCTCAGTGATGCGTACATCCGTGAGAGCGTGATACCGCTGGACCAATCCCCCGTGATGCGCAGCGCGCTGGAAGGGGAGATGGTCTACATCGAAGACCTCGGCAACGACCCGCGTGTGGTGTACCCGGGCAAGGTGGACCGCGAGGGGCTGGCGTCATCGCTGATCTGCGGGATGGTTTACCGCGGCAAGTCCATCGGTACGCTGCAGGTTTATTCGGGCGAGGTGTATCACTTTTCCCGGTATGAGATGACGCTGCTGCAGTCGCTGTCGCAGTTGATCGCTTCGGCCATCGAGAATGCGCTGCTGGACCGGCAGCGGCAGGACAGCCTGCGCGTGCGCGAGCAGCTTCACATGGCTGCGGACGTGCAGAGGCGGATGCTGCCAAGCCGTATGCCGGAGGTGCCGCCGTTTGAGATTGCGGCGCGGTACATCCCATGCTTTGAGCTGGGCGGGGACTTCTATGACTTTTTCGGACACCAGGGACGGCTGGCCGTGACCATCGGCGATGTGGTGGGCAAGGGCATCGCGGCGAGCCTGCTGATGGCGTCTACCCGATCGATGATCCGGGCGACGGCGCAGAACGTGGCAGAGATCGACCGGATGATGAGCATCGTGAACCGAGCGATCTATCACGACACGCTGCCGAATGAATTCGTCACGCTTTTTTACGGGGAACTGGACCCCAAAGCGGTGAGGCTGAGCTACTGCAGCGCCGGGCATGAACCGCCGCTGCTGCTGCGGCAAGGAAAGATATTCAAGCTCGACGTGGGCGGCATGGTGCTGGGCATCGACCCGGACCAGACGTACGACCGGGGGACTGTGAACCTCAAGCCCGGTGATCTGCTCTTTTTGTACACGGACGGATTGTTTGATGCGCAGAACTTCGAGAATGAAAAGTTCGGGCGCGACCGGATGATGCAGGCGATCCATGAGTGCTCCAACCTGTCGGCGCAGCAATCGGTGAATCATGTGCTTTGGCTGATGCGCAAGTTCGTGGGGATGAAGCGGCCCGTGGATGACACTTCGCTGGTGGTGATCCGGGTGTTGCCCGACGCTTCGCCCAAGCCGGAGTCGACGTTCATCGAGCCGCATGTGGGGTGAGTTGGGGGAGGGGAGTTATGAATTATGAATTGAAGAGGAAGAGTTAACCACTAAGTCACGAAGACACGAAGTTAAGAGGCGGAAAAAGCGGAGTTGGGAAAGGGTGAAGAGCAGGCGGAGTGGGGTCGTTACGGGTTGGTTGGCGTGGATGTGGGCGCGTGCCAGACGGAGCAGAAAGATTAAGAACACCCTCATCCGTCCTGGAGTACCGGGCCACCTTCCCCCTGGGGAGAAGGGTTTTCAGAAAGAGCCTATTATCAGCCGCAGAGCAGGGCGAAGATGTATGTCATGGCCGCCAGTGCGAGGGCAAGCAGGGCGAGGCCAGTGAGGGTTGGGCCGGTTGATTGCGTTCGAAGCCAGGGAGAGAGAAAGCGGCTGATGACCGGCATGCCGAGCCACTCCAGGAAAGCGACGCTGGCGGCATTTCCCACGAGCATGGCGCCGGCCAGGCCAAGCGGGCGCAGGTGGGGGGACAGGAACATCTGGAGGAGCATTACAGTTGGATAGAGTCCGAAAAGGACCGTCAAAAACATTTTCCAATGGGGGACGCGGGGTTCATTGGAACCGCTTTCCATGAACCATGCGCCGAAGCCCAGGGGCAGGGTTTTAAGGCGGAAATCCCGAATGTCCGCGGGAAGCTTTCGCATCCACTGGGCGCGCTGGGGCGAAGCGATCCAGTCTTCCAAGGCCTTTGAATCATCGAAGTGAATGACCACCACCCACTCCTGGGTGGCGTCGTTGCCGGGGTAGACCTCGGTGGTCTGGTATCCCTTGAAGTCCGCTGCGACGTTGGCCACCTGACGTTGCCATTCCAGAAACACATCGACCCGATCGGCCGGCACATGCTGGACGATGACGGACGATGCGCGGGCCCCGCGAACCTCGAAAATGCCTTCTTTGCCGGAGTGGACATGCGAATTCATAAAGCCCTTTTCATTGCACAAGACCGCGGGAAAGCCCAGCGGTTGGCATTACTTTACTTGATCGGTTTTGGGCGGGCGGTTTACGGTTCCCCGGAGCCGCCGTGGTTGTTGCGGCCTTCCATGGCGTAGCCGGCATTGGCGTAGCCGGTGACGTAGAGCACGGTGGGATCGGAGCTGGCGACGTGTCCGTCGAGGAAGGAGAAGACGCGCTGCCTGACGTGGAGATTGTCGTAGAGGCGCACGGCGTTCCAGCTTGGCAGGAGCCAGTCACGCGCGACGCTTTCGCCGGCGATGATGAGATCGTTATGGCGGGCGCCGATGCGGGTGTCATCCAGGCGGACGGGGCCGTCCAAGGCGCGGTCGAGCCACCATGCGTAGGCGCCGGCTTTGTATTGGTCGTTATCGCGGGCCTGGGTGAGGAAGCTGTTGGGGCCGTAAGAGCCTTCCTCCCAGATGGTGACTTTGCCGTAGGTGGTGGGGCACTGCATCACCTTGATCATCCGGGGCGCCCAGTTGGTGAGGCCGGAGTTGGTGGAGATGGAGCTTGGATCGACGTTGAGGTAGGGGGCGATTTGGACCATCCATTGATAGATGTTGCCGGCTGGGGCGACGACGGGAGGATAGTTTTTGAAGTCGGCGGCGTAGAAGTGCCAGCCGAGCGACATCTGCCTGACGTTGTTCTTGCATTGGGAGAGGCGGGCGACATCACGTGCCTGGCCCAGGGAGGGGAGGGAAAGGGAGATGAGCAAGGCGATGATGGCGATGACAACGAGAAGTTCAATGAGGGTGAATCCGCGCGGGGACGCGAGCGAGGTGGGGGACATGAGTGGCTCCAGAGTGCAGATAGACGAACGATTTTAAGAGATGTGGAAGGTTCTATTAACGTAGCTTCGGGAAGTTGGGAAAGCAATGGGAATCTTAGAAGGGCGTAGACTCATGTGATTGAGGAATGTTTACGGATGGCTTAGCCGAGGGGACTCTTCATGGTTTTGGTGTTGAGGATTTTGACCGCCGCGGTGTGGTTTGTTTTTGGAATCGGATTCAAGGTTTTGAATCTGGTGCCGCGGCATCGGGTGATCGTGGCGGCGGTGCTGGGGGAAGCAGTGGCGGGACCGGTGACGGTGCTGGTCGGCCTGGCGGAGGCGGGTATTGGGGTTTGGATTCTTACCGGCCGTTGGCCGCGCCTGTGCATGGCTGTTCAAACTGCAGCGATTGTGGCGATGAATGTTCTGGAATTGATGTTTGCCCGGGATCACCTGCTGGCGCCGATCCCGATGGTTTGCGCGAACGTGATTTTTCTTTCTGTCGGCTGGTACTGCGCGGTGAAAACGCATGCGCAAAATGAGGCCAGGAAAGCGGTTTAGAGTGAGGAACATCTTGATTCCCACTTGATATGAAAAAGTGCCACGGCACAATGAAGGCGTCGATCACAAATCCATTCTTGATTCAACTGGAGCAATTCCGTGGCTAAATCAATACAGCGGGCGTCATGGCGGTGGTTTTTGGGCGGGGCGCTGCTGGCTGCAGGCATTGGTGTTTTGGCTTGGGGAGCGTTTGGCGGCACGCGGGTTTTTGCGCAGCCGGGGCCTGGGCCGGGCCCTGGCCCCAAGCCAGGCCCTGGGCCGGGCGCGGCGCCGCATCCTGGGCCTGGGCTTAAACCTGGCGGGCCTGGGCCGGGGGTGGTGCCGCCGATTGTGGTGAACAGCACTTCGTCTTCGGGTTCGTCGGATGGGTCGAGCAAGGATTCCAGCAAGGAATCGGATGCTTCAAGTTCCGGTTCGACTTCCGCGGGCAATGCCGCGGGGAATGCGGTGAACTCCGCGGTGGGCGCACTGGGGCAGTTTGTTCAGCCGGAGCTGGGCGTTTCCATCCCGCAAGGAGGCGGTGCGGTGGTGAAGGGGAGCGACGGCACCGCGGTGTTTATCACGGCGACGGGATCGGTGCGGCCGCTGCCGTTTAAGGTGAATTCGATCAACTGGGGGATCACGGTGCCCTCCGGCGGGGCGGTGGTGATTAAAGATGTCAGCGGGCAGGTTTATCTGGTGACGGCGGCGGGGGCTTGCGGGAAATTGGCGGTGCCGTGAGGGGGGCAGGCGTTGAACGAAAGAAAGCAATCAACTCACGCTTGAAGATGTTGCGTCTGTATGGGATGAGGGGAATCTTGAATGCCGGGCTATTCCACCGGGTTTTCGAGGATGCCGATTTTTTCGATTTCGACTTCCACCTTGTCGCCGGGTTTGAGGAAGATCGGGGGTTTGCGGGCGACGCCGACGCCGTCGGGGGTGCCGGTGAGGATGACGGTGC
>CAZIWA010000163.1:0-8874 GCA_964542875.1 uncultured Phycisphaeraceae bacterium
AGCCATGCTCGGCGGTTTGCCCACGTTGGGCAAGCTGAACTTAAATACCGCGCCGGTGCCGGAGCCCGCCGGTCGATTCTTTGCCGTGATCGTTCCCCCGTGAGCCTGAATGATCGCCCGGCAGATCGCAAGACCAAGACCAACACCCCTCTTTGAAGACGCGGCAGTCCCGCGATAAAACTTGTCAAAAATCTGCGACTCTTCACCAGCCTTAAGCCCTGGCCCATGGTCGGCCATGCTCAATTCGACCGCATCCGATGTCGCTTGTGCTTCGATCTCAATCGGAAGCCCTTCATGTGAATACTTCAGGCAGTTTTCAATCAGGTTCACCAGCACCTGCTCGATCAAAATCCCGTCCACCAACACCATCGGCAGGTCGCTTGGGATTCGGATGGTGACTTGGCGCCCGGCAAGCTGGACGTCCAGATGATTGAGCGCAACGCCAACGATCTCTTCCACCGGCTGCCATTGTTTGTTGAGCACAAGTCCGCCCGACTCAAGTCGGGTGATGTCCAGCAGATTCCCCACGAGTCGATTGAGGCGCTCGGATTCATGGCGGATGGCGTTCGCCAGTTCCACCCGCGTGGCCGTGTTTTCAGCCGAAGCATCAAGCAGCCCCACCGTCGCGCCCGAGATGATCGCCAGAGGCGTGCGCAGGTCGTGGGATACCGAGCTGAGCAGTGAGCTGCGCAGGGCCTCGGCTTCCGCCTGCACCTGGGAGCGCCTGGCTTCCTCGGAAAGTTGGTCCCGCTCAATGGCGAGGGCAATCTGGTTCAGGAATGCGTCTAGAAGCGGACGTTGCCTGGGTGACAGCAACTCTCCCGAGTTCTTCGCACTCAGGCCAACGACGCCGACACACCCGCGCGAAGCCACCAGGGGTAGATACGTCGCCGCCGAAGCCGGAAGGGTGTCGGTCCCCGCGCCGGCAACCTGCTCATGCTCCAAGACCCACTGTGCCACCGCAAGTTCGGTAACGTGCAACGTATTAGTGCCATCCAAAGATGCCCGCACCGTCACAGCCCCGTCGTCGGCGGGTGAAAGTAAAACCACATTCGCATGAAACACATCCGCCAGTTGCCGCACCGACGCCTCGCACAGGCCTGTAAGACCGCGTGTCGTCACAAGCTGCTGGGTCATCCGGTAGAGGTCTTCGGTTCTGCGCTCACGCTGTCGCGCGGCGTCCGCCTGCTCCTGGATGCGCACCGTAAGCGTGCCAATCAGGAGCGCAACGCCAAGCATGACCATAAAAGTGATCAGGTATTGCGTATCGCTCACCGCAAAGCTGAACCGGGGTGGCACGAAAAAGAAGTCGAACACCAGGACGCTGAACACCGCCGCGAAAGCCGAAGGCCCGCGCCCATACCGCGCCGAGACAACCACGACGCCCACCAGGTAGATCATGATGAGGTTCGACAAGTCAAACTTCTGCCACGCCATGAACATGCATGCCGCGACAAAGGTGCAGATCAGCACCGTCAGCGCTGACCACCCGTAAGATGCCCAAGGGAATCCAGGACCGGCCTCTGTCCCTTGCTGGCGATCCGCCTTGGTTACATCATGGTTGTCAGCGCCGATCCCCCGAACGACGTACACATCAATCTCACCGCTCTTGCGCAGCAGTTGGTCCACCTGTGGACGTAGAAAAAGGTCAACCCACCAGGATCGGTCGGACTTGCCGATGACGATCTTGCTGACATTTCGTGACCGTGCGTAGGTGATCAATTCGTCGGCGATGCTCAACCCGCTGAGCGTCACGGTCTCTGCGCCTAACCGCTCAGCCAGCCTGAAATGCTTGAACAGCAGATCTTTGGAAGCGTCATCCATCGACTTTAAGCGCGGCGTCTCCACAAACGCGGCAATCCATTCCGCATTAAGCGACACCGCCAGCCGCTTGGCCGACCGTATGACCTTGGCCGATGTCCTGCTGGGGCTGATGCACACCAACACCCGCTCGGCGGTGGGCCAGGTTTGCCTTGCAAACTGTTGTAGGCGCTCAGACTGCAACTGCTGACCCACACGCTCCGCCGTCTTCCGCAAAGACAACTCACGTAAAGCCGTCAGGTTGGCTTTTTTAAAGAACCCCTGGAGCGCATTCACCGCTTGTTGCGGCAGATATATCTTCCCCTCGCGCAGACGTTCCAAAAGGTCGTCAGGTGAAAGATCGACCAGCTCTACCTCATCGGCCCTGTCAAAGATGTCGTCAGGCAGCGTCTCACGGACTGTAATGCCCGTCACCTGGGCCACCACATCGTTCAAGCTCTCCATGTGCTGGACATTGAGCGTCGTATAGACGTCAATACCTGCCCCGAGCAATTCCTCGACATCCTGCCAGCGTTTGTCGTGGCGTGATCCTGGCGCATTGGTATGCGCCAGTTCATCCACCAGAATTAGTTCGGGATTGCGCTTGAGCGCGGCGTCCAGATCAAACTCCCGGAGCTTGGTCTCCTTGTACTCAACGGTGCGGGACGGCAGGATCTCCAGGCCCAGGAGAAGCCTTTCGGTCTCCGGCCTGGCGTGCGGCTCGGCATAGCCCACCACCACATCCACGCCTTCGCTGGCCTTGGCCCGGCCCGCCGAGAGCATCGCGTAGGTTTTTCCCACGCCCGCCGCCGCGCCAAAAAAAACCTTCAGGCGCCCACGCCGCTCCTTTTGCTCTTGTTCCTGGACTTGAGCCAAAAGCAGCTTGGGGTCGGGCCGGCTGTCTCGGGAAGCTGTTGTCATGGGTTACCAATATCCAGAGGCTACCGCTTAAGCCCGTCCAAAGCGAGATTAAGCCGCACCACATTCACTCTCGGCTCGCCGAGAAACCCAAGCTGCCGGTTGGTCAGGTTCTGGTCAATCAAGCCCTCGACAGCCTTGATGTCCAGCCCCCGTGCCTTGGCGACACGTCCGGCCTGGTACTTCGCCGCAGCCGGGGAAATTTCCGGGTCCAGCCCGCTGCCTGACGCCGTGACCAGGTCCACCGGCACCGGTTCCTTCTGATCCGGATCGGCCTGGCGCAATGCCGCGATGCGCCCCTTGACGGCGTCCGTTAGCGCCGGGTTCATCGGGCCTAGGTTCGAGCCCGACGACGCCCCAGCGTTGTATGGGAACGGCCCCGTCGCCGAGAGCCTGCCCCAGAAGTATTTGGGGTCATCAAACGGCTGCCCGATAAGCTCCGAGCCTACGGCCTTGCCGTCCTGCACGATCAGGCTGCCATTGCTCTTAGAGCTAAACGCCGCCTGCGCAGCCAAGGTGACGACAACCGGGTAGGCGACACCCGTGATAACGGTCATCAAAAGCAGAATCGACACGGTATTTCGCAGGATACGAAGCATGGTTTTTCCTTTAAGCAAGATTCAGGACGAACAGAATCTGGTCAATGACTTTGATCCCGATAAAAGGCACGATCAGCCCGCCAAGCCCATAAACCAGCAGGTTCACGCGCAGGAGGGAAGCGGCCCCCACAGGCCGGTACTTGACGCCGCGAAGCGCCAGGGGGATCAGCACGATGATGATCAGCGCGTTGAAGATGACGGCGGACAGAATGGCGCTCTGGGGGGTTTTAAGCCCCATGACGTTGAGCAGTCCCAGCGCCGGGTATGTGGAGGCGAACGCCGCCGGGATGATGGCGAAGTATTTCGCCACGTCATTGCTGATGCTGAACGTCGTCAGCGCACCACGGGTAATTAAAAGCTGCTTGCCGATCTGTACGATCTCAATGAGCTTCGTGGGGTTGGAGTCCAGGTCCACCATGTTGCCGGCCTCTTTGGCGGCTTGGGTGCCGGTGTTCATGGCTACGGCCACATCGGCCTGGGCCAGAGCGGGTGCGTCGTTGGTGCCGTCGCCGGCCATGGCCACGAGCATCCCCTGCGCTTGGTACTCCTGGATCAGCTTCAGCTTGCGTTCGGGCGTGGCCTGGGCAAGAAAGTCATCCACGCCGGCCTCCGCCGCGATAGCTGCTGCGGTAAGCGGGTTGTCACCTGTGATCATCACGGTTTTGATGCCCATTCGCCGAAGCTCGACGAAACGCTCCTTGATGCCGCCTTTAACGACGTCCTTAAGCTGGATGACGCCCAGCACCCGACGACCCTCGGCCACCACCAGCGGCGTGCTGCCCTGCTTGGCGATGGAGTCCACCACTTGACGGACCGCCGGTGAAAGCTGGCCGCCCAGGCCCGTCACATAGGCCTCGATGGCGTCTGCGGAACCCTTGCGGATTGACCGTAGCTCCAAATCGACGCCGCTCATGCGCGTCTGCGCCGTAAACGGGATGAACGTAGCCCCCAGCCCATGGATGTCAGGTGCGCGCAACCCATGCTTCTCCTTGGCAAGGATCACGATGCTGCGTCCCTCGGGTGTCTCGTCGGCCAAAGAGGCCAGTTGCGCCCCCTCGGCAAGCTGTGCGATCGTCACTCCCTCTGCGGGTACAAAGGTAGTCGCCTGCCGGTTGCCAAGCGTGATGGTGCCGGTCTTGTCCAGAAGCAGCACGTTGACGTCGCCAGCAGCCTCGACCGCCCGGCCCGACATGGCGATCACGTTCGCCTGGATCAATCTGTCCATGCCTGCGATGCCGATGGCCGAAAGAAGCCCGCCGATGGTCGTCGGGATAAGGCAAACCAGCAGCGCCACCAGCGCGGTAACCGTAATCACCACACCCTGCCCAGCGGTCTTCACTGAATAAACCGACATGGGCAGCAAGGTGACGCACGCCAGGAGGAACACGATGGTGAGTCCCGCAAGCAGAATGCTCAGGGCGATCTCGTTGGGGGTCTTCTGGCGCTTGGCGCCTTCCACCATGGAGATCATCCGGTCCAGGAAGCTCTCGCCCGGATCTGCGGTGATCCTGATGACGAGCCAGTCCGACAAGACCATCGTGCCGCCGGTGACGGCGGACCTGTCCCCGCCGGACTCACGAATCACCGGCGCGCTTTCACCGGTGATGGCGCTCTCATCCACGGATGCCACACCCACGACGACTTCGCCGTCGCCCGGGATGGCCTGGCTGGCATTTACCAGTACCAAGTCACCTTTGCGCAGCCGCGAAGCCGCGACGGTGTCGAGCTTGTCTTTAGGATCAAGCGACGAGAGCCGTTGCGCCATCACGTCCTTGCGCGCCTTGCGGAGGCTCTCGGCCTGCGCCTTGCCCCGGCCTTCCGCCATCGCCTCAGCGAAGTTGGCGAAAAGCACCGTGAACCACAGCCACAGGCTGATGGCCCCGATAAACCCGGCCGATGCCTCGCCGGTGCCGACCAGAGCCTGCACCCACAGAAGGGTCGTCATGACGCTGCCGACGAAGACCACGAACATGACTGGGTTTCTGATCTGGACACGGGGGTCGAGTTTCAGCACCGCGCCGATAAGCGCCTGCTTTAAGATCGGCACATGCCACAGGGAATGTCTAATTGCTTTATCACTCATGACTCAAGAAACTCCTTATTCAATGCCCGAGCATCATTAAGTGCTCGGCGATGGGGCCAAGCGCCAGGGCGGGGATAAACGTGAGGGCGCCGATAATCAGCACGACCGACACAAGCAGCGTGACAAACAGTGGGGTATGGGTTGGGAGCGTGCCGGCGCTGACTGGCACGGTCTTCTTGGTCGCCAGCGATCCGGCGATGGCCAGCACGGGGATGATGATCCAGTAGCGACCCACCAGCATCACCAGACCCAGGGCCGTGTTGTAGAACGGCGTGTTGGCGCTCAAACCGCCAAACGCGCTGCCGTTGTTGTTGCTGGCCGACGAGAAGGCATAGAGCACTTCGCTCAGGCCGTGTGCGCCGGGGTTGTAGATCGAGGAGGTTCCCTGGGCAATCACAATGGCGATGGCCGTGCCGATCAGCACACAGGCGCACGGCAGCAGGATCACCAGGCTGGCCATCTTGATCTCAAAGGCCTCGATCTTCTTGCCCAGGTATTCCGGGGTGCGCCCCACCATAAGGCCGGCGATGAACACCGACTTCAAGGCGAATATCACCATGCCGTAAAGGCCCGAGCCGGCGCCGCCGAAAACCACCTCGCCCAATTGCATGAGCCACATGGGGATCAGCCCGCCCAGAGGCGTAAACGAGTCGTGCATGGCGTTGACCGATCCATTGGAAGCGGCGGTAGTCGCCGTAGCCCAAAGGCCGGAGTTGACGATGCCGAACCGGACTTCTTTGCCTTCCATGTTCCCGCCGCTTTGAGCCAGACGGGTCGCCGGGTCGATGTCATAAGGGTTGGAGGCCACCACCACAGGGCCTTGAACCGATTGGTCCACGCCCAGCGCCGGCAGCGCCGGGTTGCCCTGCTGCTCAAACCAGACGCAGGGTATTAAAAGGCCGGCGAAAATCACAAGCATCGCCGCAAGGAGCGCCCAGCCCTGCCGGGTGTCTCCCACCATATGCCCAAACGTGTAGCACAACGCCGCCGGGATCAGCAGGATGGCCAGCAGCTCCACCAAGTTGGATGCTGGCGTCGGGTTTTCCAGCGGATGGGCGGAGTTGGCGTTAAAGAACCCACCGCCGTTGGTGCCAAGCTGCTTGATGGCGATCTGGCTTGCCGCCGGGCCCATGGCGATCACCTGCTGGGTGACGGCCTGGCCATTGGCGTCCTTCGTGGGCTGCATCAGCGTCACGGTCTGGCTCGCGGTGAAAGTCTGAACCACACCCTGCGAAACCAGGAACAACGCCACCACCAGCGACAGCGGCAGCAGCACGTAAATGGTGGACCGGGTCATGTCTTGCCAGAAGTTGCCGATGGTCAGCGACGACTTCCTGGAGAAGCCACGGATCAAAGCCACCAGCACCGCCATGCCGGTCGCGGCAGAAACAAAGTTCTGCACCGTGAGCGCCAGCATCTGGGTGATGAAGCTCATGGTGGTCTCGCCGGCGTACCCCTGCCAGTTGGTGTTGGAGGCAAAGCTCACTGCGGTATTGAATGCGGAGTCTGGGCTCACCTGTGCCATGGGCTGCATGGAATCAGGCAGCAAGTGTTGAAGGCGCTGGATGCCGTAAACCACCGCCAGCCCGGCGAAGTTGAAGACGAGCGTCACCAGCGCATACTTGCGCCAGGACATCTCCTCATTGGGATCGATGCCCGAGAGCTTGTAGATCAGGCGCTCCAGCCAGCCCAGGGCGCGCTGGGCGTATTTGGCCTCGCCTGTGTACACCCGGGCCATGAAGGCGCCCAGCGGCCACACCAGGACCACCAGCACGACCACGAAAAAGACCATTTGAAACCAGCCGTTGGGAGTCATTAGAAAATCTCCGGTTTAAGCAGCGCCGCCAGCAGGTATGCCAGCAGCAAAATCGAGACACCGCCCGCGATCAGATAAATCCATTCCATGGGATGCCTCCTTACAAGCGTCCGCAGAGCCAAATGAAGCCGAGCGACAGTCCAAAGAAGGCGCCGGCGATACCCAGGTACACGATGTCCATGTCGTTTCACTCCTGAAATTTTTGCGTCAAAGGATCTTCAGGGCCCCGTGTGCGTTTGTCGCTCAAGCGCCCGTATAAACGCGTGCCCGAAGTATCAAGAAAGTGTCAATATGCCCCCCCCGGAAGCCCCCGCTCAGGCCGGCAGAGACCCGTGCACCCCGCTGAACAGAGCGCATCCAAGCCCCATATTGGCGCTGAAGAGGGTTTTAGAACGACACCGTCAGTCGGGCGGTGCCGATGCCCGCAAGCTGCCGGTTGTCGTTGATGTTGCTGGTCGTCGGCCCCAGCACCATGAGCGTACCGCCCAGCGAAAACGTCCAGACGCCCGCTTCCTTGGGGATGAACGTGAGCGGCATGTTCGCCCACACGCCGAAGCTGGCGTAACCAAAGGGAGAGCTATCGGTCGTGCTGTCCTGGAAGTAGTCGTACATCGACAGGCCGACCTTCACTGGGAACGAAAACGTCACCGGCAGCGACTTGGACTTGAACGGGTCCCACTTGGGCTCGATGCCCAGCTCCATGTACCCGCCTTGGTGAAACCCAGGCGTCTTGGAGTTGTTCCCCGCATCAGCCTCATTAGACAGCTCAAACGCCATCAAGACATAGGGCGACAGCGCCCAATCGCCCAGGCAATCCGCGTCGTTGAACGCGACCTTGGTCGCCAACTCATGCACGGCACCGAAGGAGCCGTTGGGGCTGTAGTAGCACGTGTAGAAAACATCCGTGTTGATTTTGTCGAAGAAGGTCCCGCGTACCCCGCCGTAAAAGTCCGATTCATACCAGGACTTGGGGTTGTCCCGCGTGCCCGTGGCATCATCATGCCCCGTGGGGCCAGAATGAATGGAGTTCCAGTTGCCGCCAAACACCGACAGGCTGTTGACAGCCTTGCCCTCGCTGCCTTCGTAGAACTTGATGGCAAGTTCACCGTAGGGCTGAGTGATCAGGCCCTGGTCCTCTTGCTTGATGCCCCGGAAGAAGTATTGGTTGGTGAAGTCCACGCCGCCCGAGAGTGACCATATCTTCGCTTCACCGTTGATCTGTGGTGCGCTCTCCTGCGTCGTCGGAGCGAGGACCGCAACCTGCGCCTGCTTCTCCGTCTTTTGGGGCGGCGGTGGAGACAGGGCCTCCTCCTTTTCCGCAGCCCTCACGACCAAAGGGCATGTCATCAAGCAAACAATCGCCAGCATGCCAAAACGACCCATTGATCCGCCTTGGACTACTCTTGACGCGGCCTGAAAGCCGCAATCCTCACATACATCCTTCTTACTTCGTTTCATCGAATTGATCCTTGCCGTGACGCCTCCCGGCGGGCTAGGCGCGGGCAACACGAAGTTGGCCCGCCGCCTGCTGTTTGGGTGGCATCAAACAGGGAACAATTATCAAACTGGGTGCCCCGGCTGTCGCTCAAGATGGCGAATGAAATGAGCCAAAGCGCATCAAGAAAGCATCAAAACCGGCGGAAACATCCCAATGAAGA
>CAZIWA010000163.1:8974-11207 GCA_964542875.1 uncultured Phycisphaeraceae bacterium
TGAGCCAAAGCGCATCAAGAAAGCATCAAAACCGGCGGAAACATCCCAATGAAGACCCTTACAACCTCCCACGTGTGCGCGACTGGCTCAAGGAGCAACGGCTCAATGCAGTGATCCCTCACAAAGACAACGAAAAGGCGCAGTGGGACAGGCGCGTGAAGTTTGACAGGGGTGCCTACAAAAAATGATCCGCCCCAATGGGCAGGCCACAAAAACCATAATTGAGTTTCAAGGCGAAGAACAACCGCGAAATAAACAGGCTAACTGCCAAGCCTCACGATTGCTTGACTGCCCGCTTATCAAACTTGTCCCGGGCAGCCTTGAATGTCTTCCTGTTCTCAACGATCCATGTCCAAAGCGGCGCGACGCGCAAAAGCAATTCATGCCCCGCAGCAGTGAGTTCATACTCCACCCGGGGCGGCACTTCCATATACATCGTGCGCGTCACCAGTCCGTCACGTTCAAGCTGACGCAGGGTTTTGGTGAGCATTTTCTGACTCACGCCCTCCACCTGCTCCAGCACGCGTGAGAAGCGCAGCCGGCCGCCTGTGCCCAGAACGTACATGACCCACAGCGACCATTTGTCCGCTACCCGATCGACGATCTCACGTGTGAGCTGGTCTTCCTCGGGCGTCAGTAAGTCGCATGCGGCTTCCAGTTCGGCAAGGGTTTTCTTAGTTACCATAAGGTAAGTATAGCACGTTTGGGTACCTTCTTGCCAATGGTAACTATCTCTCCTATCGTGAGTGTGAATCTAAAACACAAAGGAGAACGGGCATGGCAAAGACATGGTTCATCACCGGAAGTTCACGCGGGCTGGGCAGGGCTTTGACCCAGGCGGTGCTGGAAGCAGGCGGACAGGTTGTCGCCACAGCGCGCAAACCTGAAGCATTGGATGACCTGAATGCCAAGTATGGAAGCCGAGTGCTTCCGGTTGCACTTGATGTGACCGATCCGGCGCAATGCGACAAAGCCATCAAAGCAGCGCTGAACGCATTTAGCCGGATCGATGTGCTGGTGAATAATGCTGGCTACGGCTTCACTGGCGCCTTCGAGGAGATGACCGATCAGGAGTTCAAGAACCAGATCGATACCAACTTCTGGGGCGTGGTGAATGTCACCCGAGCGGCGCTGCCTTTCTTGCGCAAGCAGGGCTCCGGGCACATCATCCAGATCACCTCCATCGGCGGGCGTCTGGCCGTGCCAGGCTTGTCCGGCTATCACGCGGCGAAATTTGCCGTTGAAGGAATGAGCGAGGCCCTTGCACAGGAAGTGAGGCCTCTGGGCATCAAGGTGACCATCATTGAACCAGGCGGCTTCAGGACCGACTGGGCCGGCACGTCCATGGCGTTCGCCAAACCCATCGACGCCTACGCCGCCACCGTGGGTGCGATGCGTGGATACTTGGAACAGCACGCCGGAAAGGAAACCGGCGACCCCATCAAGGCGGCGCAGGCGATCCTCCGCGTGGCCAATGAATCCCAGCCACCCCTGCGGCTCCCGCTTGGGTCGGACGCCTACGGGTTGCTTGGCCACACCTACAAGACCAACGCGGAATCCCTGGAACGCTGGAAAGAAATCACGCTTTCCACCGACGCCGACGGAGCCGATTCATCTCTGGTCAGCCAGGTCGTGCTTGAGTTGCGCAAGAAATGAGGCAAAACATGAAAGTTGTCATCTTCGGCGCGACAGGCATGGTGGGTCAGGGTGCACTGCGCGAATGCCTGCTGGACCCCGGTATTGAGACGGTGGTGGCTGTTGGCCGCCGGGCCACCGGAGTCCAGCACCCCAAACTCCACAAAATTGTCCATCAGGACATGTATAACCTTGAACCAATAGCGGACCAACTCGCCGGCTTTGACGCATGCTTCTACTGCCTGGGGGTCTCCTCCTTCGGCATGAAGGAAGCCGACTACGAGCGCATCACCTACGGCATTGCCATGGCCGCAGGCGAAACGCTCGCCAGGCTCAACCCCGGCATGACCTTCATCTTCGTCTCCGGCGACGGCGCAGACAGCACCGGGCAAGGCCGGGTGATGTGGGCACGCATCAAAGGCAAAACGGAAAATGCCCTGATGCGCCTGCCCTTCAAAGCGGTATACGTAATCCGCCCCGGCGCCATCCAACCATTGGACGGCATTCAGTCGAGGACGCGCATTTACAACATCATCTATGCGCTGACCAAGCCGCTCTTCTCGCTCCTGCGCTGGGCCTTCCCGCGGCACGTCACCAC
>CAZIWA010000164.1:0-10640 GCA_964542875.1 uncultured Phycisphaeraceae bacterium
CTGGGGTGGGGGGCGCCTAAGAAGCTGACGGTTCCCAAGCCGCAGGGCGCGTGAGTGCGGGTCGCAGCAGATACTGAGCTTTGCTTATCGGCGCAGGGCGGGCGATGATGGGGAATGCCAAAGCGTGAATCAGGTTTTGCGTGCCGGCGATTCTGAAGGATGGAGATTTGCATGAGTGGCGACCCGTTAAATGACCCGACCGTTGGGCTGGCGGTGGTGCGCCGATTTACCGCGGCACAGGCGCCGGGCGTGGCGAAGCTGGTGGCGCAGGTGTACGGAGACACCTATCACCCCAAAGACCTTTACGACCCCGGGCAGATCGCCAAGTTCAATGAAACGGGGCGGCTGGTGTCTGTTGTGGCGCTGGATGTTCAAGGGGAAGTGGTGGGGCACTACGCATTGGAATGCCCGAGGCAGGGGAAGGTGGCCGAGGCGAGTGATGCAATGGTGCGGCCTGACTTTCGGCATCACCATATTCTTGACGATATGCGGGTGGTGCTGCGCGAGGAAGCGGTGAAGCACGGGTTGACAGGGGTGGTGGGGTACGCGGTGACGAACCATGTGTTTACCCAGAAGGCCGAAGAGCACTCAGGGGCTGCGGTGTGCGGGATCGCGCTGGGGCTGTGGCCCAAATCCTTCCACAACATGCCTGAGCCGCTGACGCAGCGGATGAGTTTTGCCATCTATTTCAAATATCTGCGTCAACCATCGGAGATGGACCACATCGCAACGCAACATGAGGCGATGATCGCCAGGATCTACCAGCAGTTTGGCGTGAAGGTAAACACGCGCCAGGATACGGGGCCAAGCGGGCAAGGGGTCATCAGCGTAGAAGTGGATGACGATGTGGGGACGGCGACGGTGCACGTGGAGAAGATCGGCACGGACACGGCGGCCGCAGTGGCGAAGGCTTGTGAGGATTTGTTTGGGATGACGGATGTGAGAGCGCTGACGATCGAGATTCCGCTTACGCAACCGGGAGTGGGTGAGGTTTGCAACGCGGCGCAGGCGAAGGGGTTTTTCTTCTGCGGGCTGGGCCCGGCCTTCTCATCAGGAGAAGATGCACTGATTTTACAGATGCCGCGGGAGGAGATCGATGCTTCGCTGGTGCAGATCGATCAGCCGTTGGCCAAAGAAATGCTGGCGTATATCCAGCAGGAAAGCGCACGATTGGGGAAGAAGCGGGATTGAAGGATGGTGCAGGGCTAGAATCCAGGGAGGCTGTCGGTTTAGTTTTTCCCTGGAGCGCCCGGTATGCGGTTGGAAAAAAAGCATTCCATCAGTCGGCCGTCAGGGGTTGTGGCTCACGTCGCTAAAGAGATTTCCGATGCGATGAAGGAGATCAGGGTTCAGAAACGAAAGGTTTCTGATGCACATGTCCATGAGGCGCGGCGGGCGATCAAGCGGGCCCGGGCGGGTCTGCGGCTGATCCGGAGCGAGATCGCACCCGCTGCCTACAAACAGGAGAACAAGGCACTGGGCGATGTGGGGCGGATGCTCTCGGGCGCGCGGGATGCCGCGGTGATTCCGGAAACGGTTAAGAAGTTGCTTGAGCTGTGCCGGACGCGCAATGAAGCCCAGGCGGTGATGAAGCTGGGGGCGGCGCTGGAAAAAGACCGAGTGACAAGGGATGTGGATGCCAAGACCGCATCACGCGTGAGGGCACGGCTTAAGGCGTCGCGCATGCGCGTGCTGAAATGGCGTTTGAAAAAGGGCGATCATCAGACATTGAAGCAAGCGGTAAAAGCATCGCAAGAGCGCATGCGGGCGCGTATGAATGATGCGATGGAAGAGCGCAGTGATGAAGCGCTGCACACGTGGCGCAAGCGCGCGCAGGACTTCCGATTTCAATTGGAAATGCTCAAGGAGATTTTGCCCAAGTCAGGATTGGCGCTGTCCAAACGGGTGCATTCCCTGACAAGCATCCTGGGGGTGGATCATGATTTTGCGGTGCTGGATGAACGTGCCCGCGCGGGCAAGCTTGTTGGCTTTTCGGCGGGCTCACGCGCGGTGGTGCGGGGCGTGATCGTGCGTGAGCGGCGGAAATTATGGGAGAGGGCGAAGAAGCTGGGGAAGAGGGCGTAGGGCGGCCGTAAGTCATGAATTACAAAGTATGGAGTAAATGCCCGGGAATCAGGGGTGAGGTGCGAGGGTCAGTTGTGGCGGGACACGACCCGGGGAGGAACATCAGGATTTGCCGGAGGACTTGCCTGGTTTTTTAGCGGGAGGCTGGGGCTGGGTTTTGGCCTTGGATTTGGCCGCAGGTGCGGGGGTGGCGGACTTGATTTCCGGCTTCAGGGCCTGGCCCTGGAATTCCTTATCGGGGAAGAATGCTGAAGTGGCGCCGATGAGGAGGGCCAGGCGGTCTTCGGGGGCGGAGAGTACCGCGAGGCGTTTGAGGAGGCCGTCCTGTCCGTTGGCCAGGACCATTTCGCGTGAGATTTTTTCGATGAGGGTGATTCGGGCTTCGTCTTTGGCGAGGCCGGCGGTGATCCAGGCCTGGTCGAGGTCGAGTGCGTCGATTTGGGATTTGCCGATTTCCTCGAGGCGGATTTCGCGCCAGACGCGGTCTTCTTCGCCGTCCTGAAAAGCTTTTGCCCAGAGTGCATAGGCCTTGTTTTTGTCGCCTGCGGCGTGGGTGGCTTCGGCGAGGCGCAGGGTGGTCATGCATCGCAGGAGGCCGGGCTCGGTTTCGGCTTGAATGGTTTCAATGAGCTTGATGGCGTCTTGCGCTTCCTTGGTTTTGCCGGCGCGGGAGAAGGTTTCGGCAATCTGGGCGTAGGTGTAGGCCTGGATGTTGCGGTCGTTGATGGTTTCGACGCGTCCCATGGCCTCTTGAGCGTTACCTGCTTGGGCGAGGCCTTCGGCAAGGCCGGAGATCAGCAGGTCGCGGACCTGGCCGTCGTTGACAGCGGCCAGGAAGGGGACGGCGCGCTTGGGCTGGTTTTGCTTGCCTATCCACCAGACGATCCGGCGCACTGCGCCGACTTGCCGGTCCGGATCGGAGGTTTGCAGAACGACCTTGAGCGCCGCTTCAGGGGAGCCTTCAAGGCCCAGTTGCATGGCGCGGACGCCGGCTTCGGTGTCTTTGGCCATGATCCGGAGTTTATTGTCGAAAATCTTATCGACTGCGGCCTGGGCCTCTGCATTTTTATCGTTTTTCGCCAGGCGGATGATGACCTCAACCAAAGCCTTGTCTCGCAAGGCGGGGTCGGTCATGTTGGCGATGGAGTCCAGCGCTTCCTGGGGCTTACCCAGGCGTGCGTATTCCTTGGCGACCTCGCCCCAGGCCTGTTCGCGCTCATAGAGGGCGACCTGGTCAATCCAGAGCTTGGCTTTGTCAAAGCGTTGCGCACGTACGGCGATGGCGCAGAGCTTGACGTAGTTTTTGGAACGAATGTCTTTGTTTTTGCCAAGGTCGGCTTCTTCATGCGCCACATCGAGCCACCACTGGGCATCCGTGACCTGAGGGGCGGCCAGAATGGGTCTGGCGGGTTCAGGTTCTTTGGGGCGCGCCACCGCAGGGAACGCCAGCAGGGCGCTGGCGGAGAGGAGCAAGCCAATGGCAATGTGGCGCAGGTGTTTTGATCGAGTGGGCAAATCTTGCCGCCTTGGTGAATAAACCCTTGGTGTAGTTTACACCAGCCGATGGTTGAAGGAGTGAATGCAGGCCTTTTTTGCCCGGAGCCATAGGGACGGGGGCAAGAAAAAAGCACCCCCGGGTGAGGGTGCCTGGAAGTATTTCGAAAGGATAAATCAATACTTGCCACGGATGAGGGTGGCGACTTCTTTGTTGTAGAGCGTTTCGAGCTGGTTGTGCTGCTGCGGGGTGAGCGGGGGCAAGCTGGAGGCCTTGACGTTGGACTGAGCCTGGGAAAGCTTGGTTGCGCCGGGGATGACGCTGGTGACCTGGGGGAAGTCGAGAATCCAGCGGAGGGAGAGGTCCGCCATGGTGGCCTGGCCGTGGGGGTTGAGGATGGCTTTGACCTTCTGGGCGAGTTCCACGCCTTTTTCAAAGGGGAGACCGGCGAAGGTTTCGCCCGCGTTGAAGGCTTTGCCTTCAGCGTTGTAGTTGCGGTGGTCGCTTGCGGCGAAAACCTGGGAGGGCGATTGGCCGGGGGCGAACTTGCCGGCGAGGATGCCGCTGGCGAGGGGCACGCGGGCGAGAATGCCGACGTTGGCCTTGGCGGCTGCGGGGAGAAGCTGGGTGACGAGCTTTTGCCGGAAGATGTTGAAGATGACCTGGAGTGAGGCGCAGCCCTTGTGCTTGATGCAGATGAGGCCTTCCTCAACGCTTTCAACGCTGGTGCCCCAGTTCTGGATAAGGCCTTCGCGGCGGAGGTTTTCCAGGACATCCAGCGCTTCGCCCGACTTCATGACTTCGGTGGGGATGGTGTGCCATTGCTGGAGGAAGATGGAATCGACCCCGAGGCGTTTTAAGGAGTCAATGGTGTGCTGGCGGGCGAATTTGGCAGTGAAGTTCTGAGGCTTGCCGTTGGGGACATCGCCGCGGCGGCCGAGCTTGGTAGCGACGTAGGCTTTGGCTTTGGATTGTTTGAGCCATTTACCGATGAGGGTTTCGGAGCGACCGCCGCCGTAGACGTCCGCGGTGTCGAAGAAGTTGACGCCCTGGTCGTAGCTTTTCTGGAGGATGGCGATGGCGTCGTCGTCGGAGAGATTCCCCCAGTCGGAGCCGCCGAGTTGCCAGGTGCCGAGGCCGACTTCGGAAACGCGGGCGCCAGTTTTGCCGAGAACGCGATATTTCATGGAAGGATCCTTATTGTTGATTTGGTGGCGGATTGTAATGGATATCGGAGGGGATCGGGGCGGAGGGTGCTCAGGAAGGGGCGCGGGTGGGTGGCATGCGAAGACTTGCTGACCCCCGGCTACGGGCGATCGCCTTACTGGGGCGCAGAAAAATATCATCAAGACTTTTTGGCGAGGGATTTTGCGCCTTCGATGATGTAGGGCAGGCCGCTCATGACGGTGACGAAGACGACGACATAGGCGAAGGCGTCGGGGATGATGAGCATCCAGTCGTGCTTGATGGAGCGGGGATCGATCCAGACCAGGAAGAGGATGACGGGGATGGCCACGGCCTGGAGCACCATTTTGAGCTTGCCCCAGATGTTTGCGCCGAACTTGACGCCCTGGCCCTCAAGCTCGCCCCGGATGCCGGTGACCAGGAGCTCGCGCCCGAGCATGGTGACGACCATCCAAGGGTAAACGCCGGTGATGTTGGTGAGGTAAAAGCCTTGTTTGACGGCGATGGGGTCGATAAAACGGGGGCCGGAGAGATAGATGAAGGCACCCAGTACGAGGACCTTGTCGCAGAAAGGGTCCATGATGCGGCCGAAGGTGCTTTCGACGTGCCATTTGCGGGCGAGGTAGCCGTCGAGCCAGTCGGTGACGGCGGCGAGGATGAAGGTGCCAATGGCGGCGAGGAGGATCCAGTCGCGGGAGTGGCCGTGGCCGTATCGGTAGGAGTTGAGGATGAGGAAGAAGCCTCCCGCCAGGACGAGCCTGGCCATGGTGATCATGTTGGGGAGGTTTTTTTGGAACATTGGGTCATTGTAGGGGAATAGGGGATCGGGGATTTCCCTATGGGAGAAGAGAGTTTCGTGTCCCGGGTCCCGCGTCCCGAGTCTTGCGTTAAGAGGCGGAGTGAAGAGTTTTTTAGGGCAAAAGTGTTAGATGAGTGCTTGGCCAGCCAGGCGGCCGGAGGCCCAGGCCCATTGGAAGTTATAGCCGCCGATGCGGCCGTCGACGTCGAGCACTTCGCCTACGAGGTGAAGGCCGGGGGTGATGCGTGAGCCCATGGTTTGAAGCTTGATTTCATCAAGAGGAATGCCGCCTGCGGTGACTTCGGCGAAGAGGAAGCCGCGGTCTCCTGTGATGGGGGCGTGCATGCCGGTGAGGGCCTGGGCGATGGCTTTGCGTTTGTCCCGGGAGATCTGGCAGACGGGGGTGTCTGGCGGGAGCTTGGCTTCAAACATGAGCAGGGCGTCGGCCAGACGGCCGGTGAGTTTTAGCTGCTGGTTCAGCCACGCGAAGACGAATTGACGCGGGCGGTGCTGGGCGGCGGAGAGGAGATCGGTGTCGATGAGGTTGTAAGGGTCTTGCCCGGGGCCAGCAAGGGTTGGCAGCCAGTTGATGAGGAGTTTTGCGCCGGGGTCGGTCCGCCGCGCGTGGATGAGGTGGCGGCTGATGTTGAGCGGGCAGGGGCCCGAGAGGCCAAAGTGGGTGAGGAGCGTGGAGCCGGTTTCGCGCTTGACCACCTTGCCGGTGGAGAGGGCGACGCTGAGCGTGGTATCCAGCGTAAGGCCGGAGAGGGATTTGATCCAGTGGTCGGACGGCAGGGTGAGGGGAACGAGGGCGGGGAAGGTGTGGGTGAGGGAGTGGCCGAGGGTTTTGGCCAGGGCGTAGCCGGTGCCATCGCTGCCGGTTTTGGGGAGGCTTTTGCCGCCCGTGGCGAGGACGATTTTTTGCGCCTGGATGGGGTTGGTGTCGGTGGTGAGCAGGAAGGACTGGTCGGGGTTGCGAGCAACGGATTGGACTTTGACGCCAAAGTGGAAGGTGACACCGGCCTGGCGGGCGGCGTTTAAGAGGGCATCAAGAACGGTGCGGGCGGAGTCCGTGACGGGGAAGAGTTTGCCGGTTTCTTCACGTTTGAGTTCAACGCCGAGTTCCTGAAAGAAGGCGATGGTTTGCTCGACGGTGAAGGATCGGAGCACCATGGCGACGTGGTTTTGTTTTGGGGTGTTGTAGTCGTCGGGGAGGATGATGTCGTGGGTGACGTTGCAGCGGCCGCCGCCGGCAACGAGGATTTTCGCACCGGGTTTTTCAGCGGAGTCAATGAGCAGGATCTGGCCCGGCGCGGGGGGCGTGCCGTGTTTTTGTTTGAAGGTGCGGCCGGCGAAGATGGCGGTCATAAGGCCGGCGGCGCCGGCGCCGATGATGGCGATGTCACAGGTTTTGAGGGAGGTTTCCAAGCGGGGGATTTTAGCGGGAAGACGGGGACGGGGTTCAAGGTTCGAGGCCGGAGGCAGAAAAAGGGGAGACGTTCAGGTCAGGGATAGCGGCCCCAGATGTAGGCGCGGTTGTTGGTTTTGTCATAGACGAGGAAATAGAACTCTTATGGGAGCTTCCATTGTGTGACGCGCATTTCGTATTGGCCCCAGCCCGGGAGTTGGGTGTAAAAAGCGGTGACGAGATTGCCGTCGGCCAGTTCCAGCGTGGCGGGGTAGCCGCAATCGCGCAGCGGGCAGTCGGCAATGCGGATGGGTGCCGACCAAGTGACGCCTTCATCGGCGCTGGTGCGCACGTCAACGCCGAAGTTATTGGTGCAGCGGTTGCCGTAGGAGAGCAGGATTCGGCCGTCTTTAAGGCGAAGGAGATGCGAGGTGACCTGGCCGGGGAAGGTGACGGGGGCGATGCGTTTCCAGGTGGCGGCGTTGTCGTCGGAGATGAATTGCTCGACGTGGTTGTCGGATTCCTCACGGCTGGCGGCGAGCCATTTTTTGCCACCCAGAGAGAGGATGGCGGTTTCGTTGCCTTTGTCGTTTAAGAGCGGGCCGACAGACCAGGTGTGGCCGTCGTCTTTGCTTTCGACGATGAAGACGAGATAGGCGCCATTGTTTGGGCGCTGGGCATAAGCGGTGGCGATGAGCCGGTTGTCATTGGTGATGTGGATATCACCAAAAGGGACGATGGGACCGTATTGGTTGGTGGTGATTTCGCTGCCTGCGGTCCAGGTTTTGCCCTGGTTGGCGGAGCGGTAGACGCGGCCGTTTAAGCGGGCGCACTCGCTGTGGGGTTTGCCGCGTTGGCCTTTTGCGCCGCGCTCGGTCCAGCCGGCGCAGAGGGCAACAAGGTCGTTGTTTCTGGCGAGGCCGGCGGCGCAGTTCATGCGGTTTGTGTTGGGTTGGTCGAAGGGGGCGATGCGGCCTCGGAATTGCCAACTGGTGCCTTTATCGGTGGAGGCCCAGGCGTCGAGATCGCCTTCCCAGAGGCCGTGGCAGGGCTGATTAAAGATGGCGGCGATGAGGGTGCCGTCGGGGAGGAGAGTGAGGTTGGGCCACGCACAGACGGCCTGGACAGCGGTGGTGGTTTGCGGGCTGAAGTTACCGGGGTTGATGCGCTGCATGGCTGGCCTTTGTTGAATAAATAAGGGTGATTAGACGACTGATTATCTCCGGAAGCGCCTGGGCCTCAAGTGCGGCAGTGGTTTACAGGCCGTTATCGGCGCACCAGGAGGCGAGGGTGAGCCATTCAGCGCGTTGAACGGCGATCAGATCGTCGGGCGATTGATTGGCGTGGTGGGCTTTTTCAACGCTGTCAACGAAGGTGAAGGGGTTGTAGGTGGGTTTGATAAGGGGAAGGGCCGGGTGGTTGCCGGTTCTGCGGAACCAGTATTTGGCGTTTGCAAAGTCTCCCTCGCGCCGGTGGAGGATGGCGTGCCAGAAGTCGAAGGTGGGCGTGCCTTCATGGGCCTGACAGATGGTGTGGGCCTGGTCGAGGTCGTCGGCATAGAGCCAGAGGCCGGCGGCAAGGGCGGTGTTGCCCGTGCCGGTCCGGGAGGCTACTTCTGCCCAGAGCGGGCCGGCGATCGGGGCATCAACGACGAGTTTTTGAAGGCAGGAGGAGAGAGGGAAGGATTCCAGCAACTGGGCGATGGACGGATGGATGGGGGTACTCATGGTGGGTGATCTTACACGGTGGAATGACCGGATAGAATCTGGCACATATGACATCGCTTTCTAAACGTTATCACTTTCCTGATGGGCATGTTCACGGTGTGGTCGGCGCCTGCCGGAGATCAGATGGGCGCTGGCTTGTGATTCGCCGGTCTGCGCATGTGGCGGCGCCGCGGCAGATTTGCTTTCCCGGCGGGGGGATGGAGCCGGGAGAGAAGCAGGAAGAGACGCTGGTGCGAGAGCTTTTCGAGGAGCTTGGGGCGAAGGTTTCACCCGTGAAGCACATCTGGCATTGCATTGTGCCTGAGCGGAAGCTGACGCTCTGGGGGTGGCTGGCGAAACTGGAGAGCGAAGAGATCAAGCATGATCCCCATGAAGTGGAAGAGCCGCTTTGGATGACGCTGGAGGAGATTGATGCGCATCCGGAGGTGATGAAGAACACAGAACTGTTTGTGATGGAGATCCGCAAGGCGATTGAGGCGGGGTTGGTGTGAGAGAACGGGGCAGGGTGAAGGCATTTGGAAGACTTGACAGCCACTGCGCTTGGGTTATCGCGTGACGGGTTATCGGGGGGCTCCGAGGCCGTCTGCGCCAATAAAGGCGAATGCCCCTGGGGTGCATCAATCCACACGGCTCCTGCTCACGGACACCCGACAACCCGTCACGCGATAACCCGGGCGTGTGAGACCATTGACAAATGCTTTTACCCTGGGGAAGAGTGCGCGTAAATCCTTTACAATCGGCGCATGAAATTTGCTCTTGCTCAAATCAATCCGACGGTCGGCGACATCGCCGGGAACACGCAGATCATCATTAACGCGCTGACGGAGGCCCGGGATAAAGGGGCGGACGTGGTGGTGTTTCCGGAGTTGGCGGTGATTGGTTATCCGCCGAAGGATTTGCTGCTGAAGCCGGTGGTGATTCGGCAATGCGAGCAGGCGATAGAAAAGATCGCGCAGGCGTGCGACGACCGGATTGCGGCGATCGTGGGCGTGCCGCTGTTTTCGCCTCAGGCGCAGGGGAAGATGCTGATCAATGCGGTTGCGTTTTGCCATAAGGGTAAGGTGCAGCAGAAGGTGGCCAAGAGCTTGCTGCCGACGTACGACGTGTTTGACGAGCATCGTTATTTTGAGCCGGGGACAGAGCCGGAGATCATCACCCATCGGGGCGTGAAGCTGGGCATTTCGATCTGTGAAGACCTTTGGAACAACAACGAGATTTTCGAGCGTCAGCTTTACTTTCAAGACCCGATCCAGCGGCTGGCCAAGGCCGGGGCGGACGTGATCGTGAACTGCTCGGCGTCGCCTTTTGTGATCAACAAGCATGACTTTCGCAGACGGCTGTTTACGTCGGTGTCGTCGCTGCACAGGATTCCGCTTTTGTATTGCAACCAGGTGGGCGGGAATGACGAACTGGTTTTTGACGGCAACTCCGCAGCGGTGGACGGCAAAGGGCATTTGATTGCGCAGGGGAAGGATTTTGAGCCGGACCTGCTGATGGTGGATTTGCCCGCACTGGGCCTGGGGCGGAACCTGGATGCGCCGGTGCAGCGGATGGACAAGCACAAGGTGGGGCTGGAATCGATCTACCATGCGCTGGTGCTGGGGATTCGTGATTACTGCCGAAAGTGCGGGTTTAAAACGATTGTGCTGGGGCTCTCGGGGGGGATCGACTCCGCGCTGTGCGCGGCACTGGCTGTGGGCGCGGTGGGTAAAGAGAACGTGCGCGGTGTGGCCATGCCGTCACGCTTCAGCTCCGACCATTCCGTGGGCGACGCCAGAGACCTGGCCAAACGGCTGGGGATCAAGTTTCACACGATTCCGATTGCGGGCCCGCATGAGGCTTTGGAAAGCGTGCTGACGCCGAACTTTGAAGGCAGGGCGGCGGATACGACGGAGGAAAACCTTCAAGCGCGCATCCGCGGCGTGATGCTGATGGCGTTTT
>CAZIWA010000165.1:0-10517 GCA_964542875.1 uncultured Phycisphaeraceae bacterium
TGTTGGCTTAGAAGCAGCCACCATTTAAAGAGTGCGTAATAGCTCACTGGTCGAGGATCCTAGCGCCGATAATGATCGGGAATAAGCATGAAACCGAAGCTGCGGACTCGAAAGAGTGGTAGAGGAGCGTTCTTGCCAGCGGTGAAGCGAAACCTTAAGGTTTCGTGGAGCGGCAAGAAGCGATAATGCCGGCTTGAGTAACGATAAAACAGGTGAAAATCCTGTTCGCCGAAAACCTAAGGTTTCCTGGGGCAGGTAAATCCGCCCAGGGTTAGTCGGCACCTAAGGCGAGGCCGAAAGGCGTAGTCGATGGATAGCAGGTCAATATTCCTGCACTTTGTTAGAAGGTTCGAAGATGATGTGACGGATTCCCGGAGTGGGTCGCGCGACTAGTTGTGCGCGTACCGCAAGGTCGAGGGCTTGATTCCGAAGCTCACGAAGGGAGTCTCTAGAAAAACCATCCATCTACAACTAACGAAGCCGTACTAAAACTGACACAGGTAGGTGGGGTGAATAACCTAAGGCGCTCGAGAAAACGGTCGTGAAGGAACTAGGCAATTTAACCCCGTACCTTCGGAATAAGGGGGCCCTCCTCCTTCGGGAGAGGGCGCAGAGAAAAGGATCTGGGAACTGTTTATCAAAAACACAGGACTGTGCTAACTCGCAAGAGGATGTATACAGTCTGACGCTTGCTCGATGCTGGAATGTTAAGGAAGCCGGTCAGCCGCAAGGCAAAGCTGGCAACCGAAGCACCAGTCAATGGCGGCCGTAACTATGACGGTCCTAAGGTAGCGAAGTTCCTTGTCAGGTAAGTTCTGACGCGCATGAATAGCGTAATCACTGGATCCCTGTCTCCACGACCGACTCGGTGAAATATAAGACGCGGTGAAGATACCGTGTAACCGCAGCAAGACGGAAAGACCCCGTGGACCTTCACTGTAGGCTGATATTGGCCACGAATATGTTCTGCGTAGGATAGGTGGGAGGCTTTGAAGTTCTGGTTTTGGCCAGGATGGAGCCATTGGTGAAATACCACCCTGAACGTTTTTGTGACCTAACCTTAAGCCATGAATCTGGCTAAGGGACCGTGTTAGCTGGGCAGTTTGACTGGGGCGGTCTCCTCCCAAAAAGTAACGGAGGAGCGCAAAGGTCGGCTCAGCACAGTTGGAAACTGTGCGTCGAGTGCAAGAGCACAAGCCGGCTTTACTGCGAGACGTACATGTCAAGCAGTCACGAAAGTGGGCTCTAGTGATCCGGCGATCCCGTGTGGAAGGGTCGTCGCTCAACGGATAAAAGGTACCCCGGGGATAACAGGCTGATCGCGCCCGAGCGTCCATAGCGGCGGCGCGGTTTGGCACCTCGATGTCGGCTCATCACATCCTGGGGCTGTAGGCGGTCCCAAGGGTTGGGCTGTTCGCCCATTAAAGTGGTACGCGAGCTGGGTTCAGACCGGCGTGAGCCAGGTCGGTCCCTATCTGCTGTGGTCGTAGGAAATTTGAGAGGATTCTTCCCTAGTACGAGAGGATTAGGAAGGACAGACCCCTGGTGCGTCAGTTGGGCTGCTAAGCCCACATGCTGAGTAGCTAAGTCTGGCAGGGATAAACGCTGAAAGCATATAAGCGTGAAGCCCCCCTCGAGATCATATTTCCATATAGACCCCCGGAAGACTACCGGGTGATAGGCGGGATGTGTAAGGACAGAAATGTCTTCAGCTAACCCGTACTAATGGTCGATCACTTGATCACATTTACCATCAACCGGTCCAAGGCTACCAAGCCACGGACACAAACGAGATTTCGAATGTTTCTCGCAAACACTAACGAGTTTGCATACAGCAACCTATTTCACGACACAATCGCTGGTGTCACCTTAAACGGTAACACCAGTTTTTGCCGGTGAATTTATCTGTGGGGATCCACCTGATCCCATCCCGAACTCAGAAGTTAAGCCCACAGAGCCGATGATAGTGCAACTGCGCGAAAGTAGGTTATCGCCGACATTACGAGGCCCACCAGTCTAAAGCTGGTGGGCCTCTTTTTTTGCCCATTTTTTGTGCTAATAATTTGGCATTTTGAGACGTGTTTTGATGGATTTGAGGATAAGCGGAAGTCTTTTTATGAGAGTGCGGCGGGGATTGCCGGGCGGCGGCTGGATTGGCTGGGTCTTATCGATGCGTTTGGCTGGCTGTTTTTGATTTTTCGCCAGGACGTGACTTGGAAATCGCTTTTTCGTTTTATGGATAGAGGAATCGCAAGGTGACTTTGGTCGACGTCAGACTGGGTGTATGTCTGGTCGTTAAAGAGCACTTGGGTAAAAGTCTGGGGAAAACATGTGAGGTATGGCTTGCTTTTGGATTGAGTTGGATTGGCGGGCCAAGTATTGAATTTTAGGATGAAGGATTTTGAAGGGCTTGTGCTTGCCTGGTTAAAGGACGAGGCCCGCCATGGGATGGAGTTATCCCCAGTTTCAGAGGTTATCCCCAGGTGTCATGCAAAGGATTGGGATTGCGGGGTGAAGGGAAAGACCAAGATTGGTGTGTTGGATGCTTTTGAGTGTTTGGGAGAAGAATCATTCGAAGAGGGTTTTGGATGCTTCCAGGGCCAAAAATTTCAAAGAGTCTTCTGATGGTTACAGCTCGGGATCGCGGCTTATTAGGGGGCGTTGTCGAGGTTGAATTCTCGGCCGCAAAACGCGATGTCAGATTATGGCGCTGGCGTCTAATCCGGCCTGCTTGAGAGCGAAAGAAGCGCTTGGGTGTTGCGGAGGGAAGGTGGTGTGTGCGAGAGGTCTTTAAAGCCGTGGGAATACGGGTTGCGCGTGGGGATCGGGGGTGGGGCAGAGGTGGGTTGGGATCGGGAAGTCTAAAATGAGTCCAAATCGAGCTTTTCGTGCACTTAAACAGAGCGGTGTCGTGCTTAGTTAAAGGCCCTAGAAATGATGGATTGGAATCGGTTGCTTTCGGATTACCGTTGTCCACGAGAGGGGCAGGCGGTCAAGCGGGGGGAAGTCGATCCCTTTCGATCGGCATTTGAGGCGGATTGCGATCGGATCATTTTTTCGACGCCGTTCAGACGGCTGGCCCGTAAGACGCAGGTGCATCCGCTTGCGCTGAATGATCACATTCATAACCGGCTGACGCATTCGCTGGAGGTGGCCAGCATCGGGCGGTCGCTGGGGAAACGGCTTGTGGGGTTGTTAAGGGCGAAAGGGGGAACGGGCAAGAATGAAGAGTTTGAGCAGGACTTGCTTTGGGTGGTGCAGGCGTCGTGCCTGGCGCATGACATTGGGAATCCGCCTTTTGGGCATGCGGGGGAGTTTGCGATCCGGGAGTGGATCAAACTGCACCGACACGAGGTGTTTGGCAAAGCGGGCGTGAAGGATGAGGGGCTTTGCGCGGACCTGGAGATATTCGAGGGGAATGCGCAGGGGTTTCGGATGGGAATCCGCGCGGATAATTCCAAGAGCGGATATCTGCGGCTGACTTACGCAACGCTGGGCGCGATGATCAAGTATCCGTGGGATTCGCTGGATGAACGGGCGAAGAAGACGCAGAAGTTCAATGTTTTCTCGACCGAGAAGCAGATGTTTGAGCAGATGGCCGACACGCTGGGGATGCGCGTGGACGGAAAGGTCGTGAGGCATCCGGTTTCGTTTTTATCCGAGGCCGCAGACGACATCTGCTACCGGATCATCGATCTGGAAGACGCCAGCGAGATCGAAATCCTGGAAGATGACCAGGTGCGCAGGATTTTCATGGATATCGCCGGGGTCAAGGATCAGGACCTGCCCATCCCGGTCCTGCGGGGGATGGCGATCAAGGTGTTGATCGCGAAGGTGTGGGATGTGTTCGAAGCGGATTACGACAACATCATGAAAGGCGCCCGGACGCAAGACCTCAAGGCCGGGCTCGACGCCGGCATGGGGGAAAAGCTAAAACAGATCAAGGTGATCTATTCGGATATTTTCGCGCATCGCAACAAGATCGCCATTGAGCTGGGAGCGTACCGGACATTGGGAAGGATCATTGAAGTGCTGTGCACAACGACGCACGCGCTGTCGGAGAAGAAGGATTTTGAGAAGACCGATTTCCTTACGCAGCGGTGCCTGGAATTGGCATGGGGGAAGAAGTACACGATCCGGAATCAAGCGGAATCGTACGAATGGTGGCTGCATCAGATCATGGATTTCGTTTCCTCGCTGACGGACAACTACGCGAGGCAACTGTCGAGGGAGATTGAAGGATCGTGATTGCTGAGAGAGATCGGAATTTCATGTTGTTGTGTCATGGATGAGGCAGATTTTTAACCACTAAGGCATGACGGCGCGAAGTTAAGAGGCGGAAAATCGGAGCCAAGAAAGTGGGAAGACGTTATCGGTTGGCGGGGTAGGTGCGCCTTGCGGGGGATTTAGTAACATGAGATTTAAGGTTATTTCCCCCCTACTTTACTGATGAGACCCGCCATGCTTGAGCCGCTTCCTACTGGTGTATTTTCTCAAGCGCTTCCTGTTTGGCCGGTTGGGCGTGAGACGCTGATCAATGATTTTGTGGGGTTTCGGACGCTGGTTGAGCGGGTGGATACAGGCCCGGCGGTCTTGAGGCTGGCAGCGTCGACGCTTTACCGGGTGACGGTGAATGGGCGTTTTGCGGGGCATGGGCCGGCGCGGGCGGCTCACGGGCGGTACCGTGTGGATGAGTGGGACCTGGCGTCGATGATGAAGGGTGTGGGTCAGGGGACCAATGTCGTGGCCATTGAGGTGGCGGGGTACAACGCCAACAGCTATTACCTGCTGGATCAGCCTTCGTTTTTGCAGGCGGAACTGAAGCATGGGGGCAAGGTTTTCGCGACGGGTGTCGCGGGTGGGTTTATCGCGATTGATCTGCCTTACAAGCGGCGGAAGGTGCCGCGATTCAGCTATCAGCGGCCTTCGATGGAAGCGTATGTGCTGGGATTGGGCAGTGAGGCATGGAAGACCGATGCGAAAGCGAAGGTTGCCGGCGTGGCGGTGGCGACCGCGGGCGGCAAGGCATTGCTGCCCAGGCGCATGCCGTACCCGACGTTTGCGACGCGGTTGGCCAGCCGGCACGTGGCGACGGGGAAGGTGTCGGCGTTTACGCCGAAAACGATCAAGAAGGATCGGTCGCTGACGGCGATCGGCGACAAGCTCAAGGGGTATCCCGAAGCGGAGCTGGAGATTTCGCCTACGACGGAGTTCCAGCATTTTCAGACGAAGGTTGAGCCGGTGAACGCGACTCTTTCGCCTAGTGACCGGTTGGAGGTGACTGGGGCGACGGCGCAGATTCTGGACCTGGGGACAAACCTTTCGGGGTTTGTCGGCCTGACGGTGGAGTGTGTTGTGCCGGGGCGTGTGGCGGTGATGTGGGAGGAGCTTCTGGACGAAGGCGATGTGAAGGTGCTCCGGGTGGATTGCGCGAACATGATGGTGCTGGACCTGACGGAACCGGGGACGTACCACGTGGAATCGATTGAGCCGTATACGCTGCGCTACCTGAAGGTGATGGCGTCATCGGGCGAGGCGAAGGTGTCTGATGTTTACCTGCGTGAGTACGCACACCCGGAGATGGAGAAGACGCATTTTGCGTGCAGCGACCCCAAGCTGAACCGGGTGTACCGGGCGGCGGTGCAGACGCTTCGGCAGAACGCTGCGGATTTGCTGACGGATTGCCCCGGGCGTGAGCGTGCGGGGTGGCTGTGCGACAGCTATTTCAGCGGTCGGGTGGCGATGGATTTGACGGGAAACACGGCGACGGAGGCGAAGTTTCTGGAGGATTATCTGTTGGCGCCTCATCTGCCGCCGATGCCGGAGGGGATGATTCCCATGTGCTATCCGGCAGATCACCCCAACGGGAATTTCATTCCGCAATGGCCGATGTGGCTGGTGCTGCAAATCGAGGAGTATTGGATGCGCTCGGGTGACCGGGCGATGGTGGATGCGTTTAAGGCCAAGGTGGAAGGGCTGATCAAATATTTCGAGCCGTTTGTGAACGCCGATGGTTTGCTGGAGAGGCTCAACGGGTGGCGCTTTATTGAGTGGAGCAAGGCCAATGACCTGACGCTGGATGTGAACTACCCGACGAACATGCTTTACGCGGGGATGCTGGATTGCGCCGCGCGGCTGTATGGGCGCAGCGATTGGGCGGCCCGGGCCGCGGCGATGCGCAAGACGGTGGTGGCGCAGTCGTTTGATGGGAATTGGTTTGTCGATAACGCGGTGCGGCAGGCGGATGGGTCGCTCAAGCCCAGCGGTGAGCGGACGGAGGTTTGCCAGTATTACGCGTTTTACTTTGATGTGGCGACGCCGGAGACGCATGGGGATTTGTGGCGCCGGCTGCGCGAAGAGTTTGGGCCCCAGCGGGCTTCAAGCGGAGCGCATAAGGAGATTTACCCCGCCAATGCGTTTATTGGGAACTACCTGCGCATCGAGCTGCTATCGCGGCAGAATCTGCAGGCGCAGATTGAGCGGGAGATCGCCGGTTACTTCCTGAAGATGGCGGACCTGACAGGGACGCTTTGGGAGAACGACGGCACGTATGCCAGTTGCAACCACGGTTTCGCGTCGCATGTGGCAAGGTGGCTTTTCAGGGATCTGGTTGGTTTGCATGAAGTGGATGCGCAGGCCAAGCGTGTGAAGGTGAAGTTTTCGGCCAACACGCTGGCGTGGGCGGACCTGCGCCAGGCTGTGGGCGCGGGGTATGTGGGCCTGGCGTGGCACAAAGCGGTGGATGGGGCGTATGAATATCGGATCGATGTGCCGGAGGGATTCCGCGTGGAAGTGGAGACGCTGGGGGTGAAGGCGCGGCGAGTTTAGAGAAGAGCCGGAATTTTTGACTGGGATTAAGAGGATTGGGAAAGGGGGCGGGGCGTGTGGATCCGGCGCTCCCGGTGGGGGTTAACGGGTTGGGATGGGCGCGACCGGAGGCGCGTTGATGCCTGGGTCGATGAAGACGAGGGAACCGAATTTTGCGGGAATCCGGTTGCCGTGGACGAAGGTGGGCGACCATTGCCAGTGGGTGTGTTTCTCATCGCGGACGCGGTTGCGGACGAGCTGGAAGCGGATGCGTTCGTTGGGTTTTGGGGCAGGGGATTCCATGGCGGCCCAGGGGATGGCCATTTCGACTGTCCAGGCGTCCTTTTCACGGCCGGTCTGGGAAGTCCAGATGGTGTCCCAGCGGACGCGCTTGCCGAAGGTGTCGTAAGGGACGTTGTTGGGGTTGACCATGAACTGGGCAAAGCCGTATTTGGAGCCATCGAAATCAAAAATGGCTTCGAAGCTGTCATCGGTCCAGACTTTGTCGTTGCGCTGGGTGATTTTGGCGTAGAGGCCCGGGAGGTCTGGCTCAGCAAGGCGGGCCATGACATAGACGGCCTGATCGTCCCAGCAGATGCGCACGTCGGTGGCCCATGGGGTTTTCGTGGTGGCGCTTTTGTCGACGAAGTGGGTGGTGGAAATGCACGCAGCCCAGGCCGTGTCGTCGAGCTTGCCGTCGATCACCGGGGGCTTGGCGGTCCTGGTGGCGAACATGACCATGCGGGCCTGGTAATAGGTGGCCAAGTCGGCATTTAAGGGGGCGGATCGGGTGGCGATGGGCACCGAAGCGTCAGGGGAGGTGAAGGTGGTGGTGAGCTCAGGGAGGGGAGCTGCGTAGAGATCGGGACGCTGATTGAAGGTGACCTGATAGGTGGTTTGGGCGGACTGCCCTGGGGCGCAGGTGACGGTCTGGGTGGCCGGTTCGACTTTCCATGGAGAGTCGGGCGGGATGGACCAGGTGATGGTGACGGTCAGGGGGGCGGCGGTGGGGTTTTTGTGGGTGAGCTGGAGGGTGGCGGGTTTGCCCGCCGCAGGAAGGATGGGGTCGTATTTGAGGGGGTTGGCGGCGTAGATTGATTTTTGAAGGGGGGTGACTTCGGCGGCGGGCGGTTGGGCGGAGGCTGCGGGTTTGGTTGTGGTCGGTTTGGCCGCGGCGGGTTTTGAAGGAAGCGGGGAATCCGCCTGTGCGGAGGAGGCGGCAAATCCGATGAGGGCGAGGCAGGCGGCCAGCAGCAGGAACGTGGGGCGTGGAGACATATAAATAACCTAGGTTGAAATTATGGATTCCATAATAAGGCAATGGGGTTCCTGAGCAAGGGTGTTTTGCGGTGGGGGTTGGGTGCTGGAATGTGATATTGAGGGAAAGAAACCACAGCGCACATTCAAAGTGAGGTTATTGAGAAAGAAGATTGATAGGGCCGCGCTTTCAGCGTTTATGGAGAAGAAAGAGAAGAATGAATCAAGGGGTTTGTACCAGGGCCTACGCGCTAAGAAGCGCTACGACCCTGGCTGTAATAACGGCAGGCCGTTTGGCCCTTGAGAAAAAGCGCAGATGAAGAAACGGAACACCCCCATCCTCTCCCTGAGGGCGAGGGAATCCAAAGAGACATGCTCACGCGGGCGAGAGCATGTCTCTTCGATTGGGGTTTTGCAGCGTTTGGGTTATTTCGCCACTTCGATGCTGACCAGGAGGTCGCGGGAGTCGACCTGGGAGCCGGTTTTGACCTGGACGTCCTTGATGCGGCCGGCGACGGGGGCGTAGACGGCGGTTTCCATCTTCATGGCTTCGATGGAGAGGAGCTTGTCGCCCTTCTTGACGGTTTGGCCATTGGAGACGCCGACGACGCTGATCTTGCCGGGCATGGGTGCGGCGACGTGGCCGGGGTTTTCCGGGTCCGCTTTGGGGCGCGCGACGATGGTGGAGCCGCGGGAGCGATCGGGGATCCGGGCGTTGCGGGGTTGACCGTTGAGCTCGAAGAAGACCGTCTTGAAGCCTTCTTCGTTGGTTTCACCCAGGGCGATGAGCTTGATGATGAGCGTCTTGCCGGGTTCGATGTCCAGGACGACTTCCTTGCCGGGTTTGAGGCCGTAGAAGAAGCAGTCCGTGGGGACGACGGACATGTCGCCAGCCTGGCGGCGGGCGGTGTCGTAGTCGACGAACACCTTGGGATACATCAGGTAGCACATCAGCTCGGTGTCGCTGGGCGCGCGTTTGATCTTGGCTTCGAGTTCTTTCCTGATGGCGGGGAAGTCGGTGGGCGGGAGCACTTCGCCGGGGCGGCGGGTTTCTGCGGGCTTGCCCTTGAGGATGGCGTCGGAGACGTTCTTGGGCCATCCGCCGTAGGGCTGGCCAAGTTTGCCTTCGAAGAGCTCAATGACGCTGGTGGGGTAGGAGATCTGGCGATCCGGGTCCAGGACGTCTTTGGTGGTGAGGTTGTTGGTGACGAGGAAGAGGGCCATGTCGCCGACGACCTTGGAGGTGGGGGTCACCTTGATGATGTCGCCAAAGAGCATGCTGACGTCGGCGTAGGTTTTCTTGACTTCGTTCCAGCGGTCGCCGAGGCCGACGGACTTGGACTGTTCCTGGAGGTTGGTGACCTGTCCGCCTGGCATTTCGTGCTGGTAGACCTCTGCGGTGCCGGAGACCATGCCGGATTCGAAGGGGTAGTAGAGCTTGCGGACGTCTTCCCAGTAGAGGGAGTATTGGTTGAGCGCCTGGATGTCCAGGCCGGTGTCTTGCGGAGTGTTGCGGAAGGCCTCGACCATGGAGTTGAGGTTGACCTGGCTGGTGAGCCCGGACATGGAGGCGGCGGCGCAGTCGACGATATCGACACCGGATTCCGCAGCCTTGACCAGCGAGGCGGCCTGGACGCCGGCGGTGTCGTGGGTGTGGAAGTGGATGGGGATGGAGATTTCGTCGCGCAGGGCTTTGACGAGTTTTTGTGCGGCGAAGGGCTTGCAGAGGCCCGCCATATCCTTGATGGCAAGGATGTGGGCGCCCATTTTTTCGAGTTCCTTGGCCATGGTGACGTAGTACTTGAGGGTGTACTTATCGCGCCTGGGGTCGAGGATGTCGCCGGTGTAGCAGATGGCGGGTTCGCAGATGGCGCCGGCTTCCAGAACCGCTTCCATGGCGGGGCGGATATTGGGGAGCCAGTTGAGCGCATCGAAGATGCGGAAGACGTCGATGCCTTCGCGGGCGGAGACCTTGACGAATTCCTTGACGATGTCATCGGGGTAGTTGGTGTAACCGACGGCATTGCCGGCGCGCAGGAGCATCTGGAAGAGGACGTTGGGCACGGCTTCGCGGAGGATGGCGAGCCGGTCGTAGGGGTCTTCCTTCAGGAAGCGCATGGCGGAGTCGAAGGTGGCGCCGCCCCACATTTCAAGGGAGAAGAAGCCGGAGAGCTTACGGGCGACGAACGGGGCGATCTGGGCCATGTCGTGCGTGCGCACGCGGGTGGCCAGCAGGGACTGGTGGGCGTCGCGGAAGGTGGTGTCGGTGAGGAGGAGGCCTTTGTGCTCACGGACCTTCTGGACGAATTTCTTTGCGCCGAGGGTCTTGAACTCATCGCGCCAGCCTTTGGGGGGCGCCTGGGTGAGGTCGAAGGCGGGGATGGCGGGGTCGGGCAGTTCGCGCTTGTCGGTGCGGCCTTTGACTTCGGGGTTGCCGTTGACGGTGACATCGC
>CAZIWA010000166.1:0-10389 GCA_964542875.1 uncultured Phycisphaeraceae bacterium
GAACTTATCGAAGCCCCCCGATAACCCGAAAACCCGATACCCCGGGTGCATGTGCGACAAATACCCCAAAGGCTTTTACCCTGTCTTAATCCCAGTCAAAAAAAACTCCTCCGCCCACCTCCAAAAATGCTATATCAAACCTTGCGCCCAACCCTTGTTCACTGGTATGCTCACGCCCCGTATTAGTCTTGTCATCTCTCAGACTACTCACCGTCGAAAGCAGCGGAACATGAACATGCGCACCATGCGTGGGTTTTCCTTGATCGAATTGCTCGTCGTCGTCGCCATCATCGGCGTCCTTGCCGCCCTGGTTCTCCCCAGCATCGAAAACGCCAGGGAGGCCGCGCGTTTCGCCGTCTGCAAATCAAACCTCAGGCAACAGGCCGTCGCCGTCCACGCCTACGCGCATGACTTTAAGAGCTACGGCCCCAGCGAGCTCAACTACAACAACGCCACGTCCATCAGTTGGGCGTGGCTGGTGAAGCTCGCCCCTTACCTCAACTCCGGCCCCGGCACCGCCAACTGGAACATCACCTCCCCCGCCAACCAGATGAAGGTTTTCCAATGCCCCAGCACCTGGGGCCGAATCTCCAGCATCCAGACACGCTGCAGTTACGGCATGAACCTTGCCCTGGCCAGTGACTCCGGCTCCGCCAACGCCGACCCCTTCAAAACCAACGCCCCCATCCGGCTCAACGATCGGCTGCTGGAAGTGAAAACCGACCGGCTCTTCATGATCTCCGACGCCTGGGGCTACCTCGTCAGCAACAAGGGCCAGTGGGACCGGAGCATCATGGACCCCACCATCCCTCTCCTGGACTATTACGACAAAGCCCACTACGTCCGCGGCCGCGCCGCCCAAGGCGGCAACGGCTTCCTTAACTTCGCCATGGCCGACGGCCACGTCTTTGGCACCGGCAAAAACCAGCCCGACGTCTTCGGCTCCGGCTCCATCGGCACCACCTTTGTCTGGGTGAGCTACAAAAACAACCCCGCCGGCATTTACACCGAAACCTGGTAACTCCTGCCATTTACCGCATCACCCTGACCAACCCCCAGCCCCCGGACCCTTCCTACACCGGCTGCCCCGCCACCATCAATGTCACCGTCACCTTCGGCTGCGGCAGCGCGTCAAGCGGCACTACCTCCAGCCCCGCCTGCCGCCATCCCGCCATGCCATCAAGAATGGGGTTCGCCGTGAACCCCATTCTGCGCAGCTTCAGGCTTAGCGCCGTGCTGCTCACCTGGTTGGGGCAGTTGCAGTAAATGTAAATCGTCGTGCTCTTGGGCAGGCTCTGCGCGTGGGCCATCAATTCGGCAGCAAGGAACTTCCTCGCTCCCGGAATCGTAAACGGGTCCACCTCGTGGTCATGCGGGCCGCGGATATCCACGATCAGCACAGTCGGGTCCGCCGCGTAGCGCGCCTGCACATCCTTGGCCGGCACCGACAGCCGCTTGGACTGGTAAATCATCCAGTGCCGCATGGTGAATTTCACCGCGATGTAGACCACCACGATCGACACCAGAAACATCGTGATATTGCCTGACGCGCTGGAGACCAGTTCCAGCACTTCTTTGATCTGCCCCGCGAAGAAAAACCCGATCATGATGTAGAGCGACGAATAAAACGTCACTCCGCCCAGGTCGTACAGCACGAACTTTGAAAGCGGTTCCCCGTTGGCTCCCGCCGCCGGTGCCGAAAGCGTGCTCAGCCCCGGCACAAACCGTGAAAACAACATCGCCTTCAGCCCCCAGCGCTTAAAGCTGTTCTGCGTCCGCTGCACGCACGAATCCCGTTCCAGCGACACCCGGCACACGGATTTAAGCACCCCGGTCCCGTAATACCGCCCGATGTAGAACCAAACGATATCCCCCAGGCTCAACATCACAGGCGGCAATATCGCCCCCGCCAATGGATGCACCCTCGCCCCTGCCAGCCCAGCCCCCACCAGCAGCAAAAGCGGCGCCAGCGGCACCGGCAGGCCCAGGCCGGCCAGGAAAATCAGCCCGTAAACCAGCGCTCCCCCTGCCGAAATGAGCTCAGAAATAAAGCCCATGCCATTCACCTTCGTAAAACACCTGTTGCGCCAAACATTGTATCCGCTACATGGCAACCGACCCCACTCATCCCATTTTCCCTTTAGCACCACGCCGCTGCTTCAGTTCTTACTCCCTGAGGGCTGGAGGGTAAGGGCCACCCATGCACCCCCTCATTGCAGCGACTTCTCACGCTTCTCCAAAAAACATCTGACGTCTAACTTCATACATCTCATCCTCCCTGCGTATCATGTCCATCAAAGCTACTTTTTTAACAGACCATTCCAGCAGGGTCACCAACATGCCTACCTTCCCGGGACACCAAGCCGCGCTTCTCATCTTCGCCTCCGCCTTGCTCGCCACCCCTTCCGGCACCGCATTCGCCCAATACGACCCGCCCGCCCAAAGCCGGGCCATGCTTACGCCGACCTTTACCGACATCTCCGGCAAACCCGTCTCCGGCCTCACCCTCGCGCACACCAGGTCCGACGCCAAGTTCGTCACCGATGCCGCCGGCACCGTCACACTTTCTCAGCAATCCCAGCGAGGCTGGTACGACTTCCAATACGACAACCGCTCCTTCAAGGCATGGCTCTCTCCGTCCAGAGCCGCCCAGGACGCCATGCTCTCCGAGCCTGCCCGCTATAAATTCCCTCTCCCCGCCACCGGCCCCGCTTCCTTACCGGGGTCCTTGAACCTCCACGTTAAAGTCACCCTCCCCCAAGGCGGTCCCGCCTCCGGCGCGTGGGTCTGCGTCCACCGCTACCTCCGCCTGGATGAACCCGCGGACTGGTCCTGGCTCTGGGCCCAGGCCGACCAGAACGGCGTCGTCCAGCTCACCTTCCCCCGGCAAAACACCGCACTCATCCCGAGCCCCGCCGCTCCTCTCTGGATTGACATTCAAGCCGTCACCCCCGGCAAAGATGGGCTGGACACCGGCATCCTCCGCCGCATTCCTGCCGTCTCCCCCACCGGCCAGCTCACCATCGACCTCCCTTTCACCGCGGACCCGCCACGCGCTCTTGAATCCGAGTGGACAAGCGGCCGCTCCATGACCTACGCCGAAATCCAGCAACGGCTCAACGTCTACCAATACCCTCCGGCTATCGACCATCCCGGCTTCACCCTCCCCTTTCGCCAAAACAGCATCCGCCCCGTCTGGTGGACCTTCGAAGCCCCTCGCCAGATCCCACCCGGCAAGTACTCTGCCAGCACCCCGATCCCCGGCTCAGGCGGCTCCTTCACCGTCACTGCCGCCACCGGCGCTCAGGTTCAGGCCAAGCAGCCGCCGCCCCAACCTGTCATCCCCACCTCCTCCGCCCCCGCCTCTGCCCCTTACCCTCCGCGTAAAGCCGGCTTCCGCAGGGTGCGCATCACCCTGGGCGATTCCTACACCACCATCAAAGACTTCAAATTCAAGCTCTCCGTCCCTGGTCAAAAATGGTCTCAGGTGCCGCCTCTGGTGGACTATCAATTCCACGCCGATATCCCCAAATCCATTGATCTCAAAGACGTCGTCATTGAACCCCTGGGCCTCGCGCCCGAAGTTCCCGCCTCCAGCCTCCTCATCACCCGCACGCAGCGGGAACTTGAATCTGACGCCTACTACGACTGGTCCGTCCGTTTCCACATCAATCGTTTTTCGCTCAACGGTTGCCGCGACGCGCAACTCACCGACGCCCAGGGCCGCCCCATGGCCAATGTCGCCCTTGAACTCCAGGGCTTCACCCAAAAGCTGGTCCTCAAAACCAATTCGCAAGGCCGCTTCTACGATTCCGACATCAACTACAACTTCTTGGCCCTCCGCGCCACCCTCATCGCTCCCGGCCTTACCCCCATGCGTCTCGCCTCTTTCGGCGAAAACCAATTAAACCAAAATCTTGGCCCTCGCTGGGATTCTTACGCCCCCTCCCTCGTGCGCCTCCCCGTCCTTCTCCAGCCCGACGCCGCCTCTGAGCCGCACTTTTCCGGCCAGGTCACCGGCCCTGACGGTAAACCCGTCCCGGGCTGCGAAGTATGGGTCAACCGCGCCATCGCCCGCCCCGGCCAGTGGGCCCTTGCAGACACCTCTTCCGGCGCCGGCATCCTCACCGACGCCCAAGGCGGCTTTACCTCCTGGCCCATCCAGCCCTGGCACGACCTGGCTCCCGAAAACCGCCAAACCGTGAAATGGGCCTCCAACCGCCTCATCTACCCCTGGCCTCTCATGGCCGGCTACGCACCCACCTGGCTCGCCGTCGTCCGCCCACCCGCCGGCTCCGGCCTCGCCCCCGCCCTGGTCTCTCTCACCCCTGACGTTTCCCCCGTCCCCACCACCATTCAGCTTCAAAAATCCATCCCTGTCGCCCTGAGCATTCCCGCTGAGCCAAGGCCGGCCAACTTTTACGAAGACCGCCCATTCTCCATGTCCCTTTACTACCTGGATCCTCAGCTCAAAGCCTCCATGGACACGGGCCGGGACATCTCCCGCATTCCCATCACGGCTTCGCTTCTGCCCGGCGCCTACCGGCTCGAAACCCCCACGCAATTCGCCGACACCGCGCTCATCAACGCCCAAACCTCTTCGCTGGTCATGCCCACGCTGCCCGCCCAGACCATCGTCACCGTCGGCGTAACCGCCGCCGCCACCGGCAAACCCGTCTCAAACGCCCTGGTATGCGCTTACCCCCTGCAGCCCGGCAACTGGTCCGCCGCCACCTGGGACGCCCTGGCAAACCTCAAGCCTTCTGAAAAAATCACCCCGGACCTCGCCGCCGCCCTTGGCGTTCCCAAAGAAGCAGTGGCCGATCTTTACGTCACTTCCCCCCAGGGCTCCGCGGCCATCATCTCCGGCGCAAAAGACGCTCCACGCCTCAGCCCGCCTGAGGAAGTCTACGTCTATGCCAAGGGCTATGCCCCCATGAAATGCATCGTTCCCACCGGCCCCATCGCCCAGCCCGGCGGCCGCAATGTCGTGCTCGACTTCACCCTCACGCCCGCCGGTCGCGTACGCATTCTTCCCGCCAATCCGCGCCCCGTCGTCCCCATCACCGCGCCTTCCACCGTCTCTCAAACCGCCGAAAGGTCCGTCTGGTCCACCAGCTACGGCGAAGAAAACAATGCATGGTTCCTGCTGGAAGCAGCCCCCGCCGGCCCCACCACCATCACCGCATCCGACAAACCCACCTACTACATCCCCCAGTTCCACTGGCCATCAGGCGCCGCGCTGCTTCTCCCGTCTGATATTCCCTTCAATATTCTTGGCTACTCCTACGGCACCGGCGACTATCAAGTCTTCCGCAACATCTCCAACATGGGCTCTTATTCGATCACTCACTATCCCGCTCGTAGCCTTGTCACCTACGCCGGCTGGGACACCCCTCTGGAAATGACTTCCACTCCCGTCAAAGCCGCCACCTGGGACTTCACCGACGTCCAGCTCCATCCCCGTCCCAAAGCAAAGCTCGCCATCAGCGTGACGGACCAAAGCGGCAATCTCCTCTCCAGCGCCCGCATCCGCCTGCGCCTCACGGACATCAGTTCCAGGAACCGGCTCGAAGACCGCACCACCGGCCCAAACGCAGCCTTTAATCTCCCCGTCGGCACCCGTATGTCCCTTGATGTGCTCTACCTCGACCGCGTCATCAGCCGTCCCGAATGGACCTTGGACGTCCCCAGCGACGCCAAAAACATCGGTCCCTTGACGCTCCAGATCAACACCGCCCCCTGATCCCATTAAAACCCCGAGTCCGGATAGCGTGCTCTCGTTCGCATGAGCATGTCTTATTTTTCCGTCAAATCCTTTTGCTCATCGTCAATTCCCTTAATCCCTGAAATCTTCAATACCGCACCGGTTTAAATAGAGTCACATCCTGTCTCTTCAATACCACCGGAGCACCCCATGGACGCCAAAGCGATCGCAGCAAAATTCTGGGAAGACGGCTTTATCGTCATCCCTGGTTTCTTTGACGCCAGCCGCCTCTCCGAAATCGAATCTCACCTTACCCTCTACCTGAAAAACACTGTCCCCGACCTTAAGACCGGCGAAGTGTTTTACGAAGACCCGCCTTCCAAATCCATCAAAAGCCTCTTCGGCATGGCACGTCACGACGCATGGTTCGCCGCGCTCAGCCAGGACCCCGCTCTCATCGCCCTGATGAACGCCATCTTCCCGCAAGGCGGCCCTATCGAATGCGCCGACGTCGGCTACTTCGGCAAGCCCGCCCGCGATGGCTCCGTCACGCCCGCCCACCAGGACAACGGCTTTAGCTACCTCGAACCCGCCTGGTGCCTTAAGGCCTCCATCGGCCTTGACGAAGCCACCCTCGCCAATGGCGTCATGTTCTGCCAGAAGGGCTCTCACCGTCTTGGTGTTCTCCCGCACGAGGCCTCCGGTGTCCTGGGCTTTAGCCAGAAGCTCTCCCGGGAGGTCGATAAAACCGCCTACCCCGAAGTCCCCTGTTTCATGCGCCCTGGCGATCTCACCCTCCACCACACCGACACGGTCCACCGCAGCGAAGGCAACGCCTCCGACAAATCCCGCCGCATGCTCAGCATGATCTTCAAGAGCGCCAAGGCCGTCCGAAATCAGAAACTCTACGACCAAGTCGAAGCGGACCGCAAAAAGCTCTACTCCTCCAAAGGCCTGCCCACCGCCACCGTTTGAACGAAGTAAAAATCAACGCCATTGCCTGTCGCCCCGCTGCAAACCCAACGGCCGGCGCCTTGTCTATTGGCGCAAAGCGATAGCCCCGCAGAAGCTCTTACACGCGCCGACATCCACGCCACCCCACCCGTAACGATCCTCTCTGGCCAGACCCAGCCGCCAGCCCCTTCTTCAAATCTCACTTCATAATTCCCTCACCCCTTGCTACTTCATCTTGATTAAGTTAAAAGTAAATCACCACAATTGATCTACTAGGGGTCATCTCATGTCAACATCGCTCCCCTTGCCTCGAAAATCCGCGTTCACTCTCATCGAATTGCTCGTCGTTATCGCCATTACCGCCGTCCTTGCCTCGATCCTCATGCCCAGCCTCAGGCGTGCCCGTGAAGTCGCGCTTGAGCTGCGCTGCATGAACCAAATCCGCCAGACTGCCATCGGCGTACTCGCCTACGTCACAGACTTCAAAGACGATCTGCCCCCGCACTTCGCCAAAACCAACGGCGGAACCTTCGCCATGTACCAGGCCAGCAAAGCCCCCGACACCATGTGGGCCTACTGGGGCGGCGGCGGCACCGCACCCTACAAACTCCGCGCAGGCCTCACCTACCCCGATTACATCCCCGACGCACGCATCTTCTACTGTCCCGAAAGCGCCTACGGCGAAAGCGGCATCGGCCGCCGCTGGGACATGAAACCCGCCAACAGCCCCCCAACCGGCAACGAAATGGGCTTCAAATGGTTCGGTAAAGACAACGCCTACAGCGGACAGCACGACACCGACTACTCTTTCCCCGCCGTCAACTACGGCCGCATCACCCAAACAAACTACGGCGGATCAGACGCCCCCACCATCAACCTCTGGACCACCACCAACTACTGGCAAAGCTACTCCAAATGGGGCATCTCCATGCTCCACCGGAAAGCCACCACCAACGCCGGCAGCCACTACCCCATGCTCTGGGACGCCTCCGACGGCTCCGGCATGTACCACCACAACCTCCGCGTCACCAACATCGGTTACTTCGACGGCGCCGCCCTCAAATACCCCCAGGCACGCCACGTCTACATGAACTACTCCCACGACATCTACGGCGCCCGCGGCTTCCGAAACCCCGCCGTCCTCACCTGGCTCCAGCGCTTTAAAACCGAAGGCTACCTCCTCCCCTAACCCGAAGACTCCTCACCCTCTTCAATTACAAATTCCAAATTCAAAATTTAAAATTCCTACCCTCTCGCCGCCGCCAGCAATTCCGCGCTCCACGGATGAAACACCAATCCGGCTTTCGCCACATTCTGCGCCTGGTCCCGCAGCCCCATCTGGCTCAGCCACTGCACCTGCCCCACCCACGGCTCCACCAACGCCGGATTCGCGGCAATCGCCAGCGACATCGTCCGCACCGCCTCATTCGGCTGATTCGCGCTCGCCAGCAGTTGCGCTTTGATGAACAACCGCGCCGCCACGCATGGCCCCTCGTTCTTATCCAGCCCTTGCACGTCGATCAGTTCCCCGACCTGGCTCCCTTGCCCCGGGTAAGTCACCAGCACCCGCGCCAGCGCCAGCCGTACCGGCCAGACATTCGGATCGCGTTCCAGCACCGCCTTGAGTGCTTCGATGGAGCGCACTTCGTCCACCGGCTTGGCAAACAGTGATTGCACCGCGTCAAAAGACTGCATTTGCGTGCCCGGCACCACCGCAAACATCGCCACGAATCCCGCGATCCACGGCCCTGCCAGCGCCAGCACCGTCGTGACGTGAAGTTTTCTGCCCGTCAGCCGCAGCATCCCGCCCGCAAAAAAAGCCACCGGCAGAATCAGGCTCATCGCGTAGAACGACTTGGCCTGCGCGTACGACGGCACCACCAGCGTCATGTAGATCAACGCGAAGCAGGCGGCGCACGCCGATGACAGCAGCACCAGGTCTCCGCGCCGCATCCGTCCCTGCATCACGCGCGCGCTCCGCAAGACCCCGATCACCCCCAGCACAAGAAACACCAGCGTCGTCGTTAAGGTGACGGGGAACACCCAATCGTTAAACCCCGGCCGCACATCCATCCGTGTGCTTCCCCCAAGCAGCGCGTCTCCGGCCATGGTGCTCCAGAACCCGGACCACACATCTTCAAACCCCGCATAAATCGGCGCATGGTACGCCGCAAGCGACGGCAAATAATCATTCAGCGACCGCACCCCCGGCATCTGCCACCACCGCTGCCCCGAGGCCGCATCCCAGTTCCCCACCACCGGCGCCCCGAGCTTCACCCACAGATACCCGTAATACCACCCCGCCGCGCCCGCGCACACGCCGGCCATCATCAGGCCTGCGGCCACCAGACGCGCCCGTGACCTTGCCTGGCGCAAAGCCCCTTCCAATCCGCTCTGTGGCCGCCACGCCAAAAGCTTCATCCCATAAAACACGGCCACCGGCGCAAGCAGCAGCAGCGTTGATACCTTGCTCAGGAACGCCAGCCCCAGCATCAGGCCCAGCCCGGTTGCGCACGCCAGCGATGTCGCCTGCCTGGTATGCAGCCGGGAAAGCGCCCAGAACACGCCCGCCGTCGTCACCGTCGCCAGGTTTTCATTGGTGATGTAGCAAAACAGGTAAAAGCTCACCGGACAGCACGCCACCAGCAAAAACGCCCCCGCCGCATGGTCAACGCGCCTGCCGGCGAAGTTCTTCAATGCCCCCGCCGTCGCCAGCAGAAACAAAATCGCCAGCACCAGGTTCAGCCCATGCAACAGCGTCAGCGCAAGCGGCGCATCAATGCTGGTCCCCGTCACATACAGCGCCCCTGCGGCCAGAAAGTAATAAAGCGGCGCCTGATACATCTGCCACCCCTGAGAGGCAACCGGCACCGTCCCATGCTCCAGCACATACCCGACGTATTGCATATGTCCGGCGAGATCAAACCCCCGTTTGGCATTCATATGACACCACACCCACACCAGCATCACGCTCCACACCGCAATCGTTCCCGCCGTCAGCAGCCAATACTGCTTCGCGCTCATCTCCGCGTTTTTCCCGCGCCTGCGGGCCAGCCAAACCCCCGCCGCCGCCAGGCCCATCCCCACCAGCGCCACCGCGCCGGTGCCCGCTCCAAACCCCCACACCACCTCCTGCTGAAGCTCAAGCGGGTCCGAACCATCCCCGATCCACGGCTCTCTCACCCGTCTCGGCAATGCCGGCACCGACCCATTGATTCGGTACACCCACCCCGGCCCGTCAGACTGCGTCATCACGCGTCCTGTCGCATCTTCCACCCTGCACGCCAGCGCAGGCACGCCCCGCTTGCGCATGAGCGTCATGGTCAGCGTTTGCTTCCCTTGATGGAGTGTCGGCAGCGCCACCCGCCGCCGCGTTCCCGGCCCAAGCTCCACATCCACGCCGGACACCCGCATCGCGCTCGTATCCGCCAGCGTCTCATACGCCACCTTAAGCGGCTGTTTCGTTCCCGGCCCAACTTCCACTTCCACCTCAAACTCGCACACCGTCTCAAACTCCGGCGCCATCGCCGCCTGCTTCACCAACCCCGGCATCACCCATCCCTGCGACCAAGGCGAGAACGTGAAATGCCGCCCCTCCAGCCGAATCGCCTTCCCCGCCAGCAGCGCACACACCACCACCAGCGCAGCCAATCCAGCCACAACAAAAAACACCCGCCTTCGTTGACCAGCCCGCGAAACATTCGCCATAGCCCCACAGTTTACCGGCT
>CAZIWA010000167.1:0-10270 GCA_964542875.1 uncultured Phycisphaeraceae bacterium
GTGTTTTTTGGTGTGAGGATGAGGGAGGTTTTTTTGTTGGCATAACGGGAAGGGGACAGGCCCCTGAAGAAAGGGGACCTGTCCCCGGAGAGGTTTTTGTTGGCGCGCGGGGAGTGGAATAAAAAAAACCGGCCCCGATTGCTCGGGGCCGGTTTGGCTGGTTGTGATGGTTTCACAGGATCAGGAGATGGTCCACTGGGCCTGAGTGTTGTTGACGAAGTTGACGCTGTAGATGGACTGGATGCCAGCGCCCAGGACTTTGAGGGTGTAGTTGCCTGGGGTGGCGACCAGCCCAGCGGGGAGGTTGATGAAGTAGATCAGGGGATCGGTGCCTGACTGGGTGATGGTGATGGTGTTGTTGGCGAGGTTGGAGCCGCCGTTGCGGGTGAGTTCAAGATCGGTCCAGTCGAAGGTACCGGTGTTGATCTGGGTGCCAAAACGGACGGCGGGGTAGTTGACCGGTGCGGGTTGGTAGCCCGACATGCCGATGATGGCGGTGGACATGGTCCAAGTGCCCTGAGCGTTGTTGGCGAAGGGCTGCGCACCGGTCTGGGTCTGGATGCCGGCGCCAAGAACCTTGACCACGTAGCTGCCGGCTTCCGAGACCATCGAAGCGGGCAGGTTGATCAGGTAGACCAGGGGGTCAGAGCCTGACTGGGTGATGGTGACCGCGGCGGAGGCGAGGTTGGGGCCGCCGTTACGGGTGATTTCAAGGTCATTGAAGTCGAAGGTGCTGGTGTTGATCTGGGTGCCAAAGCGTACGGCCATGTAGGCAAGAGGGCTGACCAGCGGAGTGGTGTAGCCGGACATGCCGATGATGGAGGGGCGCATGGTCCAGACGCTTTGGACGTCGTGGACGAGGTTGACGCCGCCTGGGGTTTGGATGCCCGCCGCGGTGACCTTCAGGTAGTAAGCGCCAGCCTGAGAGACCAGAGAGGACGGGAGGTTGATGTTGTAGACCAGAGGATCGGCCGTTGCGGTGATGGTGATCGCGGCGCTGGCGATGTTGTTTCCATCGCGAGTGAAGGTCAGGTCCGTCCAGTCGAAAGTGCTGGGGTTGATGGCCGTGCCGAAGCGGACGGGCAAGGTGGTGACGGGGCTGGTGAACTGGGTGGTGGGGTAGGAGGGGATGCTGATGATGGCCGGCAGCATGGTCCAGACGCCCTGGGCGTTGTTGACGAAGTTAGCCCCGGCTGTGGTCTGGATGGCTGCGCCGAAGACCTTGAGAACGTAGTTGCCCGGCTCCGAGACGAGGGAGGCGGGGAAGTTGACGTTGTAGATCAAGGGGTCGGTGGCGGACTGGGTGATGGTGATGCTGCTGTTGGCGATGTTGCTGCCGCCGTTGCGGGTGAGTTCCAGATCGGTCCAGTCAAAGGTGCCGGTGTTGATTTGAGTGCCAAAGCGGACGGAGAGGAACGCCAGCGGAACGGAGAGCTGGGTGGAGGGGTAGCTGGACATGCCGATGATGGCGGCATTCATGGACCAGGTTCCCTGACCGTTGTTGGTGAAGGGGGCTCCGGCTGGCGTCTGGATGCCTGCGCCGTTGACCTTGAGCACGTAAGCGCCTTTGGCGGAGACCAGCGAGGCGGGGAGGTTGATCAGGTACACCAGCGGGTCGGTGGAGGACTGGGTGATGGTGATGGCGGAGGTGGCGATGTTGCTGCCGCCGTCACGGGTGAGGACCACATCGTTCCAGTCGAAGGTGCTGGGGTTGATCTGGGTGCCGAAGCGGATGGCCATGTAGGCCAGAGGGCTGGTGAGCGGGACGGTGTAGCCCGACATGCCGATGATGGCGGGGAGCATGGTCCAGGTGGTGCACTTGGTGTTGTAAGGAACCAAGGTCATGGCCTGAATGCTCGGGCCATCGACGGTGAGTTGATAGTTACCGGCTTCGGCGGTGAGGGTGTAGGGGATGGTGATGGTGTAGAGCAGCGGGTCAGAGCCCGACTGAACGACGGTGATGGCGGAGGTGGCGAGGTTACCGCCGCCGTCACGGGTGAGCAGGAGTTTCTCCCAAGTGAAGGAGCCGGGCGCCGCGGGGATGTTGAGGCGGACCTGGATCTGCTTGACGGGTTCTGTCTGAGAGACCGAGAAGGTGGTGATGCTGGTGATCTCCGGCGCAGCGGAGAAGACGTGGATGGTGTAGTTGGCGCTGTAGCCGGTGGGGCTGCCAAAGCCATCGAGCGCGCGTGCCTTGAGGGTGTGGTTCCCGTCGGTGAGGGTGTCGAGAACGACCGAGTAAGTGCCGTCGTTGGCAACGGTGCCGGTGCCAACGAGGATGGCGTTCTCGTAGATCTCAATGGTGGAGCCGGGAGTGCCGGTGCCAATGAGCGTGGGCGTGGCGGAAGGGGTGTAGCCCGAACCGGGGACGCCTTCGGAGGAGGGCGAGAGGGTGGGAGCCGAGGGGACGGCGGCGCGCATGCGCCAATCAATGTCGCCGCCTTGGCCCATGGGGTTACCGCCGGGGTCTTTGACAGCACCGTCGACGAGGGTGAGGACGTAATCGCCGATGTGGCTGGTGAGCGCGGCCAGACCGCCGATGCGGTAGCGATTGGAGGCTGCGTTGACGAGGGTGAGAGTCAAACCGGCGCCGGTGGAGGCGTCGATGAGGTTGGCACCGCCGTCGCGGGTGAGGGTGACGGATTCCCAGTTAAAGCTGGAAGTGTCGATGGCTTCGCTGAAGAAGACGTCGATGGAGCCGACGGCCACGGAAGTGACCGAGGGGATGGCCTTGAAGCCTTCAAATTCGGGAGGTGTGGTGTCAAGGACGTTGACGTAGAGGGTGGCCTGGATCGGGCAGCCGCAGTCCATAATGCCTGAGAGTGTGATGGCTGCCTTGCCGGGTGTGCCGGTGATGTCGATGGTGAAGTCGCCAAAGTCGTAGGAGGTGGGGTCGAGGTCGAAGGCGTAGTCGGCGAGGATGGCGCCGCCTTTGACGCCGGAAATGCCCAGGAAGAGGACTTCAAAGTCACCGAAGAACTTGGAATCGTAAAGATTGCCGGAATAGCCGGTATCGGTGTCGTTGAGGGTGATGGTGGCTTCGAGTTTGGCCACCTCGACGTTGAGGACGTTGTCCTGATAAAGCCCGGATGGCGTGGTAGCGCGGATGGTGATGCTGCCGGAGCCGACGGTGTCGGGCGTGAGCGTCAGCAGGAGGTAGCCGTCGCTGTCAATGTCGGTGTCGAAAAGGCCGGGGTTGGTGTTGTCGACGACGGAGAAAGTGAGGAGATCGTAATCGCCGCCGTACTCAAAAGCGTAGAAGAGATCGATTTCAAAATCATCGGTGCCCGCGGGGAGCTTCAAATTCGGGAAGGGGTCGGCGACGAGTTCGTAATCCAACACGTAGGACTGGGCGTTGACGTTGGTTTGGTCGCCTTGGTTATACCAGGCGACGACGAAGCGGCCGTCGGGGGCAACACCGACGCGGGTGTTGAAGAGGTAGACGAGGTCGGGGTCCTGGGAGACGACGATGGGGTCGTCGGCACAGCCGCAGTCGTTGTAGTGACGGGCGAAGACGGTGTAGGTGTTGGCATCGTCGCCCATGTCGAGCCAGGAGACGATGAAGGAGCCGTCCGCGGCGACGCCGACATCGGCGTAGTCGTTGTAGGAACTGCCCTCCAGGCTGGGGATGAATTCGCCGCCAAAGGGAGTGCTGGGATCGTCGTAGCTTTGACCGAAGATCTGCTCGCCATCGGTGTAATCACCAGTCCAGACGATGGTGAACATGCCCTGGGCATTCATGCTGGCCTGGGGATCACACTGGCAGCCTTCGGTGGTGGTGTTGACGAGGAAGTCGGAGCCTGCCTTGCCGTCGGAATCAAAGAAGCGGGCGTAGATATCGCCCATGTCCTCGGCGGTATCGCCGGACCAGACGGCGATGAACGAGCCGTCATCAGGGTTCATGGCGACGGCGACATCAAACTGCTGACTTTCAATCACGCCGTCGGAGAGCGCGAGCTCCGTGCCCACCTTGGTGCCGTCAGCGGCGAATTTCTGGCCCTTCGCCGTGGTGTTGGAGCTGACATCCGTAGATTCCCAGACGACGACGAAGCGACCGTCATTGGCTGCGGAGACGGCCGCAGCGGTCTGGTTGCCAGTGGTGTCGGAGTTAACGACGAATTCAGCGCCGAGAGCCGTGCCGGTGCTGTCAAAGCGGCGGGCAACGATGTCAAAGTCAGAGCCGACCACAACGCTCCAGGCGACGACAAACGAGCCGTCCCAGGACATGGCGACGCTGGGATTCTGGCTGAGGCCAGAAAGCGTGTTGATGGAGAATTCATTGCCGATGGGCAAGCCGTCGGCCCCGAAGCGACGGCCGACGATCTGGAACTCTCCCGTAGGGAGGCCGGATGCTTCCCAAACCAGGACATATGAACCGTCAGCCGCGGTGGCGACATCGGGGAACAACGGGTTGTCCTGGGTTTGATTGCCGATGACGGCCGGGCCCAAGGGATAGATGCTGCGGTCCGGGGATGCAGAGACGGAGACGTAAACCTGAGCATCGGTGTAAGCGCCGAAAGAATCGATTGCGCGGATGGTGATGGAGGCGACGCCTTCACGGCCTTCTTGCGGCTCGACCCAGAGCTCTGTGCCGGAGATGCCGGCCCAGATCTGTTCGCCGTGGGTGTACCCCATGATCTGGAAGGTCAAGTCGCTTGAATCATCGTGATCATCGGAGAAATAGTTGGCCAGATCGAGCCCGCCTTCGGTGCCGTCCTCAAAGAGAATGACCGTGGGGATGGGGGAGGCAACGGGGCCGTCGTTGGGGACGGGAACGTAGCTGTAGGACTGGCCGTGAAGGCCTGATGTTCTCCAAGTGACGAAGAACTCGCCAGAGTCCAGGCCAGCAATGGTGGGGTGAAACGCCGGGGAGCTATAACCGACATTGTTGATGAAGAACTCGTCTTGAATCCTATAGCTGAGGGAATTGACGACCTGGCCTTTAAGATCCCCCGATGCCGTGAGCCAGGTGACCAGGAAATGGCCATCGGCAAGGGTGGCGACACGGGGTGTGGTCAGTGAACTAGAGATGTCTCTGTTGACTGCGAAGGCTTCGGTGGTCGCTTCGCCATCAGCATCGTAGATACGCGCGAAAATCTGATTTTCGGAATAGTCATTGGCATCCCAGACGATGGCAAAACCACCAGTGGTAAGCGGGACCGCCTGGGGGGTGCCGAACGTTGAAAAGTCACCATTGCTGACGTAGAAATTCGAACCGATCGCGACTCCGCTGCTGCTGTAGAGTTGGGCGAGGATGCCTTCCTGGGAATTAGTCCATCCGTTCCATGCGATGACGAAGGTGCCGTTATTCAGCGCGGCGATGGTGGCACGGTTGCCGGTCCAGTTGCCGGTATCAAGGACTGTGATTCTGGAGCTTACCGGCGTGCCGGTGTCCGTAAAGACCTGAGCGAAAAGGATGTCGTTGGAGGCGGCGACTGAGCTCTGCGTCCAGGCGACGGCGAAGCCGCCGCCGGTGAGGGCCTGGATGGTGGGGCTAAAGACGCCACCTTCGGTATCGCCGTTGGGATTGAGGCTAATCGGGGAGCCGACGGGTGCGCCAGTGGCGTCAAAGCGCTGGACGATGACATCGGCAAAGCCGGGGGCGTCGGTTTGCCAGGCGGCGACGAATCCGCCGTCTGCCGTGCCGGTGACGCTGACGCCGGGATCAAGGAAGCCGTCGTGATTGGCGGCCAGAAGGAAGTCAGCGCCGACGGCTTGTCCGTCTTTGCCGATGAAGTGGGCATAAATGCCGTCATCCTTGATGGACCAGATGACGACGGCGCGGCCGTCGGCGAGCTTGGCGGAAGAGGTTGCCCATGCGTCGGCGCTGCTGACGACAGTGGGGGCTTGGCCAAGGATGATGCCTTCTGTGGCGCGCACGCGGAAGAGAATGGTGGCGTTGGCGTAGCCGGAATCGGGATCGGTGGCGTCGAGGGAGATGGTGACATCGCCGTTTAATTGGTCAGCAAGCTGGAGTTCAAGAATGCCATCGGTGATCGAAGAGAAATCGATGAGGAAATTGCCTCCGGCGTCGACACCGCCGCCGGTGATGGTGGCGTTGAAGTCCATGTCGTCGAAGGGGAAGATGTCATTGGTGAAGATGGTGCGCAGATCGAGATAGTAGGTCTGGTCTGACGGGATGGTGCGGGGGCTGGTGTCACCGATCACGACAGGGCCGTAGGCGGTGGTGTAGCGTTGCTGTGCGATGTTTGGGCTGGGCGAGGCATCGCTGGTGGGGCCGCGCCAGACGATGGCGAAGCCGCCTTTATCGCCGATCGGCACGGCGGTGGAGTGGGCCTGGGCGCCGGATGTATAGGTGTTGGCGCGGAACTGGGAATCCAGAGGGGTCAATGTCGAGTCGTAGAGGCGGGCATTGATGCCCAGGTCATCGAACTCGCTTTCACCGTTCCAGGTGACGAGGACCCGGCCGTAATTAAGCGTGGTGAGAGAAGTGCGGACTTGAAGGCCGTTTTCGTATTCATTGACCTGCTGAATTTGAATGAGGGCGTTAGTGGCATCGAAAGTGACGAGATAAATCCCGCTGGAAGAATCGGTGCCGGTGCCGGTGCCTGAGTAGGCCAGGGCGTAACCGCCATTGGATGTGCCGACCAGCGAGGGGAAGGCCTGATATTCGCCGAAAGAGCTGGTGGCGTTGATGGGAGCGACACTGGTTTTGCCGTCTTTGTCGTAAATCTGAGTGAAGATGTTGACGTCGTCGCCGTAGTTTTCCCAGGCGATGACAAATCCGCCGGTGGTGAGAGGCGCGATGGCGGCGTTGGCCTGATAACCCTCGGAAAAGCTGGTGTTGACGAGAAACTCGCTGCCTACGGGTGCGCCGGTGCTGTTAAAGATCTGAGCGAAGATGCCGTAGTCGAATTCAGCGAAGTCGTAGCTTTCCCAGGTGACGACAAAGCCGCCGTCGACGAGGCCGGCGATTCTGGGGTTGTTCTGGTAGCCAAGGGTGACGGTGTTGACGTTGATGATGGCACTGACGGGGGCGCCGTCGTTGTCGAAGGTTTGGGTGAAGACCCCGTCGCCGTCACCGTCGCTGGGGCCGGACCATGTGACGGCAAAGCCGCCATCGGCGAGGGCCGTGGTCTTGGGGTTCAACAAGCTGAACATGGGGGTGTCGGTGACAAGGGTGAGTTCATCGCCGGTGGGGGTTCCGGTGTCGTCATAGATGCGGGCCATGATGGAGCGTGTGGTGTCGGCATTGGTTCGAGACCAGGTGACGACATATCCACCGCCGGGGAGGGGGACGCTGGAGGCGTAAAGGCCCTGGGAAACATCGTCAGTGGTGTTCACGACTTCTTCGTCGCCCACCATGATGAGGCCCTCGGTGGAGCGGACGTTGATGACGACATCGACAAGCGTGGTGCCGAATTCGTCGTCGGAGGCGGCGAAATGGAGGGTCAGCTTGCCGTTGACGTTGTTGGTGCTGGTAACGGTGAGGCTGACTCCGTCGACCGAGTCGTACTGGCTCAAGAGAGGGCCGCCGTCGTAGGAGTCTGCGGTGTAGCCCAGATCAAAGAAGGTGAGGTTTTCAATGGGGGTCAGGTCGTCGGTGAAGAGGTCTGCGAAGGTGAAGGTGATGGGGACGCCGGGGGTGGCGGTGAACTCCGTGGAACCGGTGTAGACGGGGGCCTGGTTGGGCTCGTTGTTATTGACGCGAGCGACGATGGCATTCGAAAGTTCATCGGCGGCAACGATGTATGACCCATTGGGGGACATCGCGATGCTTGAGGTGCTTGCATCGGTGAGGACGAGTTCATTTGCACCGTTTTTCGTCCCATCCGCATAGAAGAATTGGGTGTACGTGTTGCCCATGGCGGTTTGGGTCCAGGCGACGGCAAATGCGCCGCTGTCTGCCATCGCTATGCTTGAAGGAATCTCAATGCCGATGGGATAAGAGTAAACCAATGTTTCAGACGTGCCGGCTCGCGGCGTGCCGTCTGCTTCAAAGAGTTGAGTGTAAACGGAAGCGTCCATGGTGGAGGTGACCCCCCAAGCCACAGCGAACGTGCCATCGCCAGCCATGGCGATGGACGGGTTGGCGGCATCGGCATCGTCGGAGGTGTTTACGAGGAATTCGGGGTCGGCAGAACCGCCGACGGGGAAGATTCTGGCCACGATGGCGGCATAAGTGGTGCCTGCCGTGGCGGTCGTAAAAGCAACGGCGAAGGAGCCATCGTCGGCCATGGCGATGGAAGGCGTGAATTGATTGGAGGTGGTGACGGTGTTGACCTGGACGAGGCCAGCGCCTTTGCCGGTGGAGTCGTAGGATTGCATGAAAATGCCGGAGCCGGAGCCGTCGCCGGCGTTGTTGTCTTCCCAGACAATGACGAAGGAGCCGTCATCATTCATGGCAATGTCAGCGTTGCGCTGAGAGCCAAGGGTTTGAGTGTCATTGGCCATGAATTCGGAGCCGACGGCTTTTCCGGCGGTGTCATAGCGTTGAACATAGATATCAGATGAGTCGCCGTAGCCACCGGCCCCGTAAGGGCTGTCCCAAACAACAATAAAGCCTGCATCAGAAGCTACAACGGAAGCGTTGGACTGGTTGCCGATGGTAGAGCCGACGCTGATCACGCTGGTTAAGGGTGCGCCGGAGACGTCATACATGCGGGCGAAAAGGTCCGTGTTGCTGCCGTTGTTCTCTTCCCAGACGACGACAGAAGAGCCGTCATCGAACATGGCGATATCGGAGACGGCGGCGTTGCTGCCGGTATCGACGACGAAGGGGTCGCTGAGAACGCCGCGGGCGGAAAGGAGCTGGCGCTGTTCGAGGGCCTCAAAGGCGTTGGCGCGGATTGAAAAGTCGGTTTTTGCGGAGAGGAAGCGCTCAATGCGGCTCAGGAGAGTGCGGCCACGGGCGAGCAGGCCTGTAGAGACGGGCGCTTGTTTAATGGAAGAAGAAGGGACGCGCTGAACGGTGGGGGTGGATGCGACCATGGCTCAATCTTTCAAAAAACGCGCAGTTTATGGGGGTAAGCAACGATTCAGGCAAACCCGCACTCATGCGCCGAGGCATGAGCAGAGCAGGAGAACCCAGACGAAGAATTTTCTCAATGAGGGACCGGCAAGCTGGGCCGGGCGGAACCTCTGAGGGGGTGTAAAATCGACAACAAAGGTAACAGTTTCAAGATCAACGTCAATAGACGATAAATCCCGTTAAAAACGAGGGTTGGGGATAAAAAGAGAATCATTGTCAGCAATTTTGAACAGTGGCGGGCGCGGCGAAATGGGTAGAGTTATCGGACGGAAATGGTGAAAATGAGCTGATCATTAAGCAGGTTAAAGCGAAGAATCAAGGAGTGGGGGTGATGACGTTCTGGCCCTGCTCGCGTGCGAATTTCAGGGTGGCGGACATTTTGGGGGTGGTGAAGGGGTCCTGATCGGCGTATTCCATGAGGCCCCAACTGCCGTGCTTGGAAGAGGAGTTGACGGAGTTAAAGAGGGCCATCATGGTTCCGGAATTGACGGCCCAGGCTTTGAAGTATTGAGTGTAGATTTCCCCCATGCGCGGGTGACGGTTGGCCTGCGCGAAGAGGTTGGTGAGGGCCTGATCGTTTTCGGCGCCGGCGACGCCGACAAGATGCTGGCCGGCTTCATAAGCGACGAGCTTGAGGTTGTATTTTTCAGCGAGGGCCTTGTCGCGCTTGATCTGAGCGATGGCGGCGGAGAGGGATTCTTTTTCGACTCTATCCAGAAGTCCATCAACGCCGAGCGCGACGATGGCTTTGGCGTGTTCCGGCCGAGGCATGAGGCTGATGTAAGGCGCGACGGCAAAGACGTCGGCGGATTGATGGGCGTCTTTGAAACGGAGGATCTGTTCAGACACGAAGGTGTTGCCGGTCTGCGAGGCGAGCACCCGGATGAAACGGTCACGGGAGCCAAAGACGCGTTCAAAGATGGTGAAGATCTGCTTTGAGCGGTAAGCGGTGTAGCGCCAACCGGCTTCCCAGGGTTTTTCGGCGAAGTTGAGATGCTGACCCTGTTCAGCGACGAATTTGCTTTGGGTGAAGATGGAGTTCCAGAGTTCGTTGGAATACTCAATGTAGGCTTTGCGGTCCGGAGCGAGGTTTGATTTGACGAGCTTGGCGAGATTTTCGATGTAGTCGTCATTGGCTTGATGGGGGATGCAGAGCCAGGGATCGGCCTTGAGGCGGTTGCAGAGGTCGAGGCAGAGTTCGTAGGGGAGGCCGCGGCGGGTGTAGGTTTCGTCAGAAAGGACGGCGCGCTGTGACCAGGAGACGACGGAGGAATTATT
>CAZIWA010000168.1:0-10231 GCA_964542875.1 uncultured Phycisphaeraceae bacterium
TACTCCTACCCGATCCCCCTCTTCTCACCTCTGCCGAAACTTCTCAATGGTCTCCCAATTGAGCGTAACACCCAGGCCCGGCGCCTCAGGCACATCGACATACCCGTTGACCACAGGGAACTTCTCAATCGTGGTCGTCTGCCGGATCGGCCCTTCCTCAACGCAATATTCAAGGATGACGCCATTCTGGATGGCCGCCATGAAGTGCAGTGAGGCAGCGATGGAAATGCCGGTCTTGTAAGAGTGATTGCACACGCCTTTGCGCAGGCTCTTGGCGATATCGGCGATCTTCATGCCCGCGGTAAGCCCGCCGCAGCGCGCCAGGTCGGGCTGGACGATGTCGATATCGCCCACGCGCATCAGGTGTTCATACGCAGCCACGCCCGATTCCCCTTCACCCGCGGCAATGCGGGTGGCCACGTGGTTCGAGAGCTTGCCGTAGCCTTCAAAATCATCGGCCAGCAGGGGTTCTTCAATCCAGAATGGGCGGAACTGACGCAACAGCTCTTCGCGCCGAACTGCGGTCTTCCAGTCCCAGCAGCAGCCCACGTCGATCATAAAGTCACGGTTGTCGCCCAGGCCCCGCCGCGCCGCAGCGGCATGTTCCAGGTCAAGTTTCTCATCCTTTCCGAAAGGCCCCCAGCCAAACTTCACCGCGGTGAAGCCGGCATTGGCCCACTGCTGCGCAATCTTGAAAGTGTCGTCAGGTGTGTTGCCGAAAAGGATCGACGCATAAGCGCGCAGCTTCTTCTGATAAGCGCCGCCCAAAAGCTTGTAAACAGGCACGCCGTAGTGTTTGCCGGCGATATCCCAAAGCGCCAGGTCAATGCCCGACATCGCATGGATCGCAGGGCCAAACCGGCCGAAGTAAATGGTCGCCCGGTGCATCTTTTCGTATAGCCGGCCGATCTCCAGCGGATCTTCACCAATCAGCACATTCGCCAGCCCATTGGCGATGTAGTGGCTCATCGGCGCTTCAATCACCGCTTTGGCCACGGTGGGGGAAGAGTCCACTTCGCCCACGCCCACAAGGCCCGAATCCGTGTGAACCAGCACAACCAGGTTGTCCTGCGTGCCGTCGCAATCGGTCGTGACATTGGGCAGACGCAGGTGAATCGCTTCGACTTTCGTGATCTTCATTTTCGCTCCAAAGGGGATGGTGGCGGGCTCGTGAGCAAGAGTTTACCGGACTTCCAGGAATATTTCATATTCGCTCGAAAGGGAAATGAAGCATGCCTGCTACACTCACGCCAACGATGGAGCCAACCACCCAAATCAAGAATCAAGACGGGTATCAACCCTTCTGGCGGCACTTTTATGCCGGGTTTGTGGTGTTGTTCCTCCTCCTCATCGTCGCGTTTTCGCTCACCCCCATGGTGAAGGCCTTTAAAAAGCCGCTCGAAAACAAGGACTACACCATCTGGCAGGAATACGGCCGCCTGGGCATCACCGGTAAACCGCTTTACCCGGCCAACCCCGCCACAGAAACCTTTGAGTACATGTACCCCCCCTTCCCCGCGGTGTTCGTCTGGGGGCCCGCCAGCCTCATGCCCGCTCCGGGGTTCGTGCTTTTTCTGACGCTGCTCAATTCCGCAGCCTGGCTGTTTGTGGTGTTTGCCAGCGTCTGGCTCGCCACCGGCAAATGGTTCAGGCAGGAACCCCTTCTTTATCTGCTCCCTTCGCTGATCTGCATCGGCTACGTGTGGGATACCTATCTTCTGGGCCAGATCAACATCCTCCTGCTGGCCCTGGTGCTGGGCGCTTTTGTTTTGATCAAGAAAAACCGCCCCGTCTCCGCGGGCATGCTCATCGCCCTGGCCAGCGCCATCAAAGCCTTCCCCGTGCTGCTGGTGAGCTGGCTCATCTGGCGTCGCCAGTGGAAAGCCCTGGCCGGCTTCTGCATCGCCGCGGTGTTCATCCTGCTCATCCTCCCCAGCCTTGTGCGTGGCTCCGGGCAAACCACCTCAGAGTTGGGCGTCTGGTTTGAAGGCATGGCCAACCAGGAGTTTGGCCAGCGCGCCGGCATCGGCGTGACGTACAAAAACCAATCCCTCAAATCCGTCGTCTACCGGCTCACCCAACCCTTCGACGCCGGCGACGACAACGGCGTGCACTACACCGTCAATCTCATCAACGTAAGCAACGGCGTACGCGAAGCCATCTTCCTGGGCATCGCTGCTCTCCTTGGCATCTGGTTCGCCCTGGCGACGCCCCCGAGGGTGGGCAAGCAGCTCTGGCGGCCCGAGCCGCCGGAAAACATCACCTCATTTGAAATGGCGATGATCCTTACTCTGATCATCTTCGCTTCCCCCCTCTCATGGACTTACTTTTACATCTGGCTCATCCCCGGTCTGACCGTCCTCACCCATGAATGGCTCAAGCGCCCGCACCAGACCGCCGGCCGGGTGTTTGCCGCGACGCTCCTCATCGTCGTAGTGCTTGTGCTCTCCAGTGCAATCACCCAGGTGTGGAACCAGCATCGCCCCCAGGCCTACGGCGCAACGTTCTTTGGAGCCGTGCTGATGTTCAGCGTATTGACCGGCTATCTGGTCATCGCCCGCAGGCCCGTTCCACCCGCCCTCTCCACTGATAAACCCTGACTTTCACTGCGCCTTTTTCACTTCGCCGTAGAACCACGTGGCGCCCGGGGCCTCCACGATCACCGACCGTGCGTCGTTGAGCTCCACAGGGCTCTGCCGCTGAAATCCCAAAAGCCTTAAAAGCAGCCCGGAGGCTGTCTCAACCACTTGTGGATCCGTTGACCGCTTATGGTCGGTCTGCGGCTTGATCCAGCTCCGCACATAAAACACAAACGCCGACCGGCGGGGGCTGCTGGACCTGTTTTCTCCCGCCCGGTGGTACGTCCGGCTATCGAAAAGAAAAAACGACCCCGCCGGCACCAGCACCGGCACCGCAGGGTCCCCTGACACATCCTTCTGTATATGGCTGCCCGGCTGAATCAACGTTGCTCCATTTTCCAGTGTGAAGTCATCAAAAGCCCAGCCGACATTGATGCCCACCGGGTGATCCATCCAGAAAAGCGATGGTCCCCAGATCATCTGGTCTCGGTGAATCGCCCCCGCCTTGCTGCCGGGGTATACCGTGTGATGATTCACCCCTGAAAGGATGCAGTCGTCGCCGAGAATCGGCTCGATGACATCCAGCAATCCCCGATGCTGCACCAGTTCGCGAAACACAGCATCGCGATTGGTGAGATTCACATGCACATTGGTCCGCGTCTGCTGGGGCACGCCGTCATTGAGCCGGTCGATCGCAGCCCGCGCTCTGGCAAGCTGGTCGTCCGTCATGGCGCCCGGCATAAGGGTGTATCCCTGCTCACGAAGCTGATGAATGTGGTCCTGGGCAAGCATTGGTGATTCCTTTTTATGGCTTTATCCAAGGCTTTAAATCTTAGAGAGAACAACCTTAACTGGGTATTTCCAGGATTGCCCCGTTTGTATCTATTCCTGCTTTCCTTCATTGGCCTTACGCCTCCCGTGCGATACCATGGAACCCATGATCGACCTGACCATCCGAGTCCTTCAGGCCGGCCATGCGCTCATCGAGCCCGACTGGTGGCGGTATTCCATCCGCCCCTCGCGCTTCTGGACGATCTACCTTTCCAATCAAACCGGTATCGCCCTTGTCATCGCCGGTAGCACCATCAAGCTCCCCGCTAATCGCGTCTGCCTCATCCCAGGCGGCCTTCACTATGACTGCTACGTCACACGCCCCGTAAAGCAGGCATGGTTCACCTTCGACATCGTGCAGCCGGCAAGCGTGCTGGTTTCCCAACTCTTTGATGGCCCCGTCATGCTCCCGGCCAACCCTTCGCTTGAATCACGCGTGAAGGCCCTCGCCCGTACCCTGGACTTTTCATCCCCCATCACCTTTGAGTTGGACCTGAAGGTGAAAGCCCTTGCTTACGAATCCTTGGCGGCGCACCTCCGGACCCTTTCTCCCACCCGTGTCCACGCCTGGGAGCACGCCGGCGCACAGGCCCCCATTGCCGCCGCACTGGCTTTAATCGAAGACAAGACCAGCCAGCCGCTGACCAACCGTCTCCTTGCCGATGCCTGCCACATGTCCGAATACCACTTCATCCGGATGTTCAAAGCCGCTGTCGGCCAGACACCCGCCAGCTACCTGCGAGACCGTCGAATCTCCAAAATCGCCCAGCAACTCCGGTCCACTGATAAGTCCATCAAACAAATCGCCCAGGAAACAGGCTTTGAAAACCGCTTCCACATGACAAGACTCTTCACACGCCTCACGGGTAAATCACCCGCCGGCTATCGCAGGCAGGCTCGCGTCTAGCGCTTGTCGGAAATCACTTGCCGGTGGCCGTCGCGTCAAACCGGGCAAAGATGCCTGCGGCCCGGCCGCCATTGGTATCCAGCGCGATCGCCAGCCGATTGGTGCCATGCTTGAACTTCACCGGCACCACCGTCTTGTCCGGCACTGCGGGGTTGCTGCCTGCGCCCGCAAACACTTCCGTGCCGTTGAGCCACACCCGCACCGGCCCGTCATAACCCAAAAAGAGCGTGCCGGAATCCCGCGGCCCCACTTCGATATCGCTCACCAGGTAAACCACGCCCGGGCGCTTGGCAACAATGTCTTTCGCGCTCACAAACCCCGCGGCGATCTTATCGGCCCCAAGCGCTTGCACAGCCTGCCAGTTGCCCGGCAGCGTTCCTTCGGGATACGCCGCTTGATGCAGTCCCCCCAGGCTCTGCACATCCGACACGCGCCAATCTGGAATGAACGAAGCGCCGAACAATGCATCCACCACATAGATATCCGGGTGGTGCCACTGGCTGATGCCCGGGTTTTCATGCGCAAGGCAGTTGGAGTAATACGACATGAAAAACCGCCCCTTGTGCGTCGGATGCGCGGCCACCGCCATGTACGAGCAATCAAACTCCGGCCCTGAAGGCAGCACCATTTCAAACTCCGGCTGCGCCTGCGACTGGATCGGCCCCACCTTGAAAATCGCCATGTGCGCCACCTTGGGTCGCGGCATCCATCGGCCGGAAATCCAAAGCTCATCCTCCACCCACCACGCCATCGGCCCCGTCAGCGCGACATCCAGCTCCCGCTTGCTCCACTGTGTAAAAGGCGCCTTGCCGGTGAACAAAAGCGGACGCTTGGAGGCATGCTCCCGCCTCACCAGAATCGCTGCTTCCCCATTGGGTTTAATCGCCAGTGCAGCTTCGTTGGGCCGCTCCTCCCGGCTGGCGTGAAGGGTGGCGCCCTGCTTCCAGGCAAAGCCGTCAACACTCTCAAACCATGCAATGGTGCTTTCAAGACACGCCACGCAGTAATGCATGCCGTTGAAAAACACCGGCCGCCACAACCGCCAATTCCCCACTCCGGTGTAGAACTTGTACGGCGTCCACATCAACCCGTCTTCCGTGCTCGCCGCGCCGGACACAGTGCCCTCCGGCGTCGCCGTGAACGCATTCACAAACAGCCGCTTGCCATCGGTGTACACATTGGCATCCCGGGTATCGCCCGGCCCGCGCGCCACGTAAACCGTATCAAAGCTCACACCTTCATCCCGGCTGCGCATCACGATGATACGCCCCTGTTCTTCAGCATGGGAATCCCCCTGCCGGAAGGCCACGTAGAGCGCGCCTTTAAAAAAGCACGCCCCCGTAAAAGCGTTGTGGTTGCAGTCGTTGGTGATGCGCCGAATGGAGTTGATTTTCATGAGTGCCTGATAGCCAAAAGGGGGAAAGCTAATAGAGACCTTTGAATAATCTGCATCCGCTCTTTCAGGCCCCCTCTCCATCAGGGAGAGGGCTGGGGTGAGGGTGTTCTTTCGACCGGTTATTCAAAGACCCCAATAGCCTAAGCGGTAGTCCATCTGAAGCACAGCCCGAGACGCCTCAATTTCGCTCTGCTGAACACCATTTAGCTCCAATACTGCGTCACCACCGTCAACAGCATCATCCCGATTACAAAGGCCGCCCAGAGCTCACTGCGCACGCCCGCGCTCGCCAAGTGGCCCCCAAACGCCGCCCCTTTGGCGTCAAACATCGCCCTTCACCCAATCCGACAGCCAATCCGTCAGCAGCCCCGTCCACGACCGCAGTGCCGGCCGATCCAGCGCCATCCCCACACCATGCGGGCCCGACCGGTAAGAGTGCAGTTCGCACGGCACCTTCTCCCTGGCATACGCACTGGCGAACATCAGCGCATTCTCCACCAGCACCGCGCCGTCATCAGCCGTGTGATAGATAAACGCAGGCGGGTTTTCCTTCGTCACATGAAGCTCCAGCGAAAGCTCCCGGCGCTGCGCCTCCGGCGCATCCGGCCCAAACAGCTTCGCCGCACATCCCGCGTGATAGCTCGTCACCAGCGAAATCGCCGGATATCCCAGAATCACCCGGTTAGGCCGCGCCGAAACAGACGCCACAAGATCATCATCCCCATCCGCATAAAAGTCCGGCCGCGTCGCCACCGATGCCGCCAGATGCCCCCCTGCGCTAAACCCCATCAGCGCAATCCGATTCGGATCAATATCCAGTTCTGCCGCCTTCGATCGGATCACCCGCACCGCCCGACACGCATCCGCATACGGCGCTGGAAACCTAAACGGCGCAATCCGCGAAACCACCACCCCGCTGAGCATGCCAAGCGACGAAAACAATTCGCAAAGCGGTTCTCCCTCGTGCCGGGTCAGCCGGGAATACCCCCCACCCGGGCACACCAGAATGCACGCCCGCTTGTTTGGCCCGCTGCGCGCCTTGGCATCCGCCGCAGGGGCAAACATCTCAATCCGCGGCCGCCCAGGCGGCATCGTCCGCGCCGCCGGCGGCTCCGCAGAACCCTCGGGCGGCGGCACATTGTGCGAAGAAGCGTCAGGCCAAAGATTGATCGTGCTCGTTGCTGGCATGAATTAAAGTCTCAATGGGAATTAAAAAACGGCAATATCAAAACCCGCCCGCATCACTCACCCTTCACCCAGTCCGACAACCAATCCATCAGCAACCCCGTCCACGACCGCAGCGCCGGCCGATCCAGCGCCATCCCCACGCCATGCGGCCCTGACCGGTAGGAATGCACCTCGCAAGGCACCTTCTCCCGCGCATACGCACTGGCGAACATCAGTGCATTCTCCACCAACACCCCCTGGTCGTCCGCCGTATGGAAAATAAACGCAGCCGGGTTGTTCTTCGTCACATGCAATTCATTGGAAAACTTCGCACGCAGTTGCTCGCTCGGGTCTGGGCCCAGCAAATTGGCCGCTGAGCCCTTGTGGTACTGCGTAACAAATGAAATCACGGGGTAACCCAGAATCACCCGGTCTGGCCGCGCACTCACGCTTGCCGCCAGCGGGTCCTTCGCATCACGATGAAGTTCCGGCTGTGTCGCCACGGTAGACGCCAAATGCCCACCCGCGCTGAAGCCCATCAGTGCGATGCGCTCCGGATCGATATCCAACGCATCCGCCTGCGACCGGATGATCCGCATCGCCCGGCACGCGTCAGAGTAAGGCGCGGGAAACCGATTTGGCGCCACCCGGTAATACACCACCCCGCTCAGCAAGCCATGTTCAGAAAAGAGTTCCGCAAACGGCTCGCCCTCATGCTTGGCCAGCCCGCCGTACCCGCCGCCAGGGCACACCAGCACGCACCCGCGTTTCTTGGAGCCCGTTCGGGCCACCGGTGTCGATTTGTAAAGCTCAAGCCGGGGCCGGGCAATTGTCGTCGCCCAGGTGGACCCCACCGGGCTGGCCGTCCCCGGCGGAACAATGTTGTAATCCGAATCATCAGGCCAAAGGTTGATCACGCGGTCTAAGGGCATGGGTGTTCTCGTGGTTGAAAGTCATCAGATTCCACCCGGAAACCCGCTCGCCCGCAACACCGTGCCTGCCCCTCATGTTGGATTAATCTCCCCCTACGTAAGCGATCTCCACCCTCAAATACTTTTACATGGAACACGCCCAAACAGGCGTGTTCCTTTTTTCCATGTTCCCGCTCATGGCATTGGGTATCCTGACCCGCCATGACAAATCAACCCGAATTTCACTGGCCCAAGGGTAAGAAAGTCGCCGTCTGCCTTACTTTTGACGACGCCCAGACCAGCCAGATCGACGTCGGCATGGATGTGCTTAACGCTCATGGCGTTCACGGCACCTTCTACGTCACCATCCGCGCATTGATGCTCCGCCTCGACGGCTGGAAGGCCGCCGTCGCCAAAGGGCATGAAATCGGCAACCACACCGTCAACCACCCCTGCACCGGCAATTTCAGCTGGTCCCGCGCCAACGCGCTTGAAGACTACACCCCTGAAAAAATGGACGCCGAACTCGTCGACGCCAACAAGGAAATCCAGCGCCTCCTGGGCGTCACCCCCACCACATTCGCCTACCCCTGCGGGCTCACCTTCATCGGCCGCGGGCTCAATCACCAAAGCTACGTCCCCATCGTCGCCAGGCACTTCCTCGCCGGCCGCGGCTTCCGCAATGAATCCGTCAACGCCCCGGCTTTTTGCGACCTCCCCACCGTCGGCGCATTCGACATGGACTGCATGACCGCCGACTACATCATCGAAAAGATCAAAGGCGGCGCCCAATACGGCGACTGGATCAATTTCGCCGGCCACCATGTCGGCGATGAAGGCCGTCAAACCGTCAACGCAGGCGTCCTCGGCAAAGTCTGCGCCTACTGCCAGGACCCCGCCAACAACGTCTGGATCGACACACTCCACAACGTCGCCTCATACATTAAAGCCAACCGCAGGCAGCCCTGAGCCAAAACGCCCTACTCCAGGAACGACACATGTATCGCATTGGACAAGAAGAACTCGACGCCCTCGCCGCGGTCATCAAATCCGGCAAGCTCTTTCGCTACAACGATGCCAGCCAGTGCGCCAAATTTGAAGCGCGCTACTCCAAATACCTCGGTGTAAAGCACACCCACCTGTGCGCTTCCGGCACCAATGCCCTCACCGCCGGCCTCTCGGCCCTGGGCATCGGGCCTGGCGATGAAGTCGTCGTCCCCGCGCACACCTACATGGCTTCCGGCGCTGCCGTGTTGGCCGTCGGCGCCATCCCCGTCATCGCCGATATCGACGACTCTATCACCCTCAGCCCCGAAGCCCTTGAAAACGCATGCGGCCCGCTCACCCGGGCCGTCATCCCCGTCCACATGTGGGGTCAGCCCTGCAATATGGACGCCATCATGCGCGTCGCCAAGAAGAAAAAACTCTTCGTCATCGAAGACGCTTGCCAATCCGTCGGCGGCGGATACGAAGGCAAAAAAACTGGCTCCATCGGCGATGTCGGCGCATTCAGCTTCAACTACTTCAAAAACATGACCTGCGGCGAAGGCGGCGCCATCGTCACCAACAACGAAAAACTCAGCCAGCGCGCCCGCTGCATGATCGACTGCTGCGGCTTCTACTGGACCGGCCGCAACAACGATGTCGTCCCCTTCATCGCCAACGGTGCCCGCGCCTCTGAATTTGAAGGCGCGCTGCTTAACGTCCAACTCGACCGCCTGCCCGACATGATCAAACAGATGCAAAAGCAAAAGAAAAAGACGCTTAAACAGACCGCCAAAACCGGCCTTACACCGGCGCGCGCAAACAGCCTGGACTACGAATGCGCCACCAACACCATGTACACCCTCCCCACCGTGGAAGCAGCCCAGAAATTCGCCGCCCACGTTAAATGCGGCATCGCCGGCAAAACCGGCCGCCACACCTACACCGAGTGGGACCAGTTCTTCACCCATCAAGGCGGCCCCCACCCGGCCCTCAACCCCTTCACCCTCCCCCAAAACAAAAAGTGCCGGAAAAACTACACCAAGGACATGTGCGCCAAGTCCCTGGACATCCTCAACCGCACCGCCATGATCGCCAACCACCCCGACCGTAGCGAAGCCGACACCAACGCCCTCATCACCCGCATCAAAGAAGCCGCAAAGCTGGTGCTGTAAACATCCGCTCATGGTGGCACCACGCTGCGCCGTGAAACTCTGGATCTCTAAAAACCCGACAAAGGCGGCGGAACTGTAGCGGTGGGCGCAGCGAGTCTTCGAGCGAAACCCACGGAAACCAATATCTTTGATTGTTTCTTATATCGTTTAACTCCCTCAATGGAGGTTAAATGATTGCCGCCGGCATCCTGCCGAATGCCATTGCGCTTTCCAAAACCCGCGATCAACCCTACTTCACCCCAATCACCATCGAATCCGGCCCGCAAAGGTGCTGCACTTTG
>CAZIWA010000169.1:0-10210 GCA_964542875.1 uncultured Phycisphaeraceae bacterium
ACTCAAGGTGAATGCCATTTTGCGGCATGATCCGCCTTTGGTTTTCTCATGGACACCCGGCAACCCGGGCGCGTGGGAAATCGACGAATGCTTTGACTCTGAAGAAAAGAGTGAAACCAAAGAGCGGATTTTTAACCGTGAAGTCGCGAAGACGCGAAGGGAAGAGGGGGAAAGCTGGAGAAGAGTTTTAGGGTTCTGAGTTCTGGGTTTGGAGTTGGATTCCTGAGGGGGCTAATGGCTGTAATCCCTTTGGGATAAAGAGAATCAAGATGCGCAGGGGTGCGTGACGGATTCTTTGGAGAGCGTAGATTTCAGGGAGATTGATGACTGAAGAGTTCACTTATGTCGGTGAAGGGGGGTGATCGGGAGCCGGCGGGACGCCGGCGCTCCCGGTGCAGAATCTGTCATGCACCCACGCGCAGGTTCTTGGAGGGTGGTTGGATTGTCACTTGCGTGGCCGGCGTGATATCCTGATTGTTTAGTGATATCCGGGTTGAACATTTCTGGGTTTTGGGAACTTTTGGTTCGGTTGCGCCGTCTGGCACGGGGTTGTGAAACTGAGTGTCGGCGTGTTGCCTGGAGATTTTGACGATGAAGAATCACGGTAAGCGGTTGGGTTGGGGCTTGGCTTGCGCGGTGTTGCTTGCCGGGTTGATGGCAGTAAGCCAGGGTTGCGAGGAGAAGAAGGCGGGGCCTTCGCCCAAGCCGCCTGGCAAAGGCGTGGGGCCGACGGGCGATGCGATGAAGCCTTCGGAGGCTGAAGAGCCGGGGGCCACTCCTGCGGCGGCGCCCAAGAAGAAGCGCGGGTCGATTTATACGCCGACGTTTGCGGAATTTGTGCCGCCTGCGGAGATTGATTCGGTGACGTGGGATGAGCGTGGGCGGATGATGGTGAATGGGAAGAAATTTTTCCCGATTTTCCTCTACGATGCGGATTTTGAGCCTGACTATTACGCGGTGTACCGGGATTTTTCGTTCAACACGCTGCTGTGCGCACGGACGGACCTGGTGCTGAAGCTGCGCGAATCGGGCTTTTATGCCGGGGCTTATCACGGGGCGGCCGGTCGTGCGGAGAACCTGACGAGCGTGCTGTTTACGGTGGGGATCGACAGCCCCGGGCATGAGCTGACCGATCCGGCCAAGCAGATGGAAGCGGAAATCAAGAAAATTCGGGAAGCGGTGCCGAACCGGCCGATTTTCCATGCCATGGCGTACTGGGAAAAGGACAAGAACGCTTATCAGGGTTCGGGGATTTATGGCAAAGAAAAGTATGAAGACCTGTTTAAGCTGAATGATATTTCAGCGCCGTTTTTGTACCCGGTGCCGCAGTTTAAGATCGCGGAGATGGTGCCGGCGTACGACCGGATCAAGGATGCGACGGAGGGGAAGAAACCGCTGCTGCCGATTCAGCAGCTTTTCGCCTGGCGGGAAGCCGAACGTTACCCGACGCCAGAAGAACTGCGGACGATGGTATTGCTTTCGATCGTGAAAGGCGCGGATGGCATCGGTTATTACTCGTTCAACCGGGCCCGCAACGGCAAGCCGGTGAACATCGAAGAGCAGTCGCCCAAGCTCTGGCTGAGCCTGAAGGAAACCAACCTGCTGGCCAAGCGGCTGGGTGAGTTTTACCTGACATCGACACCGACGGACTTGATCACGGTGGAGACGAAGGAAAAGAACGTTTACTCCCGCGCGGAAGTATTGGGCGACCAGGCGCTTTTGGTGATCGCCAATGTTTCGGAGAAGGAAGTGCCGATCACGATCAACGTGAAAGGCGAGACGTTTGCGTCGTTTTGTCGGGTGGACAATGGCGAGCCGCTTAGCGTTGGGTCCGGGCAGATTGCGCTGAGCATTCCGGCATTGACGGCGGTGGCGATCACGACGGATCGGAACATGGTGCTGCCGACGCGGTAAGAGGAGGGGAGTTATGAATTATGAATTACGAGTTATGAATTGAAGAGGTGGGGAAATTAAGGGGGTTTGGGAGGGTTAGCGGGAGGTCGGGCTTTGCCCGAATACCCTCGCTGGCGCGTCGGGCTAACGGGTTTGTTGTCGGCGCGTGTAAGACCGTGACGCCTGGGGCCGTGTGGTGAAGACGGGGAAGATGCCTGTGTCCTGCGTCAGGAGTTGGGCTTTGGGGTTGTGAGTTAACCTATACTTGCGCTGAAGCAAGGACGCGAAGCCCGTGGAGCAAGACCAGCGGATTTTTATTGATTGGTCCAAGCCGCTTCTGAAAGAGGTGGTGGGGTATCTGCTGGGGCTGGGAGGATCGGCGCATCGGCTGGATTTATCGGGGTATACGTTGTGTCTGCCGACGAGTCGGGCGGGGCGGCGGCTGGTGGAGATGCTGGTGCAGGCGTGTCCGGCGGGACGGGTGCTGACGCCGCCTGGGGTGACGACGCCGGGGCAGTTGCCGGAGTTGCTGTATGAGCCGGAGGTGGAGGTGGCGGAGGCGTTTATCGCCCGGCTGGCGCGTGCGAAGGCGCTGGAGACGATGGACCGGAAGGTGTTGAAGAAGCTGATTCCGTATCCGCCGGGGGGGGGGCAGACGGGGTTGTGGCTGAGGCTGGCGGGGGAGATCGAAAAATTGGCTGGCGAGCTGGCGGCGGACTTTAAGAGGCCGGGGGATGTGCTGAGCCGAATGAGCGCATGGAAAGGGATTGAAGAGGAAGAACCGCTGTTTGATGACCGGGAGCGGTGGGAGGCGCTGGTTGCGCATGAGGAGGTTTATGAATCGGTCATGCGTGGGATGAAGATGCAGGACCTGCATCATGCCCGGTTTGAGGCGGTGAAGAAGGGGGTGAAGACGTTTAAGGGTTCCCTGATGCTTGTGGGGGCGCCGGCGCTGTCGGTGCTGGTGAAGCGGATGGTGGAAGCGCTGATGGAGCCTTCGCAGGTGCGCGTGATCGTGCATGCGCCGACGGTGCTTAAGGAACGGTTTGATGCGCTGGGGCGGCTGGATGCGGCGGTGTGGGCACAGCAGGAAGTGGCAGTGGGAGATGATCAGATTGTGTTTGCGAATCACCCTGAGGAACAGGCCCGGCTGGTGGTGGGATTGATTGCGCATGAGTGCGGGGTGGAGAAGAAAGTCAAAAGTAAAAAGGAAAAAGGGATAAGTGAGAGGCAGGCAGAGCAGAAGCACCTCCTTCCTGTGGGCGAGGGGGTTGGAAAAGTTGAAGTGGATACGGATCAGATCACGGTGGGGCTGGGGGACAGCGGACAGGGGCGGGCCGTGGCGCGGGCGCTGGAGGCGGCAGGGCTAAAAGGGAGGATTGCCGAGGGAACGCCGATCCGGGAGGCGCGGGTGTGCGTGATGCTCAACGCGCTGGTGACGTACCTGAGGGATCGGCGGACGGGGGACCTGGCCCGCCTGGTGCGGTGCCCGGATGTGGAGATGTGGCTCCGGCAGGAAGGGTTGGACGACAAGACGCCTGCGGGGGGAGATGACGGGTGGAGGCCAGGGGCGGTGGCGCTGCTTTCGTGCCTGGATGTGAGCATCACCCGGCACCTGCCGATGAAGGCGAATGTGATGTGGCCCGGAGACTGGGCGGCAGACGAAACGGCGCGGCGGGTGATCGGGCTGATTGATGAAAAGCTGGTTCCTGAGGGGTGGGACACGACCCGCCGGCTGGACCTGTGGGCGAACGATTTTCTGGAAATGCTCAAGCGGGTGTACAAGCATCGAACGCTGGGGAACCACAACCCTGAGCATCAATCGCTGATCCGGTCGCTGGGGGCGCTGCGTGAAGCGTGCGCGGTGGTGAGCTTTTCGGAAAGGGCCGGGAACGTACTCCCGGCGGTGGATTTTGCGGGGTTCACCGAGGCGGTGCTTTTGAGCGTGGACCAGGCGATCCCTGCGCCGAGCGACCCGGGGAGCGTGGAACTGCTGGGTTGGCTGGAATTGCCGCTTGATGATGCACCGAACCTGATCGTGACGGGGTTCAACGATGGGTTTGTGCCCGAGTCGGTGACGTATGACGCGATGCTGCCCGGTTCGCTCAGAAGCGCGGTGGGGATGTCGGACAACACGGCGCGCCTGGCGCGTGATGTGTATGCGTTGTCGGCGATCCTGGCAAGCCGGGAGTGGGTGAGGTTGATTGCGTGCAGGCGCGGGCAGGATGAGCGGCCGCTGACGCCGAGCCGTTTGTTGATTCAGACGAAGGACGTGGAGACGGTGGCGTGGAGGCTGCGGGCGTTTTCGGATCGGGAGGGGAAGGGGACGGTGGAGGCGGGCGGGTTGGTGGCGTCGGGTGAGGAGTCGATGTTTTTGCCGGCTGTACCGGTGGGCGGGGAGAAGAAAGACCGGTTCCGGGTGACGGAGTTTGCGGACTATGCCGCGTGCCCGTACCGGTACTACCTGAAGCAGGTGAGGAAGCTGGAGAGCCAGGACGACCGGGCGATGGAGATGGACCCGCGGGCGTTTGGGAACCTGATGCACGATGTGCTCAAGTCATTTGGCAAGAGCGATCTGACGGGGGAGACGCGGGCGGAGGAGATCGAGGCGTATTTGCTGGATCGGCTGGCGGTGCGTTCGCAGGAGATATTGGGGAAGCATCCCCCTGCGCCGGCGATGATTCAGTTGGAGTTAATGAAGCTGAGGCTGGGGGGATTCGCCCGGGCGCAGGCGGTTGAAGCGGCGCACGGGTGGCGGGTGGTGAGGGAACTGGTGGAGGCGCCGCTGGAGATGGGGGTGGAGCTGGGGGATGGCGCGACGGTGGTGTTTCACGGGACGGTGGATCGGGTGGATTATTCGGAGAAGGATGGATTCCGTGTGCTGGATTACAAGACGGGGAACGAGGCCAAGAGGCCGAATGTGATTTATAAGGCGGATGCGGAGGGGGAATTTGCGTGGAAGGACTATCAACTGCCGCTGTACAGGAAACTGCTGGAGGGGTGGATCGCTTCGCGCGGGGCGTATGGGACGAAGGCGATCGCGCTGGGGTATTTCAATTTGCCCAAGACGGCGGGCGCGGCGGGGGTGAACCAGGCGGATTGGGAGGAAGAGGATATTCAGCGGGCGCTGGATGAGGCGAAGGTGATTGCGGTGCGGGTGAGGGAAGGGCGGTTTTGGCCGCCTGGGCCGGCCCCGGCATATGAGGATGATTTTGCGGATTTGTGCCATGACAACGATATCGACCGGCAGGAGGCGCTGGAGAAGGTGGGCAGGAAGTTGAAGAAGGGTTCGGGGCCTGGGGTCTAGGGTCTGGTCAGAAGCAGAGCAGAATTTTTTGACTGGGATTAAGAGGATTGAGGATGATTAAGAGGATTAAAAATTGGGTGGCGGTGAGGGGTGGTGGTGGGGCGGGTATGGCATTGGGTTATTCATGGGGGCTTGTTTGAAGAAGAGCACCGTCATCATGGCCAGCGCGGGGTCGGGCAAGACGTTCCGGCTGTCGCTGCGGTTTATCGGGCTGGTGGCGGGAAGCGGTGATGAAGCAATGGCTGCGCGGGTGCTGGCGACGACGTTTTCACGCAAGGCGGCGGCGGAGATTTTAGAGCGTGTGGTGCTGAGGCTGTCGACGGCGTGCCTGGATAAGAAAGAGTCGCAGCGGCTGTCAGCGGAACTGCTGAAATACGAAGGCGTGGCGGTGACGGACTTCAAACCGGTGCTGGCACGGGTGGCAAAGGTGCTGCACCGGCTGCAGGTGTCCACGCTGGACAGTTACTTCGCGCGGATCGGGAATTGCTTCAAGCAGGAACTGGACCTGCCGACGGGTGCGGGAGTGATGGAGGAAGAGCACACGCTGGTGGAGCCGGTGCGGCTGGAAGCGATCACGGATGTGCTGGAAGAGATCGATCTGGTCGATGTGATGGAACAGCTCCGGCGGGTGCATTCGGGGGCGATGAGCCAGACGGTGCTGGGGGATCTGACATCGCTGGTGAAGGAAGTTTACGCGCTGGTGCGGGAGGCCCCGGAGGCTGCGCTGTGGTCGAAATTGCCCAAGCGAGCGGAGCGATCACAGATGCAGATGGAGGGGTTGTTTGCGGAGATTGAGGCGTTTGCGAAGGGACAGAAAGCGCAATTGGGAGATGCGCTGAGGTGGGTGACGCGGTATGCGCGGGAGAATGAGGATTGGTCGGAGTTGATCGGCAAGCCGATTCTGGGGAGCGTGAGAGCAGGGACGAATAAGTTTGGGAGGAGTGCGATTCCGGATGCGATATTGCCTGCGCTGAAGGTGTTTGTGGAAGAGGTGGAGGCACGCACAGTGAACCTGCTGGCGCGGCAGACGGAGGCGACGTATGCGTGGGCGGGCCTTTTTGCGGTGAAATTCGACAAGCTGAGGCGAGAACGGGGGATGGTGTTCTTTTCGGATGTGCCGCGTGCGCTGGCGACGCGGCTGATGAACGATGAGGCGCTTGGCCAAGGCGTGACCGAGCAGATTCATTACCGGCTGGATGGGCGCACGGAGCACCTGCTGCTGGATGAGTTTCAGGACACGAGCGTCCAGCAGTGGAGCGTGCTCAAACGCTCGGCGTCTGAAATCATGAGTCGGGATAATGAGTCGCTGTTTATTGTGGGGGACGTGAAGCAGGCAATCTATGGGTGGCGCGGCGGGTGCCCGGAGATTTTCAGGCATGTGAGCGAGTCGCTGGGGATGGATGACGATGCGCTGGAGGCGATGAACGAGAACTGGCGGTCGTCGCAGAAAATCCTGGATGTGGTGAACCGGGTTTTTACGGAGGTGAGCGCGCTTCCAACGATCAAGGGATTCAGCGAAGAAGAGTTGATTCAAGAGTCAGTGGACCAAACCGCCGGGCAGTGGCAGGCGGCGTTCGGGACGCATGTGGCGGGTAAGGATATGCCGGGGTATGTGGAGTTTCGCACGCCGGCAGAGAGCAAGGGGGCGATGGCCGAAGGAGCCGAGACGGAGGAGCCTGCGGAAGAAGGGGAGGAGGGGGCGGCCTCGAGCGGAAAGCTGAAACACCAGCAGGCGACCGCGGAGTTTGTGCGTGATCTGCATCTGAAACATCCAGAAAAGACGGTGTGCGTGCTGGTTTCAACCAATGCGACGGGGTTTGCCATTTTGGGGGCGCTGCGGCGGCTGGGGGTGAATGCGTCAGGGGAAACGGGAGTGCGCATCGCGGGGGACCCGGCGGTGGCCGCGGTGCTGGCAGGGCTGCAACTGGCGGATCACCCAGGCGACCGGACGGCGGCGTTTCATGTGGTGAATTCACCTCTGGGGAAAGTGGTGGGTTTGGAAGGGGCTGGGGTGCCGACGGCGGAGCAGACGGGGGCATACGCGCTGGCGACGCGAGACCGGATTGCAGAGCTGGGGTATGCGGGGCTGGTGTCGCAGTGGGCCAAGAAACTGGCGATGGAATGCTCGCCGGAGAACATGCGGCGGCTGTGGCAGTTGGTGCAGCTTGTGCAGGAGCATGAGGCGCTGGGGCCGGTGCGCCCGGGCGACCTGGCACGGGCGGTGAAGGAGACGCAGGTGCAGGAGCCTGTGCCGGCGAAAGTGCGGGTGATGACGATCTACCGGTCCAAGGGGCTGGAGTTCGACATCGTGGTGATGCCGGAACTGACGCGGAGGATGGGGAACATCCAGAACATCAAGTGCGTGGTGCTGCGGGAGACAAAAGCAGACCCCATAGAAGCGGTGTACCGGTACCCCAACAAAAGTGTTTTGAAGCTTGCCCCGGTGGATGTGACGCGGGCGTATTGCTCGGAATTGCGGTCGCGGCTGACGGATGAACTGTGCGCGTTGTATGTGGGGATGACACGGGCCCGGAGCGCACTTTATCTGCTTGCGCCCGTGGCGCAAAAGACCGTCGGAGGGAAAGCCAAAGCCGCGAACAGGACGTTTTTATCCCTGCTGGAAGAGGCGCTGGGGGTGGAGCACGACCTGACCGTGGAAGCAGATAAGGTGCTGTATCAATACGGGGATGCGCAGTGGGACAAGGCGGCCGGCCAGGAGCAGATGATGCTGGGCTGGGAAAGAGCGACAGTGCCGGTGCTGACGGCGACGGGCGTGGGGGCGCGGTCGCTGGCGACGATTTCGCCTTCAAGCCTGGAGGCGGGAGCGACAGTGAAAGTGGAAGACCTGCTGGCGCTGGAGAAGCCGGTGAACAGGAAACGAGGCGTGGTGTTTCACGCGTGGTTTGAGGATGTGGAGTATGTGAGCCAAGCGGACCCGGTACCGACAGTGAAGCAACTGGTGAAAACGGCGAACGAGCGGTTTCCGGGATTGCCGGCGGAGGAGCTGGAGAAATGGGCGGTGAGCTTTGCCCAGGTGATGGCGCAACCGGTGGTTCGCGAGGCGCTGGCGCGTCCTTTTGACATGCAGGGTTTGCAGCCTGAACTTTGGCGCGAACGGAATTTCGTGGTGATGGATGACGGCAAGCTGATGCAGGGGCAGTTTGACCGGGTGCTGATCGGCAAGGAGCACGACGGCAAAGCGGTGTGGGCATGCCTGATGGATTTCAAGACGGATAAGTGGTCGCCTGAGGCGGTGAAGGGATATCGGCCTCAGATGAGGGCGTATATGCGGGCGCTTTCACGGGTGCTGGGGATTCCAATGCGGGCGGTGACGTGCGCGATGATTTTCGTCGGGGGCGAGCCGCGGGTGCAGCGGATCGACGGCGGGGAATTGGGGGAGGACGGGGAACGCGAGGGATAAGAACAAGAGGAAGGCGTCTTTGGGATCCCTACGCGCCCGGGTTATCGCGTTGGATGCGGAGGTGGAATTCATTCGTCGATGCCGATTGAGAATGCGGAGTCTGCACGTGTTTTGAGTGCCCAACGGGATACCGGCGGGCAAGGCGATGAGTGCCACGGGGATTATTCGATACCCCTGCGTGTGGGCGGACATCAAGATGCGAGGGCCCGGCACCGGCGGGCGCGTGAAAAAGTGCTTATAGTTTGGTAGGCGATGTTGTTATAGTCTTTGAATTACCTTTCTTTCCAGCGGGATCTTTATGTTGAAATTTGCCGATGCACGCGGGCGTGGTTTTTCCCTGGTTGAACTGCTGGTGGTGATCGCCATCGTGGCGGTGCTCACGGCGGTGCTGCTGCCTTCGCTGAGCACGGCGCGGGAGGTGGCACGCGATGCGGTGTGCAAATCCAATCAACGACAGCTGGCGGTGGCGGGGATGAATTACCGAAGCGACTACGGCGTGTATCTGCCCAGCTACCAATCGCAGACCAACGATCCCAACATCAATACGGACGGGGATGGCGGAACATCGCCGGGGAACTTCGGTTCGTCCGGGCCGGGGCTGCTGCACATGGGCGGGTATGTTTCGTTTCCGCTTGGGTTTTATTCCAGCGGCGCGGTGGGAAGCAAGTCCGGGCAACTGCAGGCGGCGAGAAGGTCAACGGTGATTTTGTGTCCTTCGGGGCAGTACTACGGTCCGCCTGCCGCGCCGGGGGCGATGGCGTATGTGATTTTTCCGGGATCGCCCGATGGGCTGGACGCGATCACGCGCACGCAAGACGGGTATGACGTCTCTCGCGCGGGGACGACGATGCGGTCCGGCGGATATGACCCGCTGACTTCGTATATCCAGTCGTATGCGGTGAACAGCCGGTTCAGCGTGGCAATCACGGTGCCCGGCGGGACACCGCGGACGGGGTACACGGCGGTGAAGCAGATCACGCCCGGTGTGCAGGAATCAAAGCTGCTGGTGTGGGCGGAATACTTTCAGCGTGATGGGCTGACGCATTCATATCGGATTTCCATGTCGACGCTGCGGGGCACTTCGTCGGAACTGAGCATGCCGCGGTATGGGTATTACCGGACGCCGCATGGCGGGAACATGACGTCGGGGAACTGGTCGGCGGTGGATGGGCATGTGGCGACGTTTAAGATCAGCCAGGTGATGGCGGCGTGGAGCGCGGCAAATGTGACGCTGGCGGCGGCGGAGTTGCCGTTTGAGTATTGAATGTGAGGAAAGGGATAAGGTAAAAGGAATAAGGCAGACAAAATGAAAGTCAGCCCCCAGGCTGCATTGTTTCGCGTTTTCAGTACATAGGCCACGAAGTTTACGGGTGGGAAGACATATAGGGGGACGCGTATAAGACATGCTCACGCGGACGAGAGCATGGCACCCGGCCCGAATACCCTCTCTTGCGCGTTGAGCTAACGCTACAACGCTACATGTGACAAACAGATGATTAGTGTCGGGAATACGCGTCGATTATTCGGCGCATTTTCGCATTCAAAGGCGGCCCTCACCCCAATACGGTCGAGTTAAGGATGAAGAGGTC
>CAZIWA010000170.1:0-2374 GCA_964542875.1 uncultured Phycisphaeraceae bacterium
GCCCAAACAGCCGGCTGGACATCATCTCCTGCCGCGCCTTCATCCAGTTCACGTTCCCGCGCAGCGTGTTGATCTCGCCGTTGTGCGCCAGCATGCGCATCGGCTGCGCACGGTCCCACGAAGGGAACGTATTGGTCGAAAACCGCGAGTGAACCATCGCCAGGTGGCTCGAGAAGTCCGGATCGCTCAAGTCCTTGAAGTATTCCCGCACCTGACGGCTCGTCAGCTGGCCCTTGTACACCATGATCCGCGACGAAAGCGAGCACATGTAATACACGCGCATCTGCTCGCTGGCCGACGCCTTCATCGTGTGGTACGCCTGCTTGCGGATCAAAAACAACTGCCGCTCAAACGCGTCCTGGCTCACCCCGTCCGCCGCGCCTACGAAAATCTGCATCACCATCGGCTCGGCGCTGCGCGCTGTCGGCCCAAGCATCGAGTTATCGCAAGGCACCCGCCGCCAGCCCAGGAGCTTTTGCCCCTGCGCCTGCACATAGTGCCCCAGCGTCGCCATGCACACCTTCCGGTACGACTCGTCCATCGGCATGAACACCATGCCGCACGCATACCGGCCCTGAGGCGGCAGCTCGATCCCCCCATCCTGCTTGGCCACCTTCCTCAGGAAGCCGTCAGGCAGCCCCACCAGGATCCCCGCGCCGTCGCCGGAGTTCACCTCGCAGCCGCAGGCGCCGCGATGGTCCATGTTCTCAAGCATCGTCAGCGCCCCGTCCACCGTCGAGTGGAACGCCTGGCCCTTCAAATGCGCAACGAAACCAACGCCGCACGAGTCTTTCTCGTTGGCCGGGTCGTAAAGACCGACTGGCTGGGTTGGCATGCTCATGGGTGCGTCTGTCATAAAAACCCCTTTCCGGGCGCTTTCTCTGTCTTTTTGTGTTGTTTAAGGGCTTGTCAGGCGGTCGGAGAGATACGGTTCAAAGTCGGCTTCAGGCTTTATTCAGGACGGTGCTGGCTTTAGCGGTCGCCGCATCGTCCGATTTAGCCGCCCCGGGCTTTACACCCGGTTTAGCCGCCTGTTTAGCCGATGAATTCGACTGGGCCTGAATCTGCCCGTAAATGTCGACATTCGGACCCGCATGCTCCAGCAGATGATTCACAAACGCCTGCGCCACGGGCGAGAACGGCCCGTTGCCTGACTTGCGCTTGCGGTAAATGATCCCCAGCGGGCGATCCAGCTTCGGATCAAGATCCACCACCACCAGCGTCCCGGCCAGCACTTCACGCGCCACCGCCCGCTTGGGCAATATGGCAAACTGATTCGTCACTTCCACCGCAGACTTGATCGTGTCGATGTTGTCGAACGTGCTGGAAATCTCCACCGTCACGTTCTGGTCCCGGAAATACCGCCGGATCGCACGACCCACCGGCAGCTCCGGCTCAAAAGCCGCCATCGGCATGTCCTGCAGCCTCGCCGCCGGCACATGCTTGAACTCCGCCAGCGGATGCCGAGGCGAAACCACCACCGCCATCCGCTCATCCCGGATCGGAATCACTCCCACATCCCGCCAGCTCTGCGGGTAGGAAACAATCCCAAAATCACAGTGGTCGTTATGCACGCTGTCGTAAACTTCGTCAGGCTGCTTGTAGTTCACCGTCACCGTCGCATCCGGGTGCAGTTCAATAAAGCTCGACCTGATATGGTTCAGCAGATCGATGCCCGCGGAATAGATCGCGTCCACCGTCACCTGCCCATGCAGCGTCGGCTGAAGCTGGCTCACCTTCTGCTCAAGCGCCTCGTAACGGCTCAAAAGCTCCCGGCCCTCACGCAGAAAAATCTCTCCCGCAGGCGTCAACGCCAGCGGCCGAACCGTCCGGTCAAACAAGTTGATACCCAGCCTGCGCTCCAACTGGCTGATCCGCTGGCTCGCCGCAGATTGTGTGATCCCCAGCTCAACAGCCGCCCGGCTGAAGCTCTGAAGACGCGCAACCTCGCAAAATAAACGAAGAAACTGCATGATTGAGAAAAGTTTACATCATTAGGCCATCTAATGTCAAATCCCAAGTCCATTAAATTTTCTAATGATGACCCACCCCTCAAAACCTGATATTTCAGACTGTAAATCATTAACTAAACAAATCTTAACTCCACTAAAACCACAAACCAGCCTCTTCACTAAGCCCCCACCAAACCTACACACCTCAAAAATATTCACCCAACCACCCTGCACAATCTGACGCACCTGAACAATGTTCATTCACCCCCCGACCACCAACGACTTCCTTTTTGACCCCGCGAGAAACCAACACCTACCCCCGGGTTGGCGAATTTTCAAAAGACATTCAAAACTCGTAACCCCTCACCACCTCGCTTACCACCAACTGCCCATCCCCCCGCTCCACCACCATCTCTTCGCCG
>CAZIWA010000170.1:2474-10158 GCA_964542875.1 uncultured Phycisphaeraceae bacterium
CACCTCGCTTACCACCAACTGCCCATCCCCCCGCTCCACCACCATCTCTTCGCCGGCAAGCGCCACCGGCCCCATCACCCGGGGAAACCCAACCAGCGCCTTTACTTGATGTCCCATTCCAGCCCTCCTTACTTATGCCCCGCGTCCCGGGCCACAAGGCGCGGGAAACGCGACCCGCTTCGCGCCTCTTTCCCGCTCCCCTCATTGAGCTTTCAGCTTAAGCGCATAGAATGGCCGGTCCGTCGGATTTTTACCCGGCCTCCACAGCCATCGCCATAAGCAGGACCCCCACTCATGCAAAGCATCAAGAGCCTTTGGTCGAGCGTCAAGAATACCCTCAAAGCACGCACAATCGCTCAGGCTGCTGGCAAACCGGCCCCCGCACGCGCCGTCGCTCTCTTTGAAGCGCTCGAAGCCCGCCAGATGCTCTCCACGGTCCTCAACGTCGGCACAGCCACCGACGTCACCAAGCGCAACGGCTACGAAACCGACCCCTCCGTCATCGTTCAGCGCTACAACACCAACAACATGTTCGCCGTCTCAGACATCACCACCGCGGGCCTCTACGTCCAATACTCCACCAACGCCGGCGCCACCTGGACCAGCCGCACCATGGCCACCGGCGTCGTCACCGTCGACACCTTCCCCCAGGCCGCGGGTGATTCCGTCGCCGTCGCCGACAACTTCGGCAACCTCTACATGGCTTACGTCTCCAACGCCGGCGTCTTCCAGAGCGTCGTCGTCCTCATGAGCACCAACTTCGGCCAGTCCTTCACCCAGATCGCTCAATACCAGGGCTACATGCGCCCCAGCCTCACCGTCGGCGGGTCAGACACCCCCGGCGCACAAACCGTCAGCCTCGTCTACACCGGCTCCGACGGACAAATCTACAGCGCCAGCACCCGCGCCTCAGGCCTCGGCGTATTCTCCGGCCTCACCACCAGCCCCCAGGCCGTCCCCGGCTCCCAAGGCGGCAACTTCGCCTCCGCCGCCGTCGGTTCCGACGGCCGCGTCACCATCGCCTATCAGCAGGCCGGCAACATCTTCACCTCCACAGACCCCGACGGCCCCGGCACTCAGGGCTTCTCCTCCCCCGTGCTGGCCACCGCCACCGCCGTCACGCCCAACTTCTCCCTCCCCTCCCAGTCCCGCGGCATCAACGCCGCTCCCAGCCTCGGCTACGACCACTCCGGCGGCGCAAACAACAACCGGCTCTACATGGCCTACGTCGACGTCGGCAATCCCGGCATCAACGACACCGACATCTACCTCCGCTACTCCCAGGACAACGGCATCACCTGGTCCAACGCCATCAAGGTCAACGACGACACCACCAAATACTCCCAGTACATGCCTCAGTTGGAAGTCGATCCCACCACCGGCAACGTCGCCGTCGCCTTCTACGATGCACGCAACTCCACCGACAACGGCGCCGTCCAGGTGTTCGCCGCGGTCAGCCTTGATGCCGGCGCAACCTTCGAGCCCAACGTCCGGATCTCCGGCACCGGCCTCATCGACTCCCGCAAAGTGACCAACAACTCCGACCTCGGCGGCCAGTTCGGCGACTACATCAGCCTCACCTTCATCGACAGCACCGTGCGCGCCGCATGGACCGACAATTCCGCCATCACAGGTGGACTCCTCCCCTACGACATCTACACCAACACCATCACCCTCACCCAGACAGATGCGCCCGACGTCCCCACCGTCACCTCCATCAACACCTTCACCGGCGTTGCCCACGAAAACGGCTTCGTCTCGCTGGACTTCACCCAGCTCTTCGCCGCGTCCGACGCAGCAGACCCCCAGGGCATCCAGGTCGGCTTTGAAGTCGCTTCCATCACCCCCGGCACCACGCTCCTCATCAACGGCGTCGCCGCCGGCATCGGCAGCGACTTCGCCTACGGCGACTACATCACCTGGATCCCCGCAGCCAACACCTCCGGCCTCCAGGAAGCCTTCAAGCTTTACGCCCAAAACGGCACCAACATCTCCGTCAACTCCGTCGCCGTGAACTTCGACGTCCAGGCCGCCATCCCCGGCGACGCCCCTGTCATCACCGGCGTCAAGTCCTCCGCGCCGGCCCTGGTGGTCACCGGCCAGTCCCTCACCCTGAGCATCACCGGCCTGGGTACCGGCAGCACCACCCCCGCCACCGTCAAATATTTCTACGATTCCAACGACAACAACGTCTGGGACGCCGGCGACCTCTTCCTCGGCAGCGCCTCCAACATCCTCGACGGCTACTCCCTCTCCATCGGCACCTCCACCCTCCCCCTGGGGTCCGACCGCGACTTCTTCGCCGTCGGCTACAGCGCCGCAGGTTCCCAGGGCGACGCCGCCTCCGTCTCTCTGGGTGTCTACCGCGGCATCCCCATCACCCAGCTCTATGGCGGCAGCTCCGCTTATTACAAAGACTCCAATGGCGTACCCATCCAGGTCCGCCTCGCCGGCCCCGGCTACGGCAACGTCCTCTTCGACACCAACGCCACCAATGCCGACCCCGTCCTCATCAACGTCTACGGCACGGACTTCACCACCTCCGCCCTCTATGTCTTCACCCCCTCGGGCGTCTTCACCAACGTCGGCGGATTCGTCGTCGGCAACCTCTCCATGGTCAGCAACATCGACGCCTACCTCCAGTCCGTCGCCTCAAACCCCAACCTCCTCACCAACAACCCCAACCTCGTCAGCATCTCCGCCATCAACGCCCCCACCACCAACGTCAACGGCGGGCCCATCATCGTCACCGGCGGCGTGCGCCTCCTGAACCTCTACAACATCAACGACTCCCAGATCAGCATCGGACGCTACTCCACCCAGCCCACCGTCAACTATTACGTCCGCATGAACTTCCGCACCGTTACCGACACCGGCATGTACTCCCTCATGCCCGTCAACCTCTTAAGCTGCTACGGCTGGACCGACACCGACCCCGTCAACGATCCCCACTCCCTCACCGCGGTCGGCATCAACGGCATCAGCGTCACAGGCGACTTCAACCCCAGCCTCTCCTTCACGCCCTCAAACGCCGTCAACCAGCTCAACGCCGTCAACATCACTGGCAACCTCACAGGCGGCTTCTGGGGCGTCCGCGGCAACATCAACTCCATCGTCGTCGGCCAAAGCGTCTCCTCCGCCTGGGAGCTCGACCTCCAGGGCAACAATAACAACAACGGTATCCTCGGCGTCTTCAGCGTCCGTGGAAACGCCTCCGGCTCCATCACCGCCCAGCGCATCAGCTCCATCGTCGTCTCCGGCAACATGACCGGCATGGACATCACCGCCTACCAGGCCACCACCACCACTTTCCCGGGCTTTAGAAGCATCGGGTCCATCTCCGTCACCGGCGATATCTCCCTCACCGACATCATCACCACCGGCTCCATCGGAAACATCAGCGCCCGCAGCATCGCCGATTCGCTCATCACCGCGGGCCTGAACGTCGGCGCGCCAAACCAGCCTGCCTCCGCCTCCGAAAGCTTCATCTCCAGCGCCGTCACCATCGGCGCCATCACCCTCCGTGGCGGCACCGGCATCACCGCCTTCTCCGGCACCACCATCAGCGCCTACAAGATCACCTCCCTCACCGCACCCACGCTCGATACCGACAACGCCGGCGTCGCCTTCGGCCTCTTCGCCAGGGCCATCAACAGCATCAACATCACCAGCCCCCTCCTGCGCCTCTCCAACCTCAGCGCACCCCTGGCCAACGAACGCCCCCTCGGCGGCGACTTCATCCTCCGCATCGTCAACGCCTAATCACCTGCACATACTCCCCCAAGCCGGGTGGCGCAGCGCGGCCCCAAGCCATGCTGTGCCCTGTGCACGTCAACAAAAACACCCACCCGCCTCACGCCTCCAGGTCAACCTTCCCATATCTTCACTCCGCGGGGACAAGCCCCTTCTTCCAGGGACCTGTCCCCTCCCGTTGGACTCCCCCCCCAAAAAAACGCGCCCGGCTTTTTGAGCCGGGCGCGCCATCAACGATCAAATTCACAAACTCACTTGTTCTCTTTCAGCGCCCATTCGATCGCATACCGGATCAATTCAGGCCCGGACTTGAGCCCCAGCTTCTGCTTGATGTGTTCCCGGTAGGTTTCAATCGTCTTGACGCTCAGGCACAGCGCTTCGGCGATCTGCGCCGTCGTCTGCCCCTTGCCCAGGTACTGGAACACTTCCAGTTCCCGGTCGCTGAGCTTCTCGATGGGCGATTCAAATCCCTTGGCGGTCCCGCCGCCGCCCACAAATTTGCCCAACAGCTTGTCGGACATGCGCTCGCTCAGGTAGATCTTTCCTTTGAGCACCACGCGCATGGCTTCCAGCAGTTCATCGGTGGATGAGTGCTTGGCCACATACCCTTTGGCGCCCGAGCGCAGCGCGCGTTCCGCGTAGATTTCCTCGTCGTGCATCGAATACGCCAGCAGCAGAAGCTCCGGCCACCGGTAGTTGATCTGCTTCATCAATTCCAGCCCGTTATCCCCGTCCAGGGAGATATCCGTCAGGATCAGGTCTGGTTTTTCCGTGGAAACCTGGGTGTACGCTTCCATCAAGGTGGATGCTTCGCCATGAACGCTCAGGTCCTGTGATTCTGAAATCAACTCCGCCAGCCCTCGCCGGATCATCGGATGGTCATCCACGATCAGTACGGACTTTTTCTTGGCCATTGCTGATCCCGATTCACCATTTCGTGCGAGTTTCGCCTGCATATCGAGTCTCCTTCATATGGTCGACTGTTGTGTATTTTTTAAACCCGGTGCGGCCAAAGCAACCGCTCTGGACCACAAAACTCTCTCTATACCGGCTGACTTACCCTCAAGGTATATGGCGACTTGTATGTACTGCCAATCAGTGAAATCCCGATGCACGCGAAAAACCCGGTGGGCTATCGTGACAAGTGTCGAGGAAAGGATGAAACCTTTTGCTCGGCTCCGATGGTTGCTTCACTGCCTCCATCGTAACCGGTCTGACCCTCTAAACCGAGCAGTTTGAGGTTCAAGCTGATAAGTGAAGGGAAAAGCCATGCTTTATTACTCGCTTGTCTTCTTTCTCGTCGCCATTCTCTCCGCGGCCCTTGGCTTTGGCGGCATCGCCGGATCCGCGGAAGACATCGCCAAAGTCCTCGTCGTGCTCTTTCTCTTCCTCGCTTTTGTCTCGCTTGTCACCGGGCTTATCACCCACCGCAAGCCGCCCTTCCCTCCCGCTGTCTGAAAGAACCTACCCCCCTGCTGCCCGCCTTGCCGTCACCGCTTGAACCATCACCACCTACTGGGGCCTCACCATGCATCCTCTACTTGAAGTCGCACTCGGAGTAGCAGCCGTCGCCGTCGTCATCATGACGATCTTCGTCATCACCACGGCCATCTATCTCAAAGGCCAGTTGGACGCCATGGAGCGTACCGTCACCGGCCTGAAGGTCGACTTTGAGCAGCTTGTCCGTGAAAGCAAGGACACCATTGTCCGAATAAACCACATTGCCGAAAAGGTCGAAGACCAGATGGACGATGTCAAGCACATCACCTCCACCGCTCGCGCCTGGACGGACCGCGCCGACCGCCTCGTCGAGGAAGCCGGCCCGCTCATGGAAGTTCCCGTTTTCTTTCTCTCTGACAAATTCAAGACCATACGGTCTTTTTGCGACGGGGTTTTTCAATCGTTGAAAAACCCCCGGTAATCTCTTCACCCCTGGCAAGGAGTCGTGCCATGTCTGACAACAAACCCGTCTGCAGCACGTTGACCGCATTCGCCATCGGCGCAGCAGTTGGTGCTGGTATCGCCCTCCTCTACGCCCCCCGTTCTGGCAAGGAAACCCGCGACATGCTCGCCAAGAAAGGCCACGATCTGGCCGATGGCGCCAAGCACCTCGTGGAAAACGGCAAGCATGCCGTCCAGGACATCAAGGGCCGTCTGACCTCCGCCGTCGAAGCCGGCAAGGACGCCGTCAAAGACGCCGCCCACGAGGTCAAGAAGCAGGTCTGATCAATCTGCTCCAAGCCCAGACCTGGCTCCAGGGTTCCATCTGGGCCAAAGACAACTTGAGCAACCAGTTCCGGCCCGGCAGGCACACACGCCCGTCGGGCCGGTCTGTTTTGATACCCGGCTTTTCGGGGTGGTCATCACCCAAATTTTGGAAAACACCTACATCCGCGCCCCAGCTCCTTCTTCGAATCCCTCCACTCTAATCTCCCGCTCTACTCATCCCCCGCACCCGCAATCCCCCATCCCCCCGTTAGGACGATGCTTACGGTCCCAGTCAGCCATTTCCTGATGGCCCCGCCAAGCGCCTCCGTTAACAATGTGAGTAGACAAGTTTGAGCTCCCTGTACTGGGGCCAAACAAGCGAACCGGCCGGCTACGTAATCCGGTCAAATCGCAAAACCCTCTCCAAAGGAGCTAGCCATGAAGACCCATTCAACCACCCTCTGCGCCCTGATCGCCGCTGTCGCCCTCGGCGGCTTCCTGGTCGGATGCGACCGTGAAATCGCCAAGACCGAGCAGACCAAAACCGACTCCAAGGGTAACACCACCCACAAGGAAACCGTGGTGAAGGAAAAGCCCGATGGCTCCATCACCAAGGAAGAAACCAAGTCCAAGACCAGCAACAACCCCTGATTTTGACGCTCCGGGAGGCACGGGCCCAATAAGCCCGTGCCCCCTTTATTCCGGGAACGTGATTCTCACCAACATCCAACCAAGGAGCGCAACATGCTCGGCACCATCCTTCTCGTCATCCTCATCCTTCTCCTCCTGGGCGCACTTCCCACCTGGCCCCACAGCAAGGAATGGGGTTATTACCCCAGCGGCGGGCTCGGCCTCGTCGTCCTCATCATCGTCATCCTCCTGCTCCTGGGCCGGATCTAAGCCTGCCCTCACAAACCCAAGAAGCTTTTAAAAAGGAATCCCCATGCGTACCAATCTCTCCTTCTTCGCCCCCATCGCCGCAGTGGTCTGCATGATCGCCGGCTGCGAAACCGCACCCGACACCGCTGAAGGCCGCGCAGACCTGCAATCCCAGGCCTCCGCAGCCCTCGCCCGCGCACAGGCCGTGGAGCCCAAGCTCGTCCCCCACGTCCAAAACGCCGTCGCCGTTGCCGTCTTCCCACAAATCGACAAAGGTGGCGCAGGCCTCGGCGGCGCGTACGGCCGCGGCATCCTCTTTGAAAAAGGTGTCGCCGTCGGATACTGCGACATCACCCAAGGCACCATCGGCGCACAGCTAGGCGGCCAGGGCTACACCGAGATCCTCATCTTCAACTCCCAGATGGCCGTCACCTCCTTCAAGAACGAAGACTTCACCTTCACCGGTGAAGCCACCGCCGTCGCCGCCAACAAGGGCGCAGGCACCAACGTCGAATACAAGAACGGCGTCGCCGTCTTCACACTCGACGAAGCAGGCCTCATGGGTGAAGCCGCCGTCGGCGGACAAAAATTCACCTACCGGCCCATCGTCAAATAACAAACACCCGACACACCCGGTCGCTCTGGCACCCACATAAGCGACCGGGCCAAATGAAAGGCGGCGGGCCAATGCCCGCCGCCTTTCCATTTCATACACACCACATCAATCCCATGTTTCCCGGTGGCACAGCACGGCCCACAGCAGTGCTGTGTCCGGGCCACACGCCACCCAAAAAACACCCCGTCTCCAAACCCGCCCTAACCCGTTAGCCCGACGCGCCAGCGA
>CAZIWA010000171.1:0-3664 GCA_964542875.1 uncultured Phycisphaeraceae bacterium
GTTCTGGGATGCGCGGCGTGGTCTGCGGTTCATGAGCCTAAGGCAGATCATCCGGTGATTATCCAAGCGTTGATTGCAGCGGGGGCTGACGTGGGGCAGGTGGAGTTTCCGACGGGGGATGCGCGGGTGGATGAGGTGCTGCGGCGTGCGCGCGGGTGAATTTTGAGAATTAAGCCGGGAGCTGGGGAGTGAGATCTTTGAATAATGATCGGTGGATGAGCAGAAGGGAAGAGGCAGATTTTTAACCGCGAAGTCGCGAAGACGCGAAGTTAAGAGGCGGAAAAAGCGGAGTCAGGAAAAGGTGAAGACAAGGTTTTGAAAATGAGTCAAACCCAGGGTGGCGCATGAGTACATGCTTACCCTGGGCTATCTTATTTTTCGCTTTCAGCGAATAGACAAGAGGCTGACTATTGATTGGATTCTTTGAATAATCGATGGAAAGAACAAAAGTAGAACTATTCAAAGGTCGAGCAAAAGAGGGCGTTGTGGAAGGTGGACCAGTGGAGAAAGAGCCTGAGTACCTGAGGGGCGAGAGCTCGGCCGGGCTGGGGGTGGTGGACGCGCATCTTTTGTGTGTGCGGTGCGGGTATGACCTGTTTGGGCAGGGGGTGAACGAGAAGTGCCCGGAGTGCGGGGCGTGGGTGATCGAGGCGCTGCGGTGGCGTGATGCGCGGGGAAATACGCAGGCGCGCAAATGGCTGTCGCGGGTGAATTCCGGTTTGTGGATCGTGTTTTTGATGGCGCTGGTCAGGATGGTGGTTTTCAAGGGAACAGGCACAACTTCGGCGAGCGGCGTCGGGTTTTGCGTGGTGCTTGGGTTGGTGGCGATGTTCGGCTGGTACCTGATGACCCGGCCTGCGACATGGATGAGGGAATATGGGCCGGAGGACACACGCAAACGCAGGCAGATGCTGGCTGCGCTGGCGCTGGCGGAGGTCTGCGGTTCATTGATGGAAGCGGGCGCGCGATCGCACTCGGTGCCAGGGGATGTGTTTCTGGTGGCAACGCCGATGGTGATTGCGTGGGCGGCGTACCTGGTGATGAAGCATTGGCGAGGAGAGATCGGAGAGAAGGTCAAGTGGTTTGCATGGCAATGGATGTGGTGCGTGCGCGTGTTCATCGGGGCGATGGGGGTGCTTGGCGCATCGGGGGTTTTACGGTTGAGCGGAAAGATGGGGTGGGTGAGCTATGGAGTGCTGTCGTGGGCGTCCACGCTGAACATGGCTGGCATTGTGGTGGGGCTGTGCGCGTGTGGCGTGGGATTTGCGGTGCTGGCGGATGCGTGCTGGAGAATGGTGGATCAGGCGCGGATGGATGGGGTTTTGAGAACTACAAGTGATTAGAGAAGAAAGTGGAGGGGGAGGGATTGGAATAGCGGGGGTGCAACGGGAAGGGGGACAGGTCCCGGGAAGAAGGGGACCAGTCCCCGCGGAGGGAAGAGGGGGTAAGGGGATAAGAGTGATCAGAGGTCGAAGGCGGCGGCGAGGGGTTGTTTGAGGGTGGTTTTGGCGCGCGGGCCGGCGGCGGCGAGGGTGCGGGCCTTGATGTTGGGGTCGTGGCGGAAGATGGTGAGGGCTTGGATGGCGTGGGCGGCGAGGTCGGTGGGAGCGTCTTTGACCTGGGCGATGAGGTAGGTGGTGGCTTGGTCGCTGCGGAGGGAGGCCAGGGCGATGAGGGCGATGCGGCGGAGGTCGGAGTCGAGGGATTTTTCAAACCAGTTGGTGAGGGCTTCGTAGCCGCCTGGGAGGCGAGATTCGCCGATGTAGAGGGCGGCGAGCTCGGCGACCTGGTCGTCGCGGGAGAGGAAGGATTCGACGAAGGGGAGCGCGCGGAGGCCTTGGGATTTTAAGAGTGCGCTGAGGCATTCGGCGGTGACGGTGGGGTCATGGTCGCCGATGGTGGCTTTGTAGCGCAGGAGGGGGACGCCGGCGGGGTCCTGGGAGTAGCCCAGGGCGCGGGCGGCGAGGGTGCGGGCCTGGGGGGTTTTGTCGGCGAGGAGGTCGGCGAGCTCGAGCATGGCGTCGGGGTGGTTCATGCGGACGAGGCCCAGGGCGCAGTGTCCGCGGAGGAGGGGGGCGGTGTCTTCGCGGCCGCCGAAGACGGGCTCGAGCTGGGTGTGGCGGATGCCGGGGAGGAAGACGGTGTCTGCGGGGGCGCCGAGTTCGTAGAGGGTTTTGGCGAGCTGGGTTTTGGCGTGGCAGCCTTTGTCGGATTTGAGGGGGTCTTTGAGGAAGCGGGGAAAGGCGGCGGCGAGGTCTGGGATGAGGGCGTGGGCTTCGAATTCGGAGGCGATGGCCGCTGCTTTGGCGACGGCGTGGGAGCTGGTGTCGGCGAGGGTTTTTTTGAGGATGGCCAGTGAGGCGTCGGTGAGGCCGGCGTCGCGGAGAGAGGAGAGGAGGTCGAGGGTGTCCTGGAGTTTGGGCATTGGGGAAAGGTACAAGGTAAAAGGGATAAGGCACAAGTGCAGAGAGAGAAAGCGAAGAAATTGTGTCACGAGTCTGGGGGCTTGCACCTCGATGGGCGAAGAAAAACACGGATGAAGAATAAGACATGCTCACGCGGACGCGCCGCATGCCACGCGGAATTAAGAGGTGGAGTTGAGTCGTTACGGGTTGGTTGGCGTGGAAGTGGGCGCGTGCAAGAGTTATCTTTTCGCGCTTTTACCAGGGGCTACGCGCTAAGAAGCGCTTCACCCCTGGCTGTAACAGGGCCGTGCCTTCAGCACTCCGGATGAGGAAGCAAGGGCCATAGCGGGATCGGAGGAATTGGCAGACTTTTGATGCTTCAGTGCCAAAAGGGAGAGTGGCTAGAATCGACAGGGTGATTGCGAGAGCACAGGGGGTTGATTGATGACGCAGTTAAAAGCGGAAGATGTGCCGGCGGGAGCCACAAGTGAGTTTGTGGGGGGCGATGGTGTGCTTTTTGATCATGTGGGGTGCAGGGGCTGCGGGTATGACCTGATGGGCCTGCGGGCTGATGGCGGTTGCCCCGAATGCGGGAAAGCGGTGGGGGAATCGGTGGCGGAGGCGGTGCGGCTGGCGGCGGCCAAGCGGCGGGTGGTGGATGCGGGGTGGTGGGGACAGGTGGAATCCGGCGCGTGCATCGTGGGGGGGACGGCGTTTTTGCGGCTGGTGTTCATGATCAACGGCGGCAAGCCCAGCCCCGACATGTGCGTGGCGATGCTGTTTTTGGCGGTGATCGCGGGCTTTGGGTGGAGGATTCTGACCAAGCCGCGACCGGGGTTTGAGAAGGTGGAGGAGATCAACCAGGGCCGGGTGAGGGCGCGCTGGGCGGCGGTGACCGCGGAGTTCGGCGTGGCGGTGGTGTGGATGCCGGCGCTGGCGCTGGCGCCGACGGGAGCGGGGCGGGTGGTGGTGGTGGCGTTTGCAGCGGTGTTCATTGCGGCGGCGGCGACGATGGTGAAGCAGTACTGGCCGCTGGCGATCGGGACAGGTTTCGCGCAGCACCAGACGTCATGGGATTTGTGCTATTGGGGGGTGATGGGGGCGCTGTGCGCGGCGGTGGTGGCGATGGGGATCAGCCAGGTGCTGCCGACGCCGGGCGGGTGGGGGTTGGCGGCGGCGGCGACGGTGGGGGGCGGGTGCTATCTGTATGCACTGGCGTTGATGTGCCTGGCTGGGAAGCAGGCGGAGGAAGGGAGGGG
>CAZIWA010000171.1:3764-9799 GCA_964542875.1 uncultured Phycisphaeraceae bacterium
GGCAGGGGAAGTGGGGGTGCAGCGGGTGATTAGGTGGTGCGTCCAAGACATACCGCGGCCGCGGATGTGTACAGCGTGGCACCGGAAAATGTGGGAATTACAGGTTGATTGGCGTTGAAGCTGGTGCGTCCAAGACACAGCACTGCTTCGGGGCGGGCTGCGCCATCCGGGTTTTGTTGGCGTCTGGGGAGTTTGGTTTTTTCAGGTGTTGTTGGAGGGGATCTGGCGGGCGATGGGGGCCAGCAGGCTGGGGACCAGGTGGTTGGCGGCGAGCTGTTCGGCGAGCTGGGACATCTGGTCGAAGATGCCGGGGAGGTCGCTGACGCTGGTGATGGGGCCGAATTTTTTGAGGGTGAGGAAGACGCTGATGGGTTCGTTGCGGGAGCGTCCGACGCCGCCTTTGCGGGTGCGGGCGCGGGTGCGGACTTCAAAGAAGCCCTGGAGATCGCCCTGGCCGGCCAGATTCAGGGAGAAGATGGGCTGGCAGTCGGTGAGGGAGCTGTTGGCGATGGTGGCGAGGTTCGCCACGGGGGACTTGGCGTAGAGGGCGTCGAAGACGACCTGGTCGTGGTTGGACTTGCACTCGAGGTCGAAGCCAAGGAGGAGTTCGAGGTAGTCGACATCCAGCGGGCTGATGGTGAGGTGGTAGGGGGCAAGCTCAAGGATGAGCTTGTGCATGCCGTAGGCGCCCTGGAGGGTGGAAGGGTTCACGTGGCCGGTGCGGATGCTGGTGCGGCGCAGGGCGAGCCACTGGTATTCGGCCTCCTTGCGGGAGGATTCCAGGGCGAGCTCGCCGTCGTAGCGCCGGAAGCTGCGCATGGCGGGGACGGCTTTTTTGACCTGATCAAACATGTGCAGGATGGTTTCCCGGTCGGAGGGGAGGTCCATCTTGAGGGCGAGCTTCTGATTCACGTAGAAGTCGGTGCAAAGTGCGCCGAAACTGGTGGCCATGGGTCTGCTTTCGTTGGTCATGCCGGGTTCAAACGCGCCCCTCCCGGCAGACGGATGGTGTCTGGGGCAACGCATCATTATACGCTTTTGTTCGTGGGTTCGGGTAAGATAGTGTGCTTTGCCCGGATTTACCCCGGTTTTACCTCCTCCTACACGAGGCCCCCGACCCATGGCGCGTGATTTGTCAGAAGTTGAACTGTCGATCGTCGTTCCTGCGCTTAACGAGGAAGGCAATGTGGGGCCGTTGGTGGAGGAAGTCCAGAAAGCGATCGTGGACAAGGGGATCGTGACGGAATTGATCGTGGTGGATGACGGGTCCAAGGACCAGACACTGGCGCGGCTGCAGGAGCTGGCCAAGACGCGGCCCTGGCTGCGCGTGCTGCACCGGCCCCAGCGCAGGGGGCAAAGCGCGGCGATGCACGCGGGCATTCAAGCGGCGACGGGGAAGTACATCGGGATGCTGGATGCGGACCTGCAGAACGACCCGGCGGACCTGCCGGGCATGCTGGCGAAAATCAAAAGCGGCGAGTGCGACATGGTGCAGGGATCGCGCATGCGCCGGAAGGATACGCAGCTTAAGAAGATGACCAGTTGGGTGGGCCGGACGGCCCGGAAGCTGGCCCTGGGGGACACGGTCCGGGATACGGGGTGCACGGCGCGGGTGATCAAAGCGGAATTCGCCAAACAGTACCTGCTGCAGTTCCATGGGATGCACAGGTTCATGCCGGTGTACGCCAAGATGCTGGGGGCGCGGGTGGTGGAATCCGAAGTGAACCACCGTGACCGGGCGACGGGGATTTCGAATTACGGGCTGATCGACCGGGCGATGGTGGGGTTTTCGGACCTGATGACGGTGCGGTGGATGATGAAGCGGTACCGGAGCTGGAAGGTGGAAGAAAAGACGCCGGGGGCTGAGCAGCAGACAGGGGCCAAGGCGTGAGGGTTCGCAAGCGATGGATTTTCCTGATCATCATCCTGCCGATGCTGGCGGGGCTGGGGTTTCTTGGCTATTGGTTTTTGACCTATCGGCCGACGCCGCCTGACGCGATTTCGATCAAGGCGCAGATCAAGGACGCCAGCGACCAGGCGTTTTTGCATAAGGATGCGGCGGGCGTGTTCACCTATGAGGTGCACGATGACGACGGGACCAAAAAGTTCCTGTCGCCGGAGCAGTTCGCCACGCGGCTGTATGACGAACAGCATGGCCGGTCGTGGCTGCTGCGGGTGTGCAACGTGACGTCCTACGTGGGGCTGGCGTGGATCGCGGTGGGGCTTATCGGCCAGGTGGCGTTCACGGGGCGGATGATCGTGCAGTGGCTGGTGACGGAAAAGAACAAGCGCTCGGTGGTGCCGGTGAGCTTCTGGTGGATGAGCCTGATCGGCTCCACCATGCTGCTGGTGTACTTCGTGTGGCGCGTGGACCCGATCGGGATTCTGGGGCAGTTGTTCGGGTGGGGGGTGTACCTGCGGAACCTGTACGCGATTTATGCGGCAGAGGATGAAGAAGATGAGAAGAAGGGGCTGGGGTCTGGGGTCTAGGGGAGAATGTCAGATGTATGAAGTTAGATGTTTTTCGGAGAAGACATTGAGGAGCGGGGCGCGGTGAAACAGGCAGGAAGGCGAAGAAAGATTCCGTTGGGGAAGGCAGAGCTTGGTTGGGTGCTTGTGGGATGAAGGGCGACGGGGGCGGCGTGGTGGGCCCCGAAGACTCGGCCGCACCCTACGAAGAAGCAACAGGGGTATACTTCGGCCATGATTGTGAAAATCCATGGCGTGCTTGAGTCGATTGCTTCCGGGCATGCGCATGTGGCTTTGCCCGGCGGGCTGACGTATGAGGTGCTGGTGTCCAACTGGACGGGGGCCAGGCTGGGGGCGTCGATCGGGCAGCCGGTGACGTTTTTTACGCTGGAGTACATCGAGGGGCAGAACTCGGGAAGCACCGCGTACCCGCGGCTGGCGGGTTTTTTGAGCGAGAACGACAAGCGGTTTTTCGAGCTGTTCACGTCGGTGAACGGCATCGGGTACCGGACGGCGCTGGCGGCGCTGGCGCTGTCGAGCGACCGGATCGCCGTGGCGATCTCCGAACGCGATGCGGCGATGCTGCAGGGGCTGCCGAAAATCGGCAAGCGGACGGCGGAGACGATCATCGCGACGCTGCATGGAAAAGTGGAAGGGTTTGTGACGCCGGGCGGGTCGCATGAAGAGGAAGTGGTGACGGAAGTTGTGGTTGCGAGCGGGAAGAAGAAGAAGGGGCCGGCGGTTGAAAAGGAAGTGGATGCCAAGGCGAACAAGCGGCGGGAGATAGCGCGCGATGCACTGGATTTGATTTCCAGCCTCGGGGAGAACCGGGCGCATGCGATGGTTTGGATCGAAGCGGTGATGGAAGCGAACCCGGAATTGGTGGATCAGAATGAGCTGATCGCCAAGGCGCTGGAGAGGCGGGTTTCGGGGAGGTAGAGGGGAGAGAGTGGAGCAGGGGTTGGTGATGTGGGCGCGGTGTGGTTTTTGTGGGTTGTGCGGGAGGTCGGGCTGTTGCCCGAATACCCTCGCTGGCGCGTCGGGCTAACGGGTTTTTGGTGGTAGACGGGTTGGTGGTTTGTTGTGGGCGCGAGCAAGGCAAACTGTAGCCCGCGGACGGTCTACAGTTTGCCGCCCGGAGTGTTTGAGTTGTTGCGGGGTTTAGAGGCCGAGGATTTTGAGGGTGTCGCGGTAGATCATTTCCTCGATGGCTTTCTGGTTGAGCCTGGGGAGGTTGGTGCCGGCGACGAGGTGGTCGTAGTTGCGGAGGGTTTTGAGTGTGGAATCGACGGTGGTGAAGGGGTAGTCGGTGCCGAAGAGGAGTTTGTTCCAGACGCCGTATTCCTGGACGAGCATGAGGGCCTGGTAGAACTGGAATGGGCGGTAATGGAGGGCGGAGATGTCGGCGTAGACGTTGGGGTGCTTGCGGATGGTGACGACGCAGTCGCCTTCGTAGGGGTGGCCCAGGTGGGCGAGGATGATTTTCACGCCCGGGTAGCGGACGGCGACGTCTTCAATGAGGCTGGGCATGGTGCAGGCCAGGGGGGCCTGGGCGACGAAGGTGGTGCCGGTGTGGAGCAGGACGGGGAGGCCGTGGCGCTGGCAGTAAGACCAGAGGGGGTCGAGCGCGGGGTCGTTGGGCTTGAAGCCGGCGTACATGGGGAGGAGTTTCAGGCCGCGCAGGCCCAGCTCCTGGTGGCCTTCGCGGAGCTCACGGTATGCGCCGGGCTGGGTGGGATCGACGGAGGCGAAGCCGATGAGGTTTTTGTGTTTGGCGACGTAGTCGGCGATGGTTTTGTCGTGGACCCAGAGGTTTGAGAGCTTGGCTTTGCCGCCGAAGACGATGGCGGTGACGGGCTCGGAGGCGGCTTTCATGTAGTCGTCGTAGCTGACGGTGAGGTCGACGTCGGTGCCGCCTTTGGCACGACGGGCCTGGTTAAGGAAGTCGTCGCCGAAGTCTCCGGGGAAGCGCCAGTAGTGGGAGTGTACGTCGATGATCATGGGAGTTGGATTTATGATTTTAAATTTGAAATTTACAAATTGAAGAGAAGAAGCGAAGACGGCAAGGTCGTTGTGTTGATGGCCGAAAGAACACCCTCACCCCAGCCCTCTCCCAAGGGGAGAGGGGGCCGGAGAAGACGTTTACTTGGCGGCGACGGCGGCGAGGACGCGATCAAAGAGGACGTCGATTTCGGCGCGGGTTTCTTCGTCGATTTTGTAGGCGACGGGGCCGCGGACGATGGTGTTTTTGAAGATGCCTTGTTTGACCAGGAGGTATTTCTCAATGGCCAAATAGGAATCGAGGCTGGACTGGAGGGTGAGGAGGCCGGTGAGGGGTTCCCAGATCTGGTAGGCGCGGTTGAAGTCTTTGGCTTCGAGTGCGTGCCAGAGGGGGACGATGGCTTTCAGGAGATCGCCGCCTGGCATGGTGCCGACGATGCCGCGTTTGTGGCTGTCGATGAGGGCGATGCCGCCTGTGCCTTCGAAGACGCGGGCGGTGCCTTTGGTGGCATCACGGAGTTCGGAGAGCTTGGGGCCGATGGGGGTGGCTTCGGGCTTGTACTGGACGCGCTCGGGGCCGTATTCCTCGAGGAGCTTGGCCTGCATGGCGATGGGCATGGGCTTGCCGACGTAGCCGGAGGCATCCTGCACGATGACGGGGATGCGGATGGCTTCGATGATGGCGCGGTAGTAGCGCAGGAGTTCTGCTTCGCCGACGCCGATGGCGACGGGAGGGATGGCCATGATGGCGTCTGCGCCGATTTTTTCCGCGTGCTTGGAGTAGCGGACGGCGGCGGGAATGCTTTCGGCGCCGGTGGAGATGATGACGGCGCCGCGCTTGGTGCCCATTTTGGTGACGTTTTTGGCGAGCTCTTCGCGTTCTTCAGAGGTGAGGCGAAGGGTTTCGGAGACCATGGCCATGACGATGCCGTGGGCGCCGGTGTCGAAGATGTAGTCGATGTGCTTTTCGAGGGTTTTGAAGTCGATGGATTCATCGGTCTTGTAAGGCGTCTGGAAGACGGGGAGGACGCCTTTGAGCCGGTGTGCACCGGGGGTGGAGTTGGAGGGGGTGGCCTTGGCGGTGGATTTTGGGGATTTTTTGGTCATGGTGCTATCGGGTTTCGGGGTCCGGGTTTCGGGTGACGGGTAAGAGGGAGTGGAATCAGAACAGAGGGTTAGGAGGGTAGGGTAGGGCTGAGGTTTTTTTAAAGATCTTGACCCGATGCCCGAAACCCGGACCCCGAAACCCGTTTTTATGACAACATGCCGCGGGCGTCGACGATGACTTTTTCCAGGGAGCCGTTTTCGTGGCGGAGGTAGGTGTGGGCCTGGAGATTGACGCAGGGGCAGATGTGGTTGGGGATGACCTGGACGCGTTCGCCGAGCTTGGGGATGCGGTCGCAGCCGGTGAGATCAAGCTCGCCGTGTTCTTCGGAGAGACGCACGAGCTTGGCCTTGGGGTATTCAATGATGTGGCCATGACCGGCGGTGTTGGGCTCGAGGATGAGCCGGTCGGAGGTGAGGGTTTTGGTGCCGCAGTCGAGGACGACCTTGCCGGGGACGGC
>CAZIWA010000172.1:0-9748 GCA_964542875.1 uncultured Phycisphaeraceae bacterium
GTCTAAAAAAACATGCCAGGGCCCTCCAAAAGAGGGCCCTGGTTGTTTTTTAGGCCCACAATCATCCGATAAACCCTGCATCCATCAATTCGATTCATTCACAAATATCCCGGCTTGGCCATCTCCTCATTGCCAACACGCCTATGCTCTGTTAAACCAGTAATCACACTCTTATTCACCCATCTAATTCACGAGCGCCACAATGCCTACTCCAAAAATTCTCGCCTTCGCAGGCAGTCTCCGTGTTGATTCCTACAACAAAAAATTGATCCGCATCGCCGCCGAAGGCGCCCGCAAGGCCGGTGCGGAGGTCACTGTCATCGATCTGCGCGACTATCAACTCCCCGTCTTCGATGAAGACCTTGAACGCCAGGGTTTCCCGGAAAACGCCCACAAGCTCAAAACCCTTTTCAAAGCCCACCAGGGCCTCTTGATTGCCGCGCCGGAGTACAACAGCTCCATCACCGCCGTGCTCAAAAACACCATCGACTGGGTTTCGCGCCCCATCCCCAATGAGCCTCCCCTCGCCGGCTTTGCCGGCAAAGCCGCAGTCATCATGGCCTCCTCCCCCGGCCAGCTCGGCGGCCTCCGCGGGCTGGTCACCGTCCGCTCCATCCTCGGCAACATCAAGGTCACCATGCTTCCAGACCAGATCGCCATCCCCAAGGCGCACGAAGCTTTCGACGCGGCAGGCCAGCTTAAGGACCCCAAGCTTCAGGAGTCCGTCGCCCAACTCGGCGCCACCCTCGCGCAATTCCTTCTCAAGCACCACGGCTGAGAGCTTTTTCGGGTAAAATCACCCGGCTTATGCTCACACGGACACAAACCCGCAGACAGGCCATGCGCCTGCTTTATCAGATCGACATGCAAGGCACCGTCGATGTGGATGCCCTCAAGCAATTCCTCACCGATGAGGAAATGGACCCGCGCACCCGCGAAGAAGCCCTCGCGCTTGCCCTGGCCGCTTGGCGTCCCCACACCAAGGCCGACGCCCTCTATGTTCGTCTGGCCCCCCAATGGCCCACGCACCGGCTGGCGCCCATCGACCGCGCCATCCTCCGCCTTGCCTATTACGAGTTCACCGCCGGCTTGGCCCCAGGCCCGGTCCTTGCCAATGAGGCCGTCCTCATCGCCAAGGAATACTCCGGCCAGAACTCTCCCGGCTTCGTCAACAACCTCGTCGACCGGATGACCAAAACCCCCGGTCTCGAAAAGGAAAACACCCCCGTCGTCGAACATAAATTCGCCGCAGGCGACACCCTTGCCCAAGAAACCAAATCCAAGGCATGGCTCGATGACGCCGTGGACGATGCCAACCTGGAGATCGAAAAAGACCCGGATGACGACAACGACATCCCAGCAAAACCACGTCGCTCCACCAAGCGCCAGCCCAAGCAGCCGGCCCCGCCCGAGCCGCCTAAAAACGACTTCGATCCCCGGTAATCCCTGGCCCTTCCTATACTCCAGAGCACCGGGCTCCCAGCCCCTCAAGCCTGAAAGCCGACCCACCCATGAGCCTGTTCCGCAGCATCATCAATAAGGTTAAGGAGGGTCTGGCCAAAACCCGCGACCATTTCGTCGGCGGGCTTAAGACCATCCTCACTGGGAAAAAGCTCTCCAAAGAACTGCTCGATGAACTCGAGCGCAAAATGATCCAGTCCGACATCGGCATCAAAACCGCCATCGAACTGCGCAAAGACATCCAGGCCGCCTGGGAACGCGGCGAAATGGAATCCGGCGATCAAGCCCTTGAATACCTCAAGTCACAGCTCAGCGCCTACTGGCCACCGGAAAACCGCAACATCCTCTTTGCCCCCAAGGGCAGTCCCACCGTCATCCTCATCTGCGGCATCAACGGCTCGGGCAAAACCACCAGCATCGCCAAAATCACCAAATCCCTGCGTGACTCCGGCAAAACCGTCATGCTCGCCGCGTGTGACACCTTCCGCGCCGCCGCCGTTGAACAACTCGAAGTCTGGTCCGGCCGCCTGGACGTCAAGGTCATCAAGGGCAAGCCCGGCGCAGACCCCGCATCCGTCGCTTTTGACGCCGCGCAGGCCGCCATCGATCAGAAAATCGACGTCCTCGTCGTCGACACCGCCGGCCGTCTCCACACGCAGGAACATCTCATGCGTGAGCTGACCAAAATCAAAAATCAGCTCGCCAAAAAAATCCCCGGCGCACCCCACGAAGTGCTCCTCATCCTCGATGCCACCATCGGCCAGAACGCTATCAATCAGGCCAAGACCTTCTCTGAATCCACCCAGGTCACCGGCCTCTTTGTCACCAAACTCGACGGCACCGCCAAAGGCGGCATCGTCGTCGCCATCCGCGAACAACTCAACATCCCCGTCAAGTTCATCGGCGTCGGTGAAACCCCCGATGACGTCCAACCCTTCGATCCCCCCAAATTCATCGAAGCCCTCTTTGCCGCAGACTAAGGGAAGAATCCATCATTTGAAATTTAATCTTTATAATTTGCCGGCTCAGCCGAATGTCTCCACCCCCCAACCCTGCAAATTACAAATTTTAAATCATAAATAAAGGCCTCCAGCACACTCGCCCCGGACCCAGAGACCCACCCCATGCCCGGCAATTCCTTCGGCCAACTCTTCCGCATCACCACCGCAGGCGAAAGCCATGGCCCCGGCAACGTTGTCATTGTCGATGGTGTTCCCCCCGGCATCCCTTTGAGCGAAGCCGACCTCAAGCCCGATCTTGACCGTCGCAAGCCCGGCCAGAGCAAGATCACCACCCAGCGCAAGGAAGACGACGCGCCCGAAATTCTCTCCGGCGTCTTTGAAGGCCTCACCACCGGCACCTCCATTGCCATCCTCATCCGCAATCAGGATCAGCGTTCGCGCGACTACGCCGACATCAAAGACAAATACCGTCCCGGCCATGCGGACTTCACCTTTGACGCCAAATACGGCGCACGCGACTACCGCGGCGGCGGACGCTCCTCCGCTCGCGAAACCACCGCACGCGTCGCCGCCGGCGCCATCGCCAAAAAACTCCTCGCCACCCAAGGCGTCACGGTCGTCGCTTACGTGAAGCAAGTCGGCGACATCATCGCAACCATCCCGGACCCCGCCTCCGTCACCCTTGAGCAAGTCGAAACCCTTGCCAGTGGCGAACCCAACATCGTCCGCTGCCCGGACAACGCCGCTGCCGAAAAAATGGTCGCCCTCATCGATCAAATCCGCCGCGAGCAGGACTCCATCGGCGGCGTCTCCGAAATCGTCGCCACCGGTGTCCCCGCGGGCTGGGGCGAACCCGTCTTCGACAAACTCAAGGCAGACCTCGCCAAAGCCCTCTTTTCCCTCCCCGCCGTCCTGGGCGTCGAATATGGCGAAGGCTTTAACGTCGCCCGCATGCGCGGAACGCAAAACAACGACGCCTTCATCTCCCCCAAAAAATCCTTCGACTCCATCCAAACCTCCACCAACCGTCACGGCGGCATGCTCGGCGGCATCTCCTCCGGCATGCCCATCGTCCTCCGTGCCGCCGTCAAACCCACCAGCTCCCTCTCCCAGGAACAGCCCACCGTCGATAACAAGGGCAACCCCACCACCATCTCCACCAAGGGCCGCCACGACCCCTGCCTCCTCCCCCGCTTCATCCCCATGGCGGAAGCAATGGTCGCCATCACCCTGGCCGACCACTACCTGCGCCACAAAGCCCAGGCCCCCTACTCTGAAATCCCTTACTAAACCCATGCCCGCCCCCGCGCCCATCGCCCCGGAACAAAAACGCCTCACCACAGGCCTCCGCGCATGGTACTGGGGCACTGCCATCAACCTTGCCTTCGTTTCCCTCTTCGCCTGCACCCAGTTCGCCCTGCTCATCTGCTACAACGCAGGCTGGCTCACGCCACCCCTCAGCAACACCATCCGCATACCCCTGCTCTACCTCGGCCTCGCCCATAACCTCTCGCTCATCGGCGTTTGGGGCTTCAAAACCTACGCCAGTGCCCGCATGATGCGCCCCATCGGCGACCAAGCCCTCAACATGGGCACCCTCATCGGCCGCCTGCTCATGATCCTTGGCAGCACCACCGTCCTCTATTGCGACATGGTCAAAATGGTCGAAGTATTTAATGCCAAGCCTAGCACACTCCAGACGGTCACCTGGGCCTGGACGCTCCCCGTCCCCTTCGGCGCCCTCTTCCTTCTGGGCGGCGCTTGCCTGGCGCTCCCTCTCGCCAAACGCACCGGCCAACTCTCCCTGGGCTTTCTTCTCGCCGGTCTTCTGCTTCTGGGCATTGTGCCTGACGTCTTAAATCTTCTCGTCCTGCAATACCAGGCCAAACGCCCCCCCGACGCAGAGATGCCCTTGGTCTTCCGCTTCATCGCCTCCTTCGCCCCGATCATCCTCGCCCTGGCCGTCGCCTGCGAGTTCTACGCCGTCGCCCGCCTCCGCAAACTCGCCGCCTGAACATATCTTCTCCTGGTAGGGTGCGGCCGAGTCCCCGAGGCCCACCACGCCGCCCACAAAACCCTTCAACACACGAACACCCACACCGCATCACACTCGCACCGGTGCTCTTGAATCAAACATCCCAATAAGCAAAACTGTTTCTCACTTCCCTCTCTATCTCCCCCTATCATGCCCGTGTCATCCTTCTCACTCGGGAGGCATCGCATGGACCACAACGCCCAGCTTTCCCAGGCCATCATCGTCGCCGCCACCGCTCACAAAACCCAGACCGACAAAGCCGGCCAGCCCTACATCCTCCACCCCATCCGTGTCATGATGCTCACGCGAGAGGCCGGTTACGACACCCTTCACCAGATCCTCGCCATCACGCACGACATCGTTGAAGACCAGGGCTACACCCCCGCTCGTCTGGCGGATGAGATCGACCTCCCAGGCAACACCGCATTCATCGACGCCATCACCGCCATCACCAAGAAACCAGGCGAAGAATACGAAGCCTACCTCCAGCGCGTAAAAGCCAACTCCCTGGCGCGCGTCGTGAAGTTCTACGACATCAAGGACAACACCAGCCCCTCGCGCGTCGCCGCTCTCGACCCTGACCGCCGGGAAAAATCCCACGCCAAATACAGCAAGGCCATGTCCATCCTTTTCGGCTCCACCATTCAGGCGCTCCACGCCGGTCTTACGCGCCCATAAAAAACCGGAAGCGCATAAATACGCCTCCGGTTTCATCATTCACTCAAATCAATCACGCAATCAGGCGTCCAGTTCCACCCGGCCGTAGATGCCCCACGCCTTGCCGCCGTTGTTGTCCAGCGCCACCGTCAGCCGGTTTTCGCCAGCCTTAAAGTCCGCAAACAGCGGCACGCGGTCGATGATCGCCGGGTTGGTCCCCGGCCCGTGATACAGCAGCGTATCGTTGAGCCACACCTTCACCGGCCCATCAAATCCCATGAAAATCCGGCCGCTCTGCGCCTTGGGTGACTGCACCTTCGTTGAAAGGTAGATCACGCCCGGCAGGTTTTCCATGCGCTGGCGCACATCCATGAACCCAGCCGCGCGCCCCACCGCCAGCGATGTGATCGACAGCCAGCCCATTCCCTTGTTGGTTTCCGGCGTCTGCATCTTCGCATCCGCCAGCTTCGTGCCGGCTTGTATTTCAGACACATCCCATGTCAGGATGAACGGCTTGGTCGGGTTCCCGTTGGTCAGTTTCACTGCTTCAGGCCGCTCGATGAAGAACGGCTGCGTCCATGCCATCCGCTCACCCACGCCGAAGCATTCAAAGCGCACGTACGACACGCCTTCGGGCACTTTCACCGTCATCGTCGACGCATCCACACAGGCAAAGCGCTTGCCCGAATCCTGGATCGCCGCGATCCGGTGCGCATCCTTCGTCGTGATCGTGATGCTGTCGCCTTCCACCTTCACATCGGTGATGGTCACGCCCGTCGAGGGAAAGAACCGGCCGGCCCGCATCGCGTCGATCAAGCCTTTCACGCTCTTCTCGTAGGTGTACACCACGTTCCAGCCCAGCTCGATGTCATGCACCCCGCGGTGGCTGTCGTCATTGGCGAAGCCCCAGATCCGCTTGCCCTCGGTCAGTGCCATGTCCCATTTGTCATCGCCGTACGCCGAACCCTGGTGCCATTCCACCAGCCCGTTGTAGACTTCCACGCCCAGGTATCCCGTCCACTCCAGCATGCGTTCCGCCGGGCAGTGGTCGAAGTTGCTTGTCCAGTTGGGGTGCGCCACGATGGCGAATCCCTTGGTCTTGTTGATCTCTTCAAACACCTGCTGCCGCCGCTTGTGCGGCTCGATCCACCGGTCCGCATCCACATGCAGCACGTGGACGCCATTGGCGCTCACTTCATTGCCGTTGATCAGCACCATCCCCTTGGCGTCCCACTGCGCGTAACACTCCGGTGAGCTGAAAACGTCATGGTCAGACAACATCAAAAAGTCATACCCCCGTCGCGCATAATCATCAATCACCCCCTGAGGCGGACGCGAACCGTCACTGCGCGTGCTGTGACAGTGCAGATTCCCACGCATCCATTGCCCCTTCGACAGCCCTTCATAGGGATTGAAAATCTTCATCTTGAATGAACCTCTTTGTGGTACAAAGCGTATGAATTGAAACCAAGACCAAAAATCATACCCAACACATGCACCAACATGCAATGAACCGGTTCTTGCCCATCTCCCTTTGGGGGAGGCCCGCCTGCAAATGCTCTTCTGAATAGTCTCCCCATTCCAACATCTCTCAGAGCGCTTTAATGCCCAAACTCACCCGCCGCACCCTCCTCTTCTCTACCGCAGGGCTCATCGCAGCCAGCGCCTTCGCCACCGGCTTTTACACTTGGCGCATCGAACCTCACTGGGTCCAGGTCACCCAGGTCGACATGCCCATCGTGAATCTTCCTGACGCCCTCGTCGGCAAAACGCTCGTCCAGATCAGCGACCTTCACATCGGCCCAAACGTCGACGACACCTTCATCGCCAGGTCGCTCCAGCACATCGCTGCGCTCAATCCCGCCCTCATCGTCATCACTGGCGACTTCATGACCTGCCACCACACCGAGTGCATCGCCCAGGCCGTCGCCGTCCTTAAAAACCTCGCCCAGCCCGTCGGCGGCCTGGGCATCTTCGCCATCATGGGTAATCACGATTACGGCAGTTCCTGGGGCGATGCCACCGTCGCCGACACACTCCAGGCCCAGCTCGCCAACATCGGCATCACCGCGCTCCGCAACCGCACCGAGGATGTCGCAGGCCTCCAGCTTGTCGGCCTTGACGACTTCTGGAGCCCAAACTTCAACCCCACGCCCACGCTCTCAAAAGTCGATTGGTCCGGCCCCGCACTCACCCTCTGCCACAACCCCGACGCCGTTGACCTCCCCGCGCTCCACCCCATCAAAGGCTGGATCCTTGCCGGCCACACCCATGGCGGTCAATGCAAGCCTCCCTTCCTCCCCCCGCCCCTCCTCCCTGTCAAAAACCGACGTTATACCTCCGGCGCCTTCGACGTCGGCCACGACCGCACCCTCTACATCAACCGCGGCCTGGGCTATCTCACCCGCGTCCGCTTCAACGCCCGCCCCGAAATCACCGCATTTACCCTCAAGCGCGCGTAACTTCTTCTGCCTTCCTCTTTTTTAACCCGAAACCCGAACCCCTTCCTTCATCTGCCCCTTCAATGGCTTCGCCGCCCCCGTGCGCCCCCCTCACTCTGATAAAAAAACATCCTTATCATCTTGTTCAATATTGATGTAAAATACAAACAATTCATTAAATCATCGCTTGTTCAACTCCCGGACCTCTCACATGCCCCTCAAAAAGCGCGCCTTCTCGTTAGTCGAGCTTCTCGTTGTCGTCGCACTTTGCGCTGTGTTCCTCTCGCTGTTGATGCCCAGCCTTAGCCAAGCGCGATCCCACGCCCGTCAGGCAGTCTGCGCCGCCCGACTCCAGCAGCAGGGAGTGGCGATGACAAACTACTGCGTAAACGCCAGGGACACCGCCTTTCCGATGTCGTCTAAGCAATCGTCCTGGTGGATGATCCGCCTCATGCCTTATCTTGGCCATCCGGGCGACGTCAGCCAAATCACCAACGGCACGACAACCCCTTACGCCGGAGGGCTCCTCAACGACCGGTTTGGCTACACCAACTCCCCGGAGCGTCTCACACCTGCATTCCGCTGCCCCGAGGCGCAAACAGGCTCCTCAGGCCTCTACTACCTCTCCGACTACGGCCTCAACCACAGCCTGACCAATGTCGAGTGGACCAGCCCCAGCCCGGCCCAATGGGCCAATCGCAGAACTTTCGCACAGATCAAGTATCCCACTTCACACATCCCGCTTGTGTTCGATTACTGGCTCAATACGGCCCCCGCCACTTGGGCCGCCTATAACGAATCGACCACCACCTCCGGACGCATCGTTGGCCACAATCAACGAACAACGGTGAACACGCTTTTTGTCGACGGTCACGTCGAAGGCCTCAGAAAATTCCAACGCACCGACCTTTTCCTCCTCGACGGCCAAATTCCCGGCTGGTACTGATTCCTCCTCAAAACTCAGCCTTCCCTGCCCAAGCCGGCTTGCCCTCAAACCCCTTCCTTCATCTGCCCTTTCAACTGCTTCGCCGCCATCGTGTACCCGCCGCCTGTCGCGTCCACGAAATGAAAGTGCTGCCCGCCGTAATCCCGGATGTAGCACGTCATCGTCGCAGAGTCCGACGCATGAATGCCGTACGCCACCAGTCCCTGCTCCCGCAGCCGCTTTAAAAAATCCGTCAACTCTTCCCGCTGCTGACGCGTTCCCGCCAGAATGCACCGGACCATTTCATCGAACTTTCGATGATCCGTATTGGCGATCGTATCTTGCTTGTACCGGCTCCAGTCCGTCTTGTTGAAGTACCAGCCCCGGTTCATCAGCAGCCGCCCCAGCAGCACCACGCCGCGTACAAACACCATGTTGACCGCGTGGGCAAACCACCCCTTCCCGGAGTTTTGAATCGCGATCTCCGCGCCCAGTTTCGTCCGGTCCAGTGAAAGCTGCATGTTCTCTTCGTGCACCGGGTGCCATTCGGCTTCGGTCCCGAAAATCGCCAGCACCTTGTCCAGCACCTGCTGGTAGACGCTCTCTTCGGTCACACCCGCCTTGGGCATGGCTTTCACCAAAAGCGCAATCGTCTCGCCACGCTTGCTGGGAATGGTGTGCCATCGGCACTGCAGGCCCGAAAGGTCCGGCTCGATATGCGCAGTCACATCATCCACCAGGTATTTCGCCCCCGCGACAGGGTCTTTGATCAGCGTTTCCGCGGCCTGCAGACCCCCTCCCACGAAGACCGCCTGCACAAACAAAGGCGAGACACGGTACCGCGCGAGTTTCACCTGCTGCCCCGCCGCCCGGATATCCGCCACCGGCACGATGCCCACGCGCATATCAAACCCCAGCGCGGCCTTCACCGACCGCCTCAACCCCGCCAGGCCCGGCCGCACCTTGGCCACCATGTCGCCCGGCAGACACGCGGTGGCGCCATCGCCGCCGAACACGAACGGCACCTCCGCAGGCTTCACCATGTTCAAAAGACAACTGATCGCCGACGCCCCCGCCATGTTCACTTCACGATACTTCCCCGCCTCCACCGCCACCGTCGAGCCGCGGATATCCGACACCATCACATGCCAGTCCGCAGGCAAATCCCGATACGCGGCCGGATTGGCCACCTGATCAAACCTCTCCAACACCGGCAGTGATTCGTAGAAGTTCATTTGAGGCCCCTCTTACCCCCTCTCCCTCAGGG